>NZ_JBIYDW010000003.1:0-331693 GCF_044909235.1 Dermacoccus sp. GAS27A | reverse complement strand
TCCCTAGAGACGATGGGGTTGATAGGCCGGATGTGGAAGACCAGTAATGGTTGTAGCTGACCGGTACTAATGAACCGATAACTTATTATCACACTGAATATTGTTGTGCTAGTGCTCGCGTCCCTGTGTAATTCTGAAACAACACACCCACCATGATGGGTTTGATATGTTTCATAGTGTTACGGTGGTTATAGCGAAGTGGGAAACGCCCGGTCACATTCCGAACCCGGAAGCTAAGCCCTTCAGCGCCGATGGTACTGCACTCGGTAGGGTGTGGGAGAGTAGGACACCGCCGGACTTCTTCCAAGACGTGATGGTCTTGAACAGCTCCCCCGAAAGACTGGGGTTGAGTAGTTCAAGACCATCACGCATTTCTACGTCCACCACAAAGCCGTGGCCACAAACCATGGCGTCCACCGTGAATCGTCGCCCGGGCGCACTCCACGGCCACATCAGGGATTCATTGGAACATCGGGGGATCTCCAGTGTTTCCTCACGTCCCGGGGCTAGTGTCGTGCCGTGGTGGAGACGGGGAACAAGAACGAGCGCCTCACGTCGTCGGTCGAGGCGTGCAATCGTTGGCGGGATCATGGGTGGCGGGACAAGGTCGCGATCTGGGCCGGCCGGCTGCTCGTGCTGGCGGCGTTCGTCTCTCTCGCCGGAGTGTTCTTCCACCGCAGCGTGATCCTGCGCGTCGTCATGGACGTCCTTGGCTGGGTCAACATCCCGAGTGAGCCGTCCCTGTTCGCCGCCTGCATGGCTCTCGTCCTCGCAGGCGGTATCCGCCGTCGTTTCCGTCCGGCGCACACCGTCCTCGCGGTCGTCATGGGGCTTTCGGTGCTGGACTCGCTCGCGCGTCTCTTGTTCGCGCACCAGGTCACCCAGATGATCAACCGTCTCCACGTGCGTGGCGTCTATCGCGACTGGGCGCAGTTCCAGACGTCGCCGGGTGTGTGCGCGGCCATCCTGGCTCTGAGTGTCACGTCGTTCGTCGTCGTGCTCCTCGCGCGCCCCGCGTTCCGAGCGCGGTTCAGTTCCGGCTCGAAGACGGCGGCACTCATCAGCCTCATCGGAGGTCTGTTCCTGTCGTTCGTCGTCGCGTTCTTGCTCACCCTGTCGTTCCCGCGTGATCTCGACACCCTCGGGCAAAAGTTCGTCTGGTCGGTCCGCAGCACGTTCGGCGTCAGGACACCGCCGGCCAGCCCGGGTTTCGGAGGGCACCACGGGTACGAATGGACCTTCGTCGTCGCGAGCACGGTGTCGACCCTCGTCCTCATCTTCTCGCTGCTCGTCCTCTGGCGTTCGGGCCGCGGCTCCGGGCTCATCGACGCCGACGAGGAACTGCGCATCCGCCGTCTCCTGCTCGAGCACGGCGAGGACGACTCCCTGGGGTATTTCGCCACGCGTCGGGACAAGGCCGTCGTCTTCGCCCCTGACGGCCGCGCCGCCGTCACGTTCCGCAACGAGGGGAGCGTCAGCGTCGTGTCCGCCGACCCCATCGGGCGAGCTGAGTCCTGGGACGACGCCATCGCCGTGTGGCTCGGCCAGTGCCGCGAGCACGGGCTGTACCCCGCCGTCCTCTCCGCCAGCACGAGGGGAGCGCGCGCCTACATCGAGGCGGGGCTCAAGGCGTGGTCGCTCGGTGACGAGGCCATCATCGACACCGACACCTTCTCCTTGCGCGGGCGCTCGATGCGTCCCGTCCGCCAGGCCGTCACCCGCGTCGAACGCTGCGGCTACACGACCCAGGTACGCCGCCACGACGAACTGGGCGACGACGAACTGGCCGAACTCTCGCGGCTCGCCGACGAGTGGCGCGGCAACGAGACCGAGCGCGGATTCTCGATGGCCCTCAACCGGCTTGGTGACCGCGCGGACGGGCGCTGCGTCGTCATCACCGCCCACGACGCCCGTGGCGCCGTGCGGGGGTTCCTGTCCTTCGTCCCGTGGGGCTCGCGCGGGCTGTCGCTCGACCTGATGCGCCGCGACCGTCAGGCCGAGAACGGCCTCAACGAGTTCATGGTCACGCACCTCGCCGAAGCGGCACCCGCACTGGGCATCCGGCGCATCTCGTTGAACTTCGCAGTCTTCCGCAACGTCTTCGCCGATGCGGACGAGGTGGGCGCCGGCCCCATCACCCGCGTCACGGACAAGGCGCTCTCGATCGCGTCGAAGTTCTGGCAACTGGAGACGCTCTACCGCTCGAACGACAAGTACCACCCCGAATGGGTGCCGCGCTTCCTCTGCTACGACGCCGAGCTCACCGTCCCGCGTGCCGGTTTCGCGATGGGTGTGGCCGAGGGTTTCGTCCCCCTCATCGGGCCGCGATTGCTCGTCGGGCCCAAGCCGGCCGACCATCAGCCGCCGCGCCCCGAAGCCGTCTTCGTCGAGCGAGTCCAGGCCCTCGAGGCGGACGCACTCACCCCGCGGATGCCCGAGCCGCGCCGCAGCGAACAGCAGCGCGTGCGCCGCGAGAAGCTCGCCCGCATGGAGGCCGGCGGCGTCGAGGGCTACCCCGTTTCAGTGCCGCGCACCGCGCGCATCGAGGACGTCGTCACGGCGCACGGCCGGCTTCCCGCCGATCACCGCACGGGCGAGCGCGTCTCCGTCACGGGGCGGGTGCGGGCCCTGCGTGACTTCGGTGGCGTCAGCTTCGTCGTGCTCGACGAGGACGGCGCCCGCCTCCAAGCGATGGCGACGCGCGACGTCACCCCGGCCGAGAAGTACGAGCACTGGCGACACTGGATCGACCTCGGGGACATCGTCTCGGTGACGGGCGAGATCGTCACGTCGAAGCACGCAGAGCTGTCCGTGCACGTCAGCGACTGGCAGATGGCGGCGAAGTGCCTGAGCCCGATCCCCGACCTGCACTCACCGTTCCGCGACCCGGACGCGCGCATCCGCAACCGCTCGCTCGATCTCATCGTCAACCGTGATTCGATGGGCATGCTGCTGCGCCGATCACGCGGTGTGCGGACGTTCCGTGACGCGTTCGACGCACTCGGGTATACCGAGGTGGAGACGCCGATGCTGCAGGCGGTGCACGGTGGGGCGTCCGCGCGCCCGTTCAAGACTCACATCAATGCTTACGGCATGGAGCTGTTCATGCGCATCGCTCCCGAGCTGTACCTCAAGCGGCTCGCCATCGGCGGCATGCAGAAGGTGTTCGAGCTGAACCGCAACTTCCGCAACGAGGGCGCAGACGCGACCCACAACCCCGAGTTCACCTCGATCGAGGCCTACGACGCCTACGGCGACTACCTGACGATGCGCGACCTGACGCGCGAGGTGCTCCTCGCGGTCGCGCGGGCCGTCAACGGTGGGGAGTTCGCCGAACGCCCCCGCCCCGACGGCACGATCGAGCGTGTCGACCTGTCGGGACAGTGGCCGACGATCCCGGTGCACGAAGCGGTCTCCAGGGCCTGCGGGGTGACGCTGACGTCGGCGTCGTCGCGGGACGAGGTGGCTGCGGTCTGCGCGGCGCACGGCGTCGACGCGCCGCGCGAGAAGAGTGCGGGTGAACTCGTCGTCGAGCTGTACGACGAACTCGTCGAGGGCCAGACCATGTTCCCGACGTTCTACATCGACTTTCCCGTCGAGACGTCACCGCTCGCCCGCGCGCATCGCGGCGACCCCAGGCTGTCGGAGCGCTGGGACCTCGTCGCGTTCGGCGCCGAGATCGGCACCGCCTACTCGGAGCTCGTCGACCCGATCGAACAGCGAAAGCGCCTGATGGAGCAGTCCCTCAAGGCCGCGGCCGGTGACGTCGAGGCGATGTCGCTCGACGAGGCGTTCCTCAGCTCTCTCGAGTATGCGATGCCGCCGACGGGTGGGCTCGGCATCGGCGTCGACCGCTCCATCATGATGATGCTCGGTGCGCCGATCCGTGCGACGCTCGCGTTTCCGTTCGTGCGCCCTCAGGGTTGATCACACTTGTCGAGCGACATGCCCAGTGTGACGAACTTTACACAAAGGTTACACAGGGGAGACACACAGCGCATTCCAAGGGGCATGATCGAACACGGCGCCACACGCTCGTGGACGCGCGGTTCACCAGGCCATCCAGGGAGTACGCATGAAGAAGACCATCGGCGCCGTGGGCGCTGCGTTCAGCCTGCTGGGCGTCGGGCTGTCGGCCCCCGTCACGGCGGCGAGTTCCGTTCCCGCTCAGGGCGCGACGCCCACTGCGGACGCCTCCTCGTCCTACACCCCGCCGCCGGTCACCTGGGGTACCTGCGCGAACGCGCGCCTGAGCAAGGCCGGCGCCCAGTGCGGCTTCGTCGAGGTGCCCCTCGACTACGCCAAGCCCAAGGGCGAGAAGATCAAGATCGCCGTCTCCCGCATCAAGCACAAGACGAGCGACGCCAAGAAGCAGGGCATCATGCTCGTCAACCCAGGTGGCCCGGGCGGCTCCGGTCTGACGCTGTCGCGCCTCGGCGGCGCCGTGCCCAACAAGGGCGGCGACCCGTACGACTGGATCGGCTTCGACCCGCGCGGCGTGGGCTCCAGCGTCCCGACCCTGGCCTGCGACGGCAACTACTTCGGCTACAACCGCCCTGACTACCGGGTGACGAAGGCCGGCACGTCGCAGGCCTGGCTGAAGAAGTCGGCCGCCTACTCCGCGTCGTGCTCCAAGGCTGCCGGTGCGAAGCTCATGCCGCACATGAAGACGATCGACAACGTGCGCGACATGGACTCGATCCGCAAGGCGCTCGGTGAGAAGCAGATCAACTTCTACGGCTTCAGCTACGGCACGTACCTCGGCCAGGTCTACGCCACGATGTTCCCGAAGCAGACGCGTCGCATGGTCATGGACGGTGTCGTCGACCCGCGCGACGTCTGGTACGACGCGAACCTCAACCAGGACATCGCGTTCGACAAGAACATGGACGTCTTTTTCGACTGGGTCGCGGGCAACGACGCGACGTACCACCTCGGCACGAGCGGCAAGGCCATCAAGAAGCAGTGGTATTCGATGCGCGACAAGCTCGCGAAGAAGCCCGCAAACGGCAAGATCGGGCCTGACGAGTGGACCGACGCCTACCTCAACGCCGGTTACTACGTCTTCGGCTGGGAGGACGACGGCGCCGCCCTGGCCGCTGCGCTGCAGAAGGGTGACTTCGGCCCGACGACCGCGCTGTACGACGACGCCAACGGCTCCGGGCCGGGCTCGGACAACAGCTACGCGGTCTACCTCGGCACGCAGTGCACCGACGTCAAGTGGTCGAACGTGTGGAGCAAGTGGCTCTCGGACAACTCGAAGGTCGACAAGAAGGCGCCCTTCGAGACGTGGGCGAACGCCATGTTCAACCTCCCGTGCACGAGCTGGCCGGTCAAGGCGACGAACGCGCAGGCCATGAAGATCGACGGTTCGAAGGTCGGGCCGGTGCTGCTCATCGCCGAGACCCACGACGGTGCGACGCCGTTCCCGGGCGCGCTCGAGGTGCGCAAGCGCTTCCCGAAGAGCGCTCTCATCGAGGGCGTCGGTGGAACGACGCACTCCGGTTCGCTCAATGGCATCGCCTGCACGGACGACAAGATCTCCGCCTACCTCCTCACCGGCGCGATGCCCGCGCGGACGGGTGGACCGGGCCACGCCGACGTCGAGTGCGACCCCGTGCCCCAGCCGGAGCCCGGCCCCGCCAACGAGGTGACGGACAGCGCGTCCAGCACGAAGAAGAAGCACCACCACGTCCAGCAGCGTGAGGGCATGCAGGCCGACCTGCGCTCGAGCCTGCAGAAGGTCGCCACCGTCGGCGCTCGCTGACGTACGGTTGGTCTGACGGACGCTGGTCTGACGCGTCCTGACGGCGAAGGGCCGCGATCATCCTCTTCGGATTCTCGCGGCCCTTCGTCATGCTCGCGCCGAGCGGCGCGGAGGGTGTCTCAGTGACGCAGCGCCTTGCGGGCCAGAGCGTTGCCGATGAACTGGGCGATCTGAACGAAGACGATGATGACGACGACGGCGGCCCACGTCACGGCCCAGTCGTAGCGGCGGTAACCGTAGGACAGGGCGAAGTCACCGATGCCGCCGCCGCCCATGGCGCCGACGACGGCCGTCATGTCGATGACCGCGACGAGCGCGAACGTGTAGCCGAGGATCAGCGGCGCCAGCGCCTCGGGGATGAGCACGGTGCGGATGATGCGCCACGGACTCGCCCCCATCGCCTGCGCCGCCTCGATGACGCCGGGGTCGACGCTCACGAGGTTCTGCTCGACGATGCGGCTGATGCCGAAGGTCGAGGCGATCGTCAGCGGGAAGATCATCGACTTCGCACCGATCGTCGAGCCCGTGACGGCGAGCGTCAACGGCCCGAGAGCGGCGGCGAAGATGATGAACGGGATCGGTCGGATGATGTTGACGAGAACGTTGAGCACCGTGTGCAGAACTCGGTTCTCGAGGATGCCGCCGCGTCGTGTGGTGTTGAGCAGCACGCCGAGGGCGAGGCCGAGCAGGCCGCCCATGATGATCGTCGCGCCGACCATGAGCAGCGTCTCGCCCACCGCGGTGACGATCGTGGGGCGCAGCGCCTCCCAATCGGTTGCGGGCATCATGCGGCGACCTCCTCGACGTCGGCGGCGAGACGCAGTTCGTCGAGCACGGTGGTGACGGCGGCGTCGTCGCCGCGCAGGGCGAGCGTCAACGTCGTCAGGGTGTCGTCCTTGAGCGGTGTGAGGCCGCCGTGCACGATCTCCGGTTCGACGCCGTGTGCGGACATGCGGGCCAGGACACGGCCGAACTCGCGCGGGTCGTGAACCGTCAGCGTCGCGAGGCGCCCGTCGTGGGCAGCGCGCAGCCGGGCGCTCTCGCGTGCGTCGGGCACGTTCCGCAGGGTGGCGTCGACGAGGCGGCGCGTCGCGTCCGCCTGCGGCGCGCCGAGGACGTCGACGGTGCGCCCGGACTCGACGATCCGCCCGGCCTCGAGGACGACGACGTCGTCGGCGAGTTCGCGCACGACGTCCATCTCGTGGGTGATGACGACGATCGTCACGCCGAGCTCGTCGTTGACGCGGCGCAGCAGCGCGAGGACGTCCTTCGTCGTGTCGGGGTCGAGCGCGGACGTCGATTCGTCGGCGAGCAGGATCTCCGGGTTCGTCGCGAGCGCACGGGCGATGCCGACGCGCTGCTTCTGCCCGCCGGAGAGCTCGTCGGGGTAGGCCCACGCCTTCTCGGTGAGCCCGACGAAGCTGAGCAGCTCGGTGATGCGCGCCTCCTGGCGCGCCTTGTCCCAGTCGGCGACCTCGAGGGGGTAGGCGACGTTGGCGTACACCGTGCGCGAGCGGATGAGGTTGAACTGCTGGAACACCATGCCGATGCGACCGCGCAGCTCGCGCACCTGCTTCGCGGACAGCGACGCGAGGTCGACGCCGTCGATCTCCACGTGGCCGCGCGTCGGCGTCTCCAGGCCGTTGATGAGACGGACGAGGGTGCTCTTGCCGGCGCCGGAGAAACCGATGACGGCGACGATGCGTCCGCGCTCCACCTGCGTCGTGATGCCGTCGAGAGCCGTCACCTGGCTCTTGCCGCGGGTGAACGTCTTGCCGACATCGTGGAAGGCGACGGCGGGCGGGGTGTCACTCGCCGGCGCGGCGGCCTTCGTCAGTGTGGGGGAGGGGCCCGTCACTTCGATCCCTTCGCCTTGATCTGGGCCTCGAGCTTCGCGAGGATGCCCTGCACGTCGGAGGCGGAGTTGTTCACGAGGACGCTCGTGCCCTTCGTGCGCTCCTCGATGAGCTTCTCGACGCTTGGGTCGTGGTAGGCCTTGACGAACTTGGCGTAGTCGGCGTTGTCCTTGTCCGCGGCGCGCGCGACGACGACGTTGATGTACGGCTTCGACGAGGCCGCATGCGGGTCGTCCTTGAACAGGGCCTTGCTCGGGTCGAGCTTCGCATCCGCGGCGAAGTTGTTGTTGACGATCGCGCCGTCGACGGACGGCAGCGCAGCGGCGGTCTGCTCGGCGTTGACCGCTGTGACGGTGACCTTCGAGGCGCCGGCGTCGATGTCGGCCGGGGTCGACAGCGAGGTGCCACCACCCTTGAGCTTCAGCAGTCCGGCGCTCTGCAGCAGCAGCAAGGCGCGTGCCTGGTTCGTCGGATCGTTGGGGATGGCGATCTTGCCGCCCTGGGGGAACTGGCCGACGCTCGTGTGCTTCTTCGAGTACAGCGCCAGGGGAACGATGTAGGTCGCGCCGATGGGCGTGAGGTTCTGCTTCGCCTTCGTGTTGTAGTCGGCGAGGAACTGCAGGTGCTGGAACTGGTTGAGGTCGACCTGGCCCTCGGAGAGCGCGGGGTTGGCCTGGGTGTAGTCCGAGAAGTTGACCGGTTCGAGGTCGAGACCGTACTTGTCCTTGCCCACCTTGACGAGCTGGTTCCAGTACGGGTCCGACGCCTCCGTCGTGCCCACCTTGAGGTGGGTCAGCTTGTCGTCACTGCTCCCGCCGAGCACCTTGGCCCCGATGCCGGCGGCCAGCGCGACGACGAGGACGCCTGCGCCGATCGCGACGTACTTGCCGGTGTTGTTCTTCGGTTTCGGGGGCAGGGCGCTCGCGCCGTTCTCGGCGCTCGTGGCGTCATGCGTGGAGGAGGCGGGCGTCGAGGTCTCGTCGGCGGGGGTGTGCTTGTCGGTCATGATCTCTCCTGGTGAGGCGGCAAGGATGCGAATGCGCGGAGCTGGCGCGGATGCGCGGAGTCAGCGTGAAGGCGGGAGCGCCGGGGTGGGGCGCGGTGCGCGGTGTCGTGCGGGGCATACCTTTCGCGGCCTGGGCAGCGCAACGGAAGGCTCACGAGGATGCCGTCACGTTGGGTGCCGAGCGTGCTTGCCGCGTGGTCGACGCGGCCGGGTCATCACCTGGAGCACCCCGCCACGCGTGTGAGGGTTGCCGTCCGACCAGCCAGGGCTTTGCATCGGATCTCTTGACCAGCAGCGAGATTAGAGCCGCGCACGACAAAGCGTCAAGTTGTGGCACTGGAGATGAGACGTGGGCGAAGATTGTGACGTGCGACACGCGGGGTGGCTGATGCGGCGTCTTTCGCCGTCGAGGCTCGGGTGAGTGATTTCTTCACACCGCTTGGACGATCGTCTAGGTGGGTGATGAGTGTGACGTCGGTCACGCGCCGAGGGCCCCGGCGTCGTGTTCGACGACGTCCCACCCGGGCAGCACTTCGGTGACGTCCTGACCCAGCCGGACGCCACGTGCTCGGCTGGTTCGAGCGTGCGGGCGGTCTTCCGCGGCGGCCACCCGAAGAATGACTTCCGCACGATGGACACGTTCGTCAAGGTGCAGCGTCAGGTCGGCTCGTCGTGGGTCGACGTCCCCGACGACCACGACTGGGACACCTCGAACGTCTGGTCGCGCGAGGGAGTCTCGTACTCGCGATGCACCGTGGAGTGGCGCATACGTCGCGGCACGCCCGCAGGCACGTATCGCCTCGTGCAGCAGGGCAACTGGAAGAACGGCTGGAACGGCAAGGTCAGTGCCTACACCGGAACGAGCCGGGCCTTCCAGGTGCGCTGAGACGGCCGGTGCGCCGCGGTGGCCGGTTGATCGGCCACCGGCTCAGCGGCCGCCGTGCATGTCGTCGTCAGCGTGGCGGGAGGACGTCCGTCTGCGCGGGCAGGTCGGCGACGCCGACGGGGCACGTGACGCCCTTGAAGCCGTGGTTGCAGTAGCCGCCAGGGTGCTTGGACAGGTACTGCTGGTGGTACAGCTCCGCCGGCCAGAAGGGGCCCGCCTCGTCCGCCGGGCGCATCTCGGTCGTGATGGCGCCGCGACCCGCGTCGTCGAGTGCCTCCTGGAAGAGCGCGGACGTCTCGCGGGCAGCGCGCTCCTGCTGCGGCGTCGTCCAGTAGATCGCCGAGCGGTACTGCGTGCCGACGTCGTTGCCCTGCCGGTTCGCGGTCGTCGGGTCGTGGTTCTCCCAGAACGCCTTGAGCAGCTCGCGTTCGGACACGCGCGACGGGTCGTAGGCCACCATGACCGTCTCGGTGTGGCCCGTGCCGCCGCCACAGACATCTTCGTATGTCGGCTCGGTGGCGTGGCCGCCCATGTACCCGACGGCCGTGGTGACGACGCCCGGAATCTTCCAGAAGATGCGTTCGGCGCCCCAGAAGCAGCCCATCGCGACGTACAGGGTCGCCGAGCCGTCGGGCAGTTCGGAGAACATCGGCACGTCGAGGACGTCGTGCAGGTCGCTCGCCTCGGGCGTTCGGGTGTGCTTTCGAGTGAACATGAGGTGCCTTTCCTCGGGTTCCGAGACAACACCGCCGGCGGTCGAGGCATTCCGGCCCGAGCCTCCGCCGGCATGAACGGGTTGTCGCACGATCCAGGCGGACGCGCCGAAAAACCGGTTGCGTACGCAGCTGGTGCTGAGTGCAATGTCGCCATGCGCATTCGTCAGATCGGCCCGTCCGCCCCGCTGTTCGACGCCTGGGCGCAGGTGTTCATGACGGTGGGCCACGAGCAGTGGGGCAAGCACACGACCGCCTACCCCGCCGACGAGCTGCGCGCCATGTGGGGCAAGGAATCCGAGACGCGTCATGCGTTCGTCGCCGTCGAGGGGGAAGCCTCGTGCGACGACGACGCCGTTGGGGGAGCAGCCGACATCCAGGATGATGGCGTGGACACAGCAGCTGGCGTCGTCGGTGCCGCCGAGCTCGTCCTGCCGCGCCGCGACAACACCCGCCTCGCGTTTCTCCACCTCGACGTGCTGGCTCCCGCGCGACGACGGGGTGTCGGCTCGGCGTTGCTCTCAGCCGCGGAGGAGATCATGCAGGACGAGGGACGTACGACGGTCCTCGTCGAGACGCAGACGCCCGTCGGCCAGCCTGACGCCGCAGGCGCCTTCCTCGCTGCCCGAGGGTTCGCTCAGGCCCAGACGTGCGTGCGCAACGCTCAGCGTCTGCCGGTGAGCGACGCCGTCGCCGCACAGATGCGTGCCGCCCTCGCGTTCGACGACGAGTATGTCGTCGAGACGGCCGTCGACGACCTCCCGTCGCAGTGGCTCGAGGAGCGGGCCCGTTTCGGAGCGATGATGTCGACCGACACCCCGCTCGGTGACGTTGCGATCGAACCGGAGACGTGGGATGCCGCGCGGGTGCACGAGCTGTTCGACACCGCACGCGCTCAGGGCCGACGCGTCGTCGAGGCCGTGGCGTGGCACCGACCGAGCGGGCAGATGGCCGCGTTCACGCACGTCAGCGTTCCCGCGGAGACGCCTTGGATCGCCTACCAGGACGACACCCTCGTCGACGCCGCGCACCGTGGGCGCCGGCTCGGCTACCGGGTCAAGGCTGCGGTGTCGCTGCTGCTGGCGCAGGTCGCGCCGGGCGTCGAGGTGCAGCGCACCTGGAACGACGAGACGAACACCCACATGCTGCGGATCAACTCCGAGCTCGGCTACGAACGCGAGGGCACGATGATCGAATGGCAGAAGAGGCTTGCATGAGCCCGTCCGGTGCGCCCGTACGCGAGGTGCTCGGCATCGAGGTGACGCACGAGCAGCTGCTCCAGTGGCGCGCTTGGACGATGCCGGTCGATCAGCCGTTCGTCGTGCCCCGCAGCGTCGCGCACGACCTCGGCCTGCGCGACGAGCCCGAGCGGGTGACGTTCGAGCTCAAGGACACGTTCCTGCTGTACGGCGTGGACGACCAAGCCATCTGCTGGCTCGATCGCGCGGCGGCACGCGCCTTGCCTGCGTCTCTGAGGCGAGCGCAACCCACGCGTCACCTCTGGCGTAGCGGTGACGACGCGTCGGCCATCGCGCGCGACCTCGAGCGCGTCGTGGCATACGTCGTCGAGGGGCTGCGCGCGAGTCGTCATCGCGAGATCACCCAGCGGGCCTGGGCCAACATCGACGCCGTGCTGCCAGGCGCCCGTGAGATCGCGGGGACGTTCCCGCGCGCCAGCGGGCCCAACTGCTTCGGTGCCGTTCTCGCCGCGGCCGGCGTGGACGGCGCACGTGAGGAGTGGATGCAGCGCGAGCCGATCGAGGCGTGGCTGCGAGAGCGGACGCGGTTGCTGCCGCGTCATGACACCGACGACGGCCTTGGTGTCGTCCATGTCTGGCGCAACCCCGACGGCCTGATCGACCACGCGGCCGTCAGCCTGGGTGGTGGCTACGCGCTCCACAAGCCGTCGTGCGGATGGATGTCGCCGGCCAAGGTGCTGACGACGCGGGAACTCATGACGAGCGCCCGCGTTCCCGGGCGGCGCGTGCGCCGTCATCGTCTGCCGTGACGCCGTGATCGGGACGAATGGGCGGGGCGCGTGCGCACTCGGTAACCTGGGGCGCGTGACCGACGTGCTGACGATGCAAGATGCCCTGTTGACGCTGCAGAAGTACTGGACCGACCGCGGATGCATGGTCGTGCAGCCCTACAACACCGAGGTCGGTGCGGGGACGATGAACCCCAACACCGTCATGCGCGTGCTCGGGCCCGAGCCGTGGCACGTCGCGTACGTCGAGCCCTCCGTGCGCCCCGACGACAGCCGCTACGGCGAGAACCCGAACCGGCTGCAGACGCACACGCAGTTCCAGGTCATCCTCAAGCCCGACCCGGGCAACCCGCAGGAGCTCTACCTCGGCTCGCTCGAGGCGCTCGGCATCGACCTCGACGCGCACGACGTGCGCTTCGTCGAGGACAACTGGCAGCAGCCCGCCATCGGCGCGTGGGGCCTGGGTTGGGAGGTCTGGCTCGACGGCATGGAGGTCACGCAGTTCACATACTTCCAGCAGGTCGTCGGGCAGAACCTCGAGCCTGTCGCCGTCGAGCTGACGTACGGCATGGAGCGCATCCTCATGGCGCTGCAGGGCGTCACGCACTTCAAGGACATGGCGTACGCCGAGGGCATCAGCTACGGCGAGGTGTTCGCGCAGAACGAGTACGAGATGTCGCGCTACTACCTCGACGACGCCGACGTCGACGCGGCCCGCGCGTTCTTCAAGGAGTACACCGACGAGGCTCAGCGCCTCATCGACGCACGCCTGCCGGTGCCGGCGTGGACGTACGTGCTCAAGAGCTCGCACGCGTTCAACATCCTCGACAGCCGCGGCGCCGTCTCCACGACGGAGCGTGCGCGCTCGTTCTCCCTCATGCGCCGCCTCGCTCGCGAGACCGGTGCACTGTGGACCGAGCGTCGCGCCGAACTCGGTCACCCGCTGCTCAAGGGCGACGCGGCGACGTCACGCGTGCGTGAGCTGGCGGAGGCGGCCGCGTCGGCGCCCAACGTCACCCAGCCCGTCGAGGAGCCCGAACCGGCGCCCACCGCAGCCGAACTCGGCGACGCGCCGCAGACGTTCACGTTCGAGATCGGCGTCGAGGAGATGCCGCCGCACGTGCTCGACGCGACGATTCCCGCCGTGCGTGACGCCGTCACGTCGGCGCTCGCCGGCACCCGCCTCGAGCACGGCGACGTCGCCGTCGTCGGCACGCCGCGCCGCATCGTCGTCACCGTGCCCGGGGTCAGCGCGCACGAGCCGGACTCCGAGACCCTCGCCAAGGGCCCGAAGGTCGCGGCCGCCTACAAGGACGGTGCGCCGACGAAGGCCCTCGAGGGCTTCGCGCGCGGCAAGGGCGTCTCCGTCGACGACGTCGTCACCGCCGAGTTCGACGGTGCCGAGCACGTCGCCGTCAAGCAGACGCAGACGGGGCGCGGTGTGCTCGAGGTGCTCGGGGAGATCGTCGCCGACGTCGTCTCCGGCCTACGCAGCGACAAGAACATGAAGTGGAACGACCCGCAGCTGACGTTCAGCCGCCCGATCCGCTGGGTCGTCGCGCTGTGGGGCAAGCACGTCGTCCCCGCGACGGTGGGCTCACTCACCACGGGCCGCACGACGTACGTCGCGCGCACCGCAGCGCAGCCGCACGTCGACGTCGCCGCTGCCGACGAGCTCGTCCCGACGCTCGAAACGGCCGGTTTGGTGCTTGACCCGACCGCGCGACGCCGGCAGGTCGTCGACGGTGCCCTGGCGCTCGCGGAGAGCGTCGGCGGCACGATCGACATCGACGGCGAGGCGAGCCTCGTCGACGAGATCACGAACCTCGTCGAGGAGCCGCACGGTGTGCTCGGCACCTTCGAGGAGCGCTACCTCGAGCTGCCCGAGCAGATCCTTACCACCGTCATGCGCAAGCACCAGCGCTATCTGCCGGTGCGCGACGCCTCCGGCACGCTCATGCCGTACTTCGTCACGATGGCCAACGGCTCGATCGACGACGACGTCGTGCGCGCCGGCAACGAGTCAGTGCTGCGGGCCCGCTATGAGGACGCGGCGTTCTTCTGGGAGGCCGACCTCAAGGTTCCGCTCGACGACTTCCGCGCGCAGATCGACAAGCTGACGTTCGAGAACCGTCTCGGTTCGTTCGCGCAGCGTGCGGACCGCATCAAGGACGTGTCGACGAAACTCGCTGCGTCCGTTGAACTCACGGGCGATGAGCAGGCAACGTTGTCGCGTGCCGGCGCGCTCGCGAAGTTCGACCTGTCGACGGCGATGGTCGTCGAACTGTCGAGCCTCGCCGGAACGATGGCGCGCGAATACGCGCTGAAGGCGGGGGAGGCCCCGGCTGTGGCCGATGCCCTGTTCGAGATGGAGAAGCCGCGCTCGGCGGGCGACTCGCTGCCTGCATCAACGCCGGGCGCGCTGCTCGCGCTGGCCGACCGGTTCGATCTGCTCACCGCGATGTTCGCCATCGGCGCGAAGCCGACCGGCTCGTCCGACCCGTTCGCGCTGCGCCGCGCGGCGCTCGGCGTCGTGTCGATCCTGCGCGGTGTGCCGGCCGTGGCCGCCATCAGCGTGAGCGGCGGTCTCGACGCTGCCGCCGCGCGACTGCGTGAGCAGGGCGTCGAGGTCTCGGGCGAGGCGCTCGCGTCGGCGCTCGAGTTCGTCGAGGGCCGCTTCGGCCAGCAGCTGCGCGACGAAGGCGTCTCGGCGGCGCTCGTCACGGCCCTCAGCCCGAGCGCCGGAACGCCCGGTCGCGCGGCCGCGGTGCTCGCCGACGTCGAGGCTCTGCGCGATGACGAGGCGTTCCGCGCCCTCGTGCAGGTGACGCAGCGCATCACGCGCATCGTGCCTGCGGGCACCCAGCCGGGCTTCGATGCGTCCGTGCTCACCGACGAGGCCGAGAAGACGCTGGCTCCGCTCGTCGAGGCACTGCCCGACCACTCGGGTGACTCGCTGACGCAGTGGTTCGCGGACGCCTCGGGTCTCACCGAGCCGCTCAACAGGTTCTTCGACGACGTCCTCGTCATGGCTGACGATGAGGCGCTCAAGGCCGCTCGCCTCGGCCTGCTGCAGAGCGTCATCGCCAAGGCGCCGGCCGGCATCGACTACAAGGAACTCGACCGGGCGCTCGACGTCTGACCCGAGCGAACCCGATGGCCTCACCCCGTGTCGACGAGGTGGGGCCGTCGTCGTGTCCCGAGTGGCCGTGTGCAGTGCGGCCTTGGTGCCGGATTCGCACAACTTTCGGGGTTGTCGGTGCGCAGCACTAGGCTTGTCGGCATGACGCACGACAACGAGAACGCAGACCTCTCCGACCTCTCGACCCTCGGTTTCACGACCCGCGCGATCCACGCGGGGCAGGAGCCCGACCCGCGCACGGGCGCGGTCGTTCCGGCCATCTACCAGACCTCGACCTACAAGCAGGACGGCGTCGGCGGTCTGCGTGAGGGCTACGAGTACAGCCGCTCGGCCAATCCGACGCGCACTGCGCTCGAGGAGTGCATCGCCGCTCTCGAGGGCGGCGCCAAGGGTTTCGCGTTCGCCTCCGGTCTCGCGGGCTCGGACACCGTCATTCGCTCGATCCTGCGCCCGGGTGAGCACATGGTCATCCCCACCGACGCCTACGGCGGCACCTACCGCCTCGTCGACAAGGTGACGAAGAGCTGGGGCGTCGAGTACTCGACGGCACCCATCGCCGACGTCGACGCCGTGCGCGCCGCCGTCACCGACCAGACCAAGCTGATCTGGGTCGAGACTCCGACCAACCCCAAGCTCGGCATCGCCGACATCACGGCGCTCGCGGCCGTCGCGCACGAGGCGGGGGCACTGCTCGTCGTCGACAACACGTTCGCCTCGAGCTACCTGCAGCAGCCGATCGCGCTCGGCGCCGACATCGTCGTGCACTCGACGACGAAGTACTCGGGCGGCCACTCCGACGTCGTCGGGGGAGCGGTCGTCGTCGCGAAGAACATCGGCGTGCCCGAGTTCGAAGACGCCGCGGAGCGCATCGGCTTCCACCAGAACGCGATCGGCGCCATCTCCGGTCCGTTCGACAGCTGGCTGACGTTGCGCGGTCTCAAGACGCTGTCGGTGCGCATGGAGCGTCACTGCGACAACGCCGAGAAGATCGTCGAGTTCCTGGCGAGCCGTGACGACGTCACGAAGATCTACTACCCGGGCCTCGCCTCGCACCCGGGCCACGACGTCGCCGTCAAGCAGATGAAACGCTTCGGCGGCATGGTGAGCTTCGAGGTGGCCGGCGGCATGGAGCGCGCGCTCGAGGTCTGCAATGCCACGAAGATCTTCACCCTCGGCGAGAGCCTCGGCGGCGTCGAGTCGCTCATCGAGCACCCGGCGAAGATGACGCACGCCTCCGTCGCCGGCACGGACCTCGAGGTACCGGCCGCCCTCATCCGTCTCTCCGTGGGCATCGAGGAGGCCGACGACCTCGTCGCCGACCTGCGAAACGCACTCGACTCCTCGCGATGACCGGTGTCGTCGTGCGCCTCGTTCTCGCGGGGGTGGCGCTCGTCGCGGCGCTGTACCTGCTGCGTCGCGCTCGGGCGACGCGCGCCGCGTGGGCCCGCGACGAGGCCGGCATCACGCGGGCGGAACAGTGGTGGGCCGACACGCAGGGCGGCCCGTTCGACCAGGACCGCCCCGAGCCTCCGGCCGATGTCGTCGCCCACCTCGGGGCGCGGGGCCCGCGCAGTGATCTGCGTCGGCCACGGCCGGCCCAGGCCGAATGGGTCTGGGGCTGGCTGCTGCTCGGCGTCAGCGCGCTGCTGGCCATCTCCGTCGCGGCGCAGGTGACGACTGGCACCGTCTGAGGCGGACCAGCCGGCCGCGCACACCGGAGCCGGCGCACGCGTCGCGTCGGATGCACGAAGAGGGCAACCCCACCACGGGGTTGCCCTCTTCGTGTCGTGCCGAACGATGCGTCAGCCGGCGTACGGCTTCGCGTCGACGATCTTGACCTCGATCGTCTTGCCGTTCGGGGCGTCGTAGGAGGTCTCCTCGCCGACCTTCTTGCCCATGATCGCCTCACCGAGCGGCGACTGCTCGGAGTAGACGTCGATGTCGGCGTCCCCGGCGATCTCACGGCTGCCGAGCAGGAACGTCTCGGTGTCACCGAACATTTCGACGGTGACGACCATGCCGGAGTCGACGATGCCGTTGTCCTTCGGTGCCTCCCCGACGACGGCGTCGCGCAGCAGCGACTCGAGCTGGCGGATGCGGGCCTCCATCTTGCCCTGCTCCTCCTTGGCGGCGTGGTAGCCACCGTTCTCCTTGAGGTCGCCCTCCTCGCGCGCGGCTTCGATGCGCTTCGCGATGTCGGAACGGCCCTCTCCCTTGAGGTGCTCGAGTTCCGCCGAGAGACGGTCGTATGCGTCCTGCGTCAGGAAGCTGGAGGAGGTGGTGGTCTCGCTCACGGTCTTCTCCTTGCTGTGCTTTCGGGTCTCGCACGGTCTCCCGCACGAAAGAACAAGGCCAAGACGCTGCGGTGTCCGCCGGCGGCGGTGCGCGTCTCAGCCCAGGTGAAACCACCATTCTAGCGCCATGGCGCGAGAACGCACGTCGTCGACGGCTCTTGCGCGCGTCGTCAGCGGCAGAGTGTGCCGCGGCATCGACGCCGCGACGTCACTCGGCCTGAGCCTCCTCGCCCGTGTAGTGACACTCCTTGACGGTGCCCGAGACGGCGCGCGACGTGGTGCGCACGACGTCGGTGTAAGTCGTCGAGTCGTAGGGGCTCGGCTTGAGCGAGACCGACTTCGAACCGAGGACGTCGCGGCGGTCATTGAGCGCGATGAGCGTGCAGGTCACCGGCTTGTCCTTGTCGCTGGGGATGACGTCCCAGCTCACCTGGATGCGATCGTCGGAGAGCACCTTGAAGCCGTGTTGGTTCGCGGTGACCGTGTTCGACGTCCACTGGATGCCGAACCAGATGCAGAACGCCGTCATGAGGACCACGCCGAGCGTGCCGATGATCCACCACTTGCGTTGTTCGGCCCGTGGGCGTTCGAGGGGCACTCGCTCTCCTTTGTCACAATGGGTGCTTCGCGGGTTCGCCTGCGGAGCAGTTCAACAGGTCTCACGATACGAGGTGTCAGGTGGCAGGCGGATTCCGGCTCATGGCGGTGCACGCGCACCCGGACGACGAATCGAGCAAGGGCGCAGCGACGATGGCGCGCTACCTCGCCGAGGGGGACGACGTCACCGTCGTCACCTGCACCGGCGGCGAACGTGGTGACGTGCTCAACCCGCGCCTCGTCGACGACCCGCAGGTCAAGAGTGACCTCGTCGCGCTGCGTCGCGCGGAGATGGCGAAGGCGCGCGAGGTCGTCGGCTTCGAGCACGTCTGGCTGGGCTTCGTCGATTCGGGTCTGCCCGAGGGGGACCCGCTGCCGCCGCTGCCCGACGGATGCTTCGCGCTGGAGCCGCTCGACATCACCGTCGAGGCGCTCGTGCGGGTCATCCGCGAGCGCCGCCCCCACGTCGTCACGACGTACGACGAGAACGGCGGTTACCCGCACCCGGACCACATCATGACGCACGTCGTGACGATCGCCGCCGTCCGCGCGGCGGGCGATCCGGACGCCTACCCGCACGCCGGTGCGCCGTGGCAGCCGCTCAAGGTCTACTACGACCGCACCTTCACCCGCGCGAAGCTGAGCGCCTACCACGAGGCCCTCGTGAAGGACGGGCGCGATTCGCCGTACCCCGAATGGCTGGAGCGCCGCAGCGACCGGCCCGAGGGGCGCGTCACGACGCGGGTGCGCTGCGATGAGTGGTTCGACGTGCGCTCGCGCGCGTTGCTCGCCCACGCGACGCAGATCGACCCCGACGGCATGTTCTTCGCGCTCGACGCGCGCGAGCAGGGCGAGGCGTGGCCGACAGAGGAATGGGACCTCGCACTGAGCGCGGTGCCGCTCACCCCGGACGAGGACGACCTGTTCGCCGGGCTCGGATCACCCGAGCAGGCGGATGCACTCGCGACGAGCGGCGCTGTCACAATGGTGATCGACGACGTCGTCGAACGGAAGGAACACTGATGGGCGGCAACGAATCCGTCGAGGTCACCGCAGGCATCTGGGGTTTTCTCGTGCTCTTCGGCCTGGCGCTCGCGTGCTGGTTCCTGTTCCGTTCGATGAACACGCACCTGCGCAAGATGACGTTCACCGAGCGCGAGCAGAGCGTCGGCGCACGCGAGGCAGACTCCGCGCCGCGCGGGGACGACGACCCGATCGGCAGCGCACAGCACTGATCGTCGCGGCGCCGGGGCAGGCCACCTGCTCCGGCGTTGCTATCGTCAACCCAGCGCCACACCACGAGGAGGCAGCCATGCGCGGACCGGGCGACGTGCTGTACACCGCCTACGAGCGCCAACTCGTCAAGGGCCTGCCTCCTGAGCGTCTCCCGCGTCACGTCGGCCTCATGCTCGACGGAAACCGTCGCTGGGCGAAGAAGAGGGGCGCGAACACCGCGCACGGTCACAAGGCGGGCGCCGACAACATCGAACCGTTGCTCACGTGGTGCGAGGAGCTCGGCATCGAGGTCGTGACGCTGTGGTTGCTGTCGACCGACAACCTCAAGCGCAGCGAGACCGAGCTCGCGCCATTGCTCGCCATCATCGAGGACGTCGTCGACGAACTCTCCGCAGCCGGCAACCGCCGGTTCAACCTCGTCGGCGCCCTTGGGCTGCTGCCGGAGGCGACGCGCACCCGGCTGGAGAACGCCGTCAGCGCGACGCAGGACGGCGACGGAATGGTCGTCAACATCGCCGTCGGGTACGGCGGGCGTCAGGAGATCGTCGACGCTTTCCGCGCCATCCTGCTCGACGCGGCCGAGCGCGGTGAGGACATGACGCAGCTCGCGCAGCGTCTGACGATCGACAGCGTCGGCGACTACCTCTACACGAAGGGCCAGCCCGACCCGGATCTCGTCATCCGCACCTCGGGGGAGCAGCGCCTCGGCGGCTTCCTGCTGTGGCAGTCGGCGCACAGCGAGTTCTACTTCTGCGAAGCGTTCTGGCCCGACTTCCGTCGCGTCGACTTCCTGCGCGCGCTGCGCGCCTACGCCGAACGCGAGCGTCGTTTCGGGTCGTGACGCGTCGCTGCGGCGGCCATTCACGTGAAGTTCATGCAGGCTTCTCAGGCTGTCCGCCGACCTGCGGTGGCGCCGCCGTTAGCGTCGAGGACGAGGGGTGCACGACGGCTCCTCGCGGGCGCCCGGCCGGCGCGTTCGCACCCGTGACCCGAGGAATCGACGATGACCCTGGCGGACACCCTCACGACGGGGGGCGCCGCGGGCGCGCTCACCTCGACCACCCAGCTCGAATCGGGCCTCAGGCCCGGAACCGATGACGGCGCGACGACGAACGCCGCCGTCGCCCAGCGCGTCAAGACGTACGTGCTCGACACGTCCGTGCTGTTGTCCGACCCGCGCGCGTTCACCCGGTTCGCCGAGCACCACGTCGTGCTCCCAGTCGTCGTCGTCACCGAGCTCGAGGCCAAGCGTCATCACCCCGAGCTCGGCTACTATGCGCGTGAGTGCCTGCGCCTGCTCGACGACCTGCGCGTGCGTCACGGCCGCCTCGACCACCCCGTCCCGATCGGTGATGGCGGCACGCTGCGCGTCGAACTCAACCACACCGACCCCGCCGCCCTGCCCGCGGGTTTCCGGCTCGGTGACAACGACTCGCGCATCCTCGCGGTCGCCGCCAACTTCGCGGCCGAGGGCCACGACGTGACGGTGGTGAGCAAGGACCTGCCGATGCGCATCAAGGCGTCCGCAACCGGGCTGTCGGCCGATGAGTACCGCGCCGACGGGGTGCCCGACTCGGGGTGGACGGGCATCGTCGAACGCAGCGTCGACGCGAGTGAGATCGACACCCTGTACGCGACGGGGCGCGTCACGCTCGACGGCCTCGAGGATCTGCCCGTCAACACCGGCGTCATCCTGAGCGCCGACGGCGAGGCGTCCGGTTCGGCGCTCGGGCGCGTCATGCCGGGAAACGTGGTGAAGATCGTGCGCGGCGACCGCGACCTGTTCGGGTTGTATGGCCGCTCCGCCGAGCAGCGCATCGCCATCGACCTGTTGAGCGACCTCGACGTCGGCATCGTCAGCCTCGGCGGGAAGGCCGGCACCGGCAAGAGCGCGCTCGCGCTGTGCGCGGGCCTCGAGGCGGTCATGGAGCGTCGCGCGCACCGCAAGGTGATCGTCTTCCGCCCACTGTACGCCGTCGGCGGCCAGGAGCTCGGGTACTTGCCGGGCAGTGAGAACGACAAGATGGGCCCGTGGGCTCAGGCGGTGTTCGACACGCTCGGCGCCGTCGTGAGCAAGGAGGTCGTCGACGAGATCATCGCGCGCGACCTGCTCGAGGTGCTGCCACTGACGCACATCCGTGGGCGTTCGCTGCACGACGCGTTCGTCATCGTCGACGAGGCGCAGTCGTTGGAGCGCAACGTGCTGCTGACGGTGCTGTCGCGCATGGGCCAGAACTCGCGCGTCGTGCTGACGCATGACGTCGCGCAGCGCGACAACCTGCGGGTGGGGCGCCATGACGGCATCGCCGCGGTCGTCGAGAAGCTTAAGGGGCACGCACTGTTCGGGCACGTGACGTTGACGCGGTCGGAACGCAGCCCCATCGCGGCGCTCGTGACGTCGGTGCTCGCGAACTGACGGCCGGCGCGTGGGCTGATCGTGTCGCCGACGCGCGGGGCCTGACGGGGTCTGGCCGCGTGCCCGCTGCGTTCGATGTGAGCCGGTGGCAGCGGTGTCGGTGTGGCGCGCGCGCAGTGGGCTCGTGACTGGGTAGCGTGTGCTTCGACGATCCGCCGCGGGGAGGTGGCGGGTCACCGATCGTGAGGAAGGCTCGACCGTGCGTCTCGTCCAGAACAAGCTCTTCGGGATCGCGTATTGGGTTGTCGCGTTCGTCGCGACGGTCTTCGCCGCGGTCAGTGCCGGGAAGGCGTCGTCGGGTGCGGCGCCGGAGTTCGGGGAGAGCAAGCGCACGGGCGTCGGCTCGCAGTTCCTGTTCGGCGCGGGGGGTGGCTTGCTCGCGGGTCTCGCGGTGGCGGCGCTGTTCGCCGTCGTCTGGATGGCGTTGTGGGCGGCGGATCGCCGTCGTCACCCGGATGAGGAGTCGCGCGACGACTTCGACACGCTCGACGATCTGGATGACGACTTCGACGCGGCCGAGCGCCGCCACGGGGCCTTCGACCAGGACGACGAGGTCTTCGAGCGCGACGACGTCCCCGACCGTTTCGATTCCCACGAGCACGCCCGCACCCACTGACCCGTCAGGGGTGCAGGACCGCCTTGCCCGCAGACCACCAGCTTGACGGCCGCATCGGTACGCGCCGGTGCAGGTGCGCGAGTTGCTCTGACGTCCCGCTCGCCGACCGCTCATTGCGCAGGCAACCTTGCGTGATGGCGACGAGGGCCATCACAGCTTCCTCAGTTTGACGCTGTCGACGGCGTGGTTGCTGCTCTTGCGCAGGATGGCGGTGGCGCGGCCGCGGGTGGGTTGGACGTTGTCGATGAGGTTGGGCAGGTTGATGCTCTCCCAGATGCGGGTGGCGAGGGTGACGGCTTCGTCGTCGTCGAGTCGGGCGTAGCGGTGGAAGTAGGAGTCGGGGTCGGCGAACGCAGTTTCGCGTAGGCGCAGGAACCGGTTGATGTACCACTCGCGGATGTCGGTTTCGCGGGCGTCGACGTAGACGCTGAAGTCGAAGAAGTCGCTGACGGTGAGCGTCGAGCGGGTGGGTTGCCCGGGCGTCGAGACGGGTGGTTGCAGGACGTTGAGGCCTTCGACGATGAGGATGTCGGGTTGGCGCACGACGATCTTCTCGTCCGGCACGATGTCGTAGACGAGGTGGCTGTAGACGGGCGCTTCGACTTCCGCCTTGCCGCCCTTGACCTCGGCGACGAAGCGGACGAGGGCGCGTCGGTCGTAGCTCTCGGGGAAGCCTTTGCGGTCCATGATGCCGCGGCGTTCGAGTTCGGCGTTGGGGTAGAGGAAGCCGTCGGTGGTGATGAGTTCGACGCGGGGCGTGTCGGGCCAGCGCGCGAGCAGTTCTTGCAGGACGCGGGCGGTCGTCGACTTGCCGACGGCGACGGAGCCGGCGACGCCGATGATGAAGGGCGTCTTGGCGGGGCGTTCCTGGAGGAAGTCCGTCGTCGTGCGGTGCAGGTTCTGCGTCGCGGCGGCGTAGAAGTTGAGCAGGCGCGAAAGGGGAAGGTAGACGTCCTCGACCTCGGCGAGGTCGATGCGTTCGCCGAGCCCGGCGAGGCGGCGCACGTCGTCGCTCGTCAGGTCGATGGGGTGGGTGTCGCGCAGGCGGGCCCAGTCGGCTCGGGTGAGTTCGACGTAGGGGCTCGGCAGCGGCGGGTGGTGGGCGCGGGTCACGGTGTCATTGTGCCAAGTCCGTGCGGGGACGGCTTCGTGAACGTTCGGGGATTCGTGGGCGGCGCGCGCGTGCCGGTAGTCTGAATCGTATGTGTGGAATCGTTGGATACGTCGGCTCGAAGGTCGACGAGCGCGCTGAGGCCGTCGTCATGGAGGGCCTCGCCCGCCTCGAGTACCGCGGCTACGACTCGGCCGGCATCGCCCTGGTGACGGGCGATCACGTCTCGACGGCGAAGAAGGCCGGCAAGCTGGCCAACCTGCGCGCCGAGCTGGAGAACCACCCGCTTCCCGCGAGTGCGACCGGCATCGGTCACACGCGCTGGGCGACGCACGGTGGCCCGACGGACGCGAACGCCCACCCGCACCGTGGCGGCACGGACGGCAAGCTGGCGCTCATCCACAACGGCATCATCGAGAACTTCCACCCGCTGCGCGCGCAGCTGCTCGAGGACGGCGTCGAGTTCGCGTCCGAGACGGACACCGAGGTCGTCGCGCACCTTCTCGCGAAGGCGTACGCGGGCGATCTGAAGGCCGCGATGCTCGAGGTCGTCAACCGTCTCGAGGGCGCGTTCACGCTCCTCGCCGTGCACGCCGACAGCCCGAACCAGGTCGTCGCGGCGCGCCGCAACTCGCCGCTCGTCATCGGCCTCGGTGAGGGCGAGAACTTCCTCGGCTCCGACGTCGCCGCCTTCATCGGGTACACCAAGGAGGCGATGGAGGTCGACCAGGACCAGGTCGTCGTCATCACCCCCGAGGCCGTCGAGGTGTGCAACTTCGACGGTTCCGCGGCGCAGGGCAAGACGTTCCACGTCGACTGGGACGCGGCGTCCGCCGAGAAGGGCGGCTACGACACGTTCATGGAGAAGGAGATCTTCGACCAGCCGGACGCGGTGCGCGACACGCTGCTCGGCCGTACGGACGAGGCGGGGCGCCTGACGCTCGACGAGATCCGCATCTCCGAAGAGGACCTCAAGGCCATCGACCGCATCACGATCGTCGCGTGTGGCACCGCCGCGTACGCGGGCATGGTCGCCAAGTACGCGATCGAGCACTGGACGCGCATCCCGGTCGAGGTGTCGCTCGCGCACGAGTTCCGCTACTGCGACCCGATCGTCTCCGAGCGCACGCTGGTCGTGTCGATCTCGCAGTCGGGCGAGACGATGGACACGCTCATGGCCGTCAAGCACGCCAAGGAGCTCGGCGCCCGCACGCTGTCGATCTGCAACACGCACGGCGCGACGATTCCGCGCGAGTCCGACGCCGTGCTCTACACGCACGCCGGCCCGGAGATCGCGGTCGCCTCGACGAAGGCGTTCCTCGCGCAGATCACGGCCTGCTACATCCTCGGCCTCTACCTCGCGCAGCTGCGCGGCGGCACGTACGCCGACGACGCGGCCAAGGTCATGGGTGAGCTGCAGGAGATGCCGGCCAAGATCGAGGAGGTGCTCGGCCACCTCGAGCGCACCCGCGAGATCGCCCGCTTCATGGCCGACACCCGCTCGGTGCTGTTCCTCGGCCGCAACGTCGGCTACCCGATCGCGATGGAGGGTGCGCTCAAGCTCAAGGAGCTCGCCTACATCCACGCCGAGGGCTTCGCCGCCGGTGAGCTCAAGCATGGCCCGATCGCGCTGATCGACGCTGGGCAGCCGGTGTTCATCGTGGTGCCCGGACCCGACACGCCGCACGGTCTGCACGGCAAGGTCGTCTCCAACATCCAGGAGATCCGTGCGCGCGGCGCACGTACGCTCGTCATCGCGGAGGAGGGCGACGAAGCCGTCGTGCCGTTCGCGGACGAGGTCATCCGCATCCCGAAGTCGGCTCCGCTGCTCGCACCGCTGCTCGCCATCGTGCCGCTGCAGGTGTTCTCCCTCGAACTGTCGACGGCCAAGGGCCTCGACGTCGACCAGCCGCGCAACCTGGCCAAGAGCGTCACCGTGGAGTGACGCGCGCCGACGCCGACGGGGCGCTCCCACCATCATGTGGGGGCGCCCCGTCGTATGCCGGCGACCAGCGTCGCGAGGCCCGGTCGCCCTGTTCGTCAACGACGGCGCCGTGTTGCTCGGGGGCTCGGTCTCGAGGCGACAAGTGATTGACTGAACTCATGATCGTGGGAGTGGGCATCGACGTCGTCGAGATCGACCGGTTCGCCGAGACACTGAAAAGCTCGCCCGGAATGCGTGAGCGCTTGTTCACACCGCTGGAGCGTGATCTGCACGTGCGCTCGCTCGCGGCCCGGTTCGCGGCGAAGGAGGCGTTGAGCAAGGCGCTCGGCGCGCCGCCCGGGATGAGCTGGCAGGACGCGGAGGTCGACACCAACGCGCAGGGGCAACCGTTCCTGCGCACGGGCGGGACGGTCGCCTCCCGCATGGACGACCTCGGTGTCGACGCTCTGCACCTCTCGCTGACTCACGACGGTGGCATCGCGTCGGCCGTCGTCATCGCGGAGGCATGACGATGAGTTGCACTACGGGTTACGGCAGCTGGGGCGACGGTGGCTTCGCGTCGGCCGTCGGGCGAGGAGGCATGACGATGGAGAACGACATCGAGTACGTCGGGCGGCTCGACGGTGACGACCTGCTGCGGACGGCGTCGGTGACGTGGGTTCGTGAGGCGGAGAAGGCGAGCGGCGAGCTGCTGACGAGCGGCACGCTCATGCAGCGCGCTGCCGCTGCGGTGGCGCGCGTCGTCGCCGATGAGGTGCGCAGGCTTCGCGCTGACCGCGTCGTCGTGCTCGTCGGGCCTGGGAACAACGGCGGTGACGCGCTGTTCGCTGCCCGTGACCTCGCGCGCGACTTCGGAGTGCGTGCCGACGTCGTGCTCGTCGCCGGCAGAGCGCACGAGGAGGGTCTCGCCGCGGTGCGCGACGCGGGTCTCGACGTCATCGAGCACCCGCATGGGCCGCACAGCGAGTGCGGTGGCGAACACTGCGACGGGCCACGCTCGCTGCAGACCATCACGGCCGCGGACCTCGTCGTCGACGGCATTCTGGGCATCGGCG
Organism: Dermacoccus sp. GAS27A; assembly: GCF_044909235.1. NCBI lineage: Bacteria > Bacillati > Actinomycetota > Actinomycetes > Micrococcales > Dermacoccaceae > Dermacoccus > Dermacoccus sp. GAS27A. Next base: position 305,066 of record NZ_JBIYDW010000003.1, on the reverse strand, counting down.
CGCGCGCCTCGCGGGGCTTGAGCGGCTCGCATGGCGAGGACGACTCGGACGCGGCGCCGTGGGCATCTGCCGTACGGGCGATCGGGCGCGAGACGCGCGTCGTCGCCGTCGACTGCCCGACACCTGGCATCACGGCTGACCGCACGGTGACGTTCGGAGCACTCAAGACGTCGATGCTGCTCGACCCACGCGCGGCGGGTGAGGTGGGAGTCGTCGACATCGGGCTCGCCGAGCTCGACGGTCTGAGCACCGATGCGCTGCGATGGAGCGTGCAGCAGTATGCGGGGCGCTGGCCGATTCCTGGAGCTCACGACCACAAGTACACGCGCGGCGTCGTCGGCATGGCGACGGGCAGCAACGCGTTTCCCGGTGCGGCGGTACTTGGGACGGTGGCGGCCGCGACGGCCGGCGCCGGCATGGTGCGGTACGTGGGGCCGTCACGTCCGTCCGACCTCGTGCTCGCCGCCGTCCCCGAGGCTGTCCACGGCATGGGCCGGGTGCAGGCCTGGGTCGTTGGCTCTGGCATCGATGGCGTGAGCGAGCGCGAGAAGAACTCCGAACGCTACGAGAGCGCGATAGAGGTGCTCGGCAAGGCTGTTCCCGTCGTCATCGACGCCGGCGCGCTGACATGGCTCGACGAGATCGAGCGGCCCGAGGGCAGCGTCACCGTCATCACGCCGCATGCGGGAGAACTCGCGTCAGCGCTGGCGCTGCTCGGCATCACCGACGACGGTGACGAGGTGACGCGTGAGGCCGTCGAAGCCGACCCCGTGCGGTGGGCTCGTCGCATGGCCGACGGGACGGGATACGTCGTGCTGCTCAAGGGCGGCGCGACCGTCATCGCGCGTCCGGCGCAACGATCAGCCGATGGCATCACGCACGACCGGGCTGTCTTCGTCGAGAACCGCTCACCGAACTGGCTCGCGACGGCCGGGACGGGCGACGTCCTCGCGGGGATCGTCGGGGTGGCGCTCGCAGCGGGGATCGAGGCGTCGGCAGCATGCGCCGTCGCGACGTACATCCACGGGCGGGCGGCGCACCTGGCCAACCCCGGCGGCCCGGTGCGGGCGCTCGACGTCGCCTCGAACGTCGGACGCGCCATCGCCGAGCTCGTCGAGATCAAGACGAGATTCGACGACGACCTGCACGCCGGCCGCCTCTGACGTCCGTGCACCACCGCGTCCGCCCTGCGAACGGCGTCCCCCTTCGCGATTCCCGTCCCCATCGGCGATTCTTGTCCACATTCATGTGGTGACGGCGGCTGCAGGCGCACCTCGAACCTGGCATGGCAACGTCTGTTCGATGTGGACGAAAATCGCCGATTTGGACGGGAATCGCCGTTGGGGCGGGATCGGGGTGCTGAGTGCGGGCGGGGTGGGTGAGAAAATGGGCGCATCATGACTCACTCAGCCGCCCCAGCACTGCTCGGCAACGCGCCGGCGCGCGTCGTCGTCGATCTCGATGCCATCGCCGACAACGCCAACGAGATGACGCGTCGCGCCGAGGGCGCCTCCGTTCTCGGTGTCGTCAAGGGCGACGCGTACGGTCACGGTCTCGTGCCGAGCGCCCGCGCCGCCGTCAGCGGGGGCGCGACGTGGCTCGGTGTCGCGCAGTTGGCTGAGGCGATGACGCTTCGTCGCGCGGCCGCCGAGGGCGCCGGCGACCTCGATGTTCCGGTGCTGTCGTGGCTGCACGCTCCCGGCTCACCGTTCGCCGATGCCATCGAGGCGCGCATCGATCTCGGGGCGCCGTCCGTCGGCGAACTCGACGGGATCGCTGCCGCGGCGCGCCGCGTCGGGCGTCGGGCGCGCGTGCACCTCAAGGTCGACACGGGCCTCGCCCGCAACGGCGCCTATGGGGACGACTGGCCGCGCCTCGTCGAGGCTGCGAAGGCTGCTCAGGCAACGGGTGATGTCGAGGTCGTCGGATTGATGACGCACTTCGTGCGCGCGGACGAACCCGGCCACCCCGAGAACACCGCCCAGATCGAACGGTTCACCTCCGCCGCAACCGACTGTGAAAGTGCCGGGTTCGAACTCGAGGTGCGGCACATGTCGAACTCGCCGGCGACGTTCTTCCTGCCCGAGGCGCGCTTCGACCTCGTCCGCCCCGGGCTCGCGCTCTACGGGCTCTCGCCCGCACCCGACCTCGCGACGAGCGAGGAGCTGACGCTGCGCCCCGCGATGTCGATCACCGCGAACGTCACGGTGACGAAGCGCGTACCGGCCGGGCAGGGCGTGAGTTACGGCCACACGTACACGACGCCGCGTGAGACGACGCTCGCCGACATCCCCGTCGGGTACGCAGACGGCGTGCCGCGCGCCGCGTCGAACGTCGGCCCGCTCCTGGTGGCGGGCGCGCGCACCACTATTGCCGGCCGCGTCTGCATGGACCAGATCGTCACCGACGCCGGGGACGCCGCCGTCGCGGCCGGCGATGAGGTCGTGCTGTTCGGGCGCGCGTCCGACGGCACCCAGGGCCCGAGCGCCCAGGACTGGGCTGACGCCGCCGGCACGATCAGCTACGAGATCGTCACGCGCATGAGCACGCGGCTGCCGCGCGTCTATACGGGAAGCCTGGCGAAGGAGCTCGGACTGTGAATGACCTGGTGATTCGCGGCAGCAAGCACCTGCCTGACGCCGACGCGACGACCGCGTTCGGTGCGGCGCTCGCGGGTGTGCTGCGCGCGGGGGACGTCGTCGTCATGACGGGCGATCTCGGAGCAGGCAAGACGACGATGACGCGCGGCCTCGGTGCGGCACTGAACGTGCGGGGTGATGTCACGAGCCCGACGTTCGTCATCGCGCGTGAGCACCCGTCGCTGGGTGACGGGCCGGCCCTCGTCCACGTCGACGCCTACCGACTCGGCGGGTTCGGTGAACTCGACGACCTCGACCTCGACACGTCCGTCGACGACGCCGTCACCGTCGTCGAATGGGGCGCCGGGATGGCCGAGGGGCTGTCCGAGGACCGGTTGCACCTCACGTTGACCGGGCTCGACGACCGCACCGTCACCGTCGAGACGGCCGGGCCGCGCTGGGCGGACGTCGACCTCGTCGCGGCTCTGGGGCTCGTCGCCGACTGAGCATCGCAGCCAGCACCTGCGTCGCTGCACATTTCTCGTGCAGCGGTCGTGACCGCGCCGCAGTCGCAGCCGCAGCCTCGGGCAACGTGTGCGTTCCGCGTCGGCCGGTACCTCGCCCGGAGCTGCTCGACGTGAGCCTCCGCGCCCAGCCGGCCGGCAGCTTCGTCAGGCGAGTTGCGTCCCGCCGATAAGCTGGATGGGTGCTTCTCGCGATCGATACGTCCACCTCCGCCGTCACGGCAGCCCTGCACGACGGGCGTGACGTCGTCGCGCGCACCTCGACGATCGACGCGCGTCGTCACACCGAGATCCTGGCACCCGCGATCGAGGCCATGTTCGCGGAAACCGACGTGGTGCCCGCAGACCTGTCACGCGTCGCCGTCGGAGTGGGGCCGGGGCCGTTCACCGGATTGCGCGTCGGCATCATGACGGCGATGACGTTCGCGTACGCCCTCGACCTGCCCATCGGTGGTGTGTGCTCCCTCGACGCCCTCGCGCATCGTGCGCAGACGCTCGGGATGCGCGGTCCGCTGCTTGTCGCGACGGACGCGCGCCGCAAGGAGATCTACTGGGCGCATTACGACATCGACGGTGGGCGGATCGCGGCAGGAGACCCGGGCGTCGACAAGGCCGCCGCGGTCGCCGAACAGCTCGGTGACATTCCCGCCGTCGGTCGCGGTGCGAGGCTCTACGCCGACGTTCTCCATGACGCGACGCGGGCAGCCGCGGCCGGTGCTGTCGACACGTCCGGCGACGCGGCCCTGACGGGAGCAGGCGAGGCTGAGGTGCTGCTCGACGTCGACGCCGCCGACCTCGCGATCGTCGCGCACGAACGCGTCATGGCGGGGGAGCGCCTGCTCGACACCGAACCTCTCTACCTGCGCCGCCCTGACGCCGTGCCCGCTGCTGCGGCACCCATCGCGCGCGTTCTTGGTCGATGAACAGCGTTGCACCGCAGGGTTTGTCGGCTATTCCTTCGAGTGATTCGTCAGTGGCACACCCCGCGGAGCACACCCCGTCACCAGAGCCCGCTGCGCAGCCTGCCGCGGCGACGGCGAGTGCTGACGTCGCCCTGCGCCCCGCCACCTGGCGCGACATCGAGACCCTCGCGGCCCTCGATGCGCAGCTGTTCGAGCACGACGCGTGGCGCGAACGCACGTGGTGGGACGAGTTCGCCGCACGCCCGCGCCGTCAGTACGTCGTCGCAGTGGGCGCTGCTGTGCCGCAGCAGCGCGTCGTGGCTGACGGCACGGCGCACGCCCCAGAGGCCTCGCCGGACGACGCCGATGATCGCGAGCCAAGCGCACAGTCGATGCCGCGAACCGACGGCGCACCTCACGTCTCGGCGAATGGTCACCCAGAACACATCCTCGGCTACGCCGGGCTCGACGTGGCCGGCAGCACTGCCGACGTCATGACGATCGCCGTCACCCCCGAGGCGCGCGGCACAGGGCTGGGGCGTCGGCTGCTCGATCACCTCGTCACAGCCGCCACGCACGCGGGCGCCGAAGCCCTGCTGCTCGAGGTGCGCGCCGACAACGACCCTGCGCTGCGTCTCTACGAACGCGCCGGGTTCGATCGCCTCACCGTGCGCCGCCGCTACTACCAACCCGGTGACGTCGACGCCGTCATCATGCGCAAGCTCCTGAAGGAGACCCGATGAGCCTCACCGCCACCCGCGAACCCCTCGTCCTCGGCATCGAGAGTTCGTGCGACGAGACAGGCATCGGCCTCGTGCGTGGCACGACGCTGCTCGCCAACGAGGTCGCGAGTTCGATGGATCTGCACGCCCGCTTCGGTGGCGTCGTGCCCGAGATCGCGAGCCGCGCGCACCTCGAGGCGCTGATCCCGTCGCTGCGTCGCGCCTGCGACACGGCGGGCGTCAAGCTCACCGACGTCGACGCGATCGCCGTCACCGTCGGCCCAGGTCTCGCCGGTGCGCTCATGGTCGGTGTCGCGGCAGCGAAGGCCCTGTCGATCGCCCTCGACAAGCCGCTCTACGGCGTCAACCACCTCGCGGCGCACGTCGCCGTCGACATGCTCGAGCACGGCCCGCTGCCGGAACCGACGATGGGGCTGCTCGTCTCCGGCGGCCACACGAACCTGCTCTACGTGCCCGACATCGCGACGGACGTGCGCAGCCTCGGCAACACGATCGACGACGCGTGCGGCGAGGCGTTCGACAAGGTGGCGCGCGTACTCGGCCTGCCCTACCCGGGCGGCCCGGCGATCGACGAGGCGGCCAAGGACGGCGACCCGAAGGCCATCCCGTTCCCGCGTGGGTTGTCGACGAAGAAGGACCTCGAGAAGCACCGGTACGACTTCTCGTTCAGCGGCCTCAAGACGTCCGTCACCCGCTGGGTCGCGACGAAACAGACTGCCGGGGAAGAGGTTCCGGTTGCCGACGTCGCCGCGTCCTTCCAGGAGGCCGTCGTCGACGTCATCACGAAGAAGGCCGTCATGGCTTGCCGCGACTACAAGTGCGACAACCTCATGGTCGGCGGCGGCGTCTCGGCCAACTCGCGGCTGCGCACGGTGCTCGAGCAGCGTTGCACGTCGGCGGGCATCTCGATCCGCGTGCCGAAACTGAGCCTGTGCACCGACAACGGCGCGATGGTCGCGACGCTCGGCGCGCACCTCGTCGCGAAGGGCATCGCACCGTCAACGCTCGCCGTGCCCGCCGACTCCTCCATGCCGATCGGACAGGTGATGGGATGACCCCGCGCACCCCCGCAACCACCCCTGTTACCGGCACGCCTGACGTCGCCCCCGCGGGCGTCGCCTTCGCCGCCGACCAGGCCCGACTCGCGCCCCGCCGACGCCGCGTCCGCCTGACGGTCGTCGCCGCCGCAACGTTGTCGATGACGCTCGCCTCGTGCAGTTCGTCGGACGACGGCAAGCCCGCGTCATCGTCCGGATCGTCGGCATCGTCGAAGGCGTCCGGTTCGGCCGGCGCATCGGCGCCGGCTGACGGAAATCGCGCCCAGGCCGACACGGGCCTGCCGACACAGGCAGAGCTCGACGCCGCTACGGGTGACGTCTCGAAGCTGACGACGAAGCAGCTCGCCGGGCAGGTCATCGTCGGGTACTACCAGGGCACGAGCCCGCAGGCGGCCGCCGATGCAGTGCGTCGCAATGGCCTCGGCGGGGTCATCATCATGGGCGACAACGTGCCGAGCAACCCCACGGACGAGTCAGCGGGCTTGCCGGCCGTCACGAAAGCGGTGCAGGCCGCCGTCAAGGAGAGCGGACGGTCGTGGCCGGCCGTCATCGGCATCGATCAGGAGGGCGGTCCGGTCACCCGCATCACCTCCGGCGTCACCCCACTGCCGGGTGCGATGGCCTACGGCGCCGCCGACGATGCGGCGCTCGCGACGCAGCTCGCCAAGGACGAAGGCCGGGAGCTGCGTTCGCTCGGCGTGACGATGAACTTCGCACCTGACGCGGACGTCACCGTCGGCCCCAGTGACCCGACGATCGGCGTGCGCTCGCCGAGCAGCGACCCGCAGCGCGTCGCGCGAGCTGTCAACGCGCAGGTCGCCGGTTACCAGCAGGCCGGCATCGTGCCCGTCATCAAACACTTTCCGGGCCACGGCTCGGTGACGACGGACACGCACGTCGACTACGCCGTCCAGGCTCAGTCGGTCGAGCAGCTCATGAAGCGCGACTGGGTGCCGTTCGCCTCGGCGAGCAAGGCCGGCGTGCCCGCCATCATGACGGCGCACATCGTCGTCAAGGACGTCGACCCCAACGTGCCGAGCACGCTCTCGCCGAAGGTGCTCACGGGCCAGTTGCGCGACAAGCTCGGGTTCAAGGGGCTCATCGTCACCGACGGCATGAACATGGGCGCGATCGTCAAGAAGTTCGATCGCGGCGGCGCTGCAGCGGTGTCGGCGCTCGAGGCCGGAGCCGATGTCGTGCTCATGCCCGCCGACGCGAGCGCGTCGGTGAGCGCGATCGAGAAGGCCGTCGCCTCAGGAGAACTGACGCGCCAGCGGCTCATCGAATCCGCCGCGCGCATCGTCGCGACGACGCGGCACCAGCACGTCAGTGCGCCCGACGCGTCGGTGCGCGGTTCCCATGACGACGACGCGCGCCGTCTCGCGAAGGCGTCGATCACCCAGCTCGGCGGGCGCTGCGGGCGTGACCTCGTCGGGAGCCGTGTGCGGGTCGAAGGGGGGACGGCGGAACATCGAGCGACGCTGACGAAGGAGCTGAAGGCCCGCGGCGTCGACGTCGGACTGCAGGGCACGCGGGTGAACCTGCTCGAAGGGGGCGTGTACAACGCCGGCGAATCGTCCGCCGGCGGGGGAGCGGAGGCGACGTCGCCCGGCACGTCAGGAGCGATCAAGGCCGGAAACAGCGGCGTGCAGATCGCCCTCGACACGCCCTACCCGCTCGCTCTGCGCGGCTCCGACACCGTCGGACTCGCGGCCTACGGTTCGACGCAGCCGACGTTCGCGGCGCTCGCGGACGTCCTGACCGGCAAGGCCAAGGCCGGTGGGACGCTGCCCGTCGCCGTCGGCAAGGACGGGGTGGGCTCTTCAGCGTGTCGGTGAGCGTGCCGCCTTCCGGCGGACCGTCATGCCCCGTGCGTGCGCCCCATTTCGCTCGAACTCGCTGACACGGCGTCAGCGAAACAGCCAAGCATGCACGAGCGAACCGAGCACCCAGCTGATGCCGACGAACGCCGCGAAGCCGGCGAAGCCTGAACGTCGCTGATCGGGCGCAGGGGCCGTGGAACGGCCGAACCACCCCTCGCGCATCACGTACCACACGAGGCCGACGCCCATGGGGCAGCCGAAGATCCAGAACCAGCTCCAACGGGTGCCGAAACGGGGCTGGCGGGCGTACAGCGATCCCAGCGCGATCAGCACGCTGAGCAGCATGACGACCCCGTAGGTCTCGACGGTGCCCGAGCCGTCGGCGTAGCTGATCGTGCCCAGCGGCGTGAGCGCGCGGACCGTCGTGACGCGCGTCGACGCAGCCTGGGTCGCGAGCGATCGGTAGAGGGCGGCCGACGGGCTGGACGCGGGGTCGGGCCAGCCGTCCTCGGCGGTGCGCCAGCCGGTGACGCTGAAGTCGCGCGTCACGTGCAGCCCCGAGCTGTCGCTCCAGGCGATCTGCTGCTCCTGCGTCGACGAGAGCGTGCCCGCGCCGTCGCCACCGTTCTCGCGCGGGGTCGTGAAACGCGAATCCTGCCATTCCTGGGAGAGGGGGTCGGCGAGGCCCGGCGTGAAGTGACCGCTCGGGCCGTCGTCGGAGGGGCGCTGCACGACGAGCCAGCGCACGTCGTCGTGCCGCTGCAGGGCGCTGGCCGCGTCGGCCACACTGCCGGAACGCATCGGCGAGGCGAGGATGCTGACGGCCCACACTGCCCAGAGGATGAGAGCGATGCTCATCAGCCACGTCGCCGTGCCACTGCGCCCGGGCGCGGACGGTCGTCGGCCTGTGGTTTCGGCAGGAGCAGGTGGCACAGGCGTCGAGTCTTCGGAGAGGGCGCCCGCCTCGGACGTTTGCATGTTCGTCAGTATCGACGGCTCAAGTGCGTCCGAGCTGGGGCGTGGATCTCGGTCAGGTCACGGTTCGCACGCCCATCCTCGAGATCGAGCGATACGGGAGAGTCCGAGCACTGTGGTGCTCGGACTCGCCCACATCGCTCGATCTCACGGATGCGTCATGGGGCGGGGCGTCAGGGAAGCGGGGCGGCGAGCGTCACAGCGGTTCGACGACGAGTGCCAGGCGCTCGCCGTCGAGCGTCACGAGCACGACCGTCAGGGCGTTCGAGCCCTTGAGCTTGAGCGAGCGGCGCAGCGCGTCGGCGTCGACGTCCACGTCGCGTTTCTTGATCGTGAGGCGGCCGACGGCGCGCTCGCGCAGGTAGGCGCGCAGCGTCTTCTCGTGCAGCGGCACGGAGTCGAGCACGCGGTAGGCGCGTCCCAGCAGCCCGATGTCGACGAGCGCATCGGCCGTGACGTAGCCGTGTCCGGGCGTGAACTCGTGGCCGCCCGTGGCGTCGAGCAGCGCCCCGACGAGGCCGCTGCGCGTCAACGCCTTGTCGGCCTCGTAGAAGTACGGTCCGAGTGACGCGCGGCTTGCGGGCGCGGCGTCGATGCCGTCGAAGTCGGCCTCGATGACGTGCAGGACGTCGGGCGGGACGCGATCGCCGGACGACCTCGAGCCGCCCGGTCGGGGACGCATGATCGTCGCAGTTCTGCCGACGTCACGGACGGCGGCGCCCCACCACACGCTCGCCTCCACGACGTCGCCGGCGTAGGAGACGAACTCGACCTCGCAACCGCTCGGCACGTCGTGATGGGCCAGGCTCGGCGAGAGCTTGGCGCCTGCCGCGGGGGCGGCAGCCGCGACGTGCTGGATCAGCTCCCAGGTCGGCGTCAGCGCCGCGAGGGAGAACGTGCGCTTCGTGCGCCCGCGGATGTCGGCGACGCCGGGCGTGCGGCGTGCCGGGTCGAACCACCGGGCGGCCCCGGGTTGGTCGAGCGAAGCCGCGACATCCTCGACCCGCCCCGTGACGACGCGACTGCCGGGAAACGACGCAAGGTTCTGGGCGGCCAGAGCCGCGGTTTCCGGATCCGCTTCGACGCCGATGACGTCGAGCCCGGCTCGCGCGAATCCGACGGCGTCGGAACCGATTCCGCAGCCACCGTCGATGACGAGGCTCGCCCCGGCGTCGAGGAACCGCTGCGCGTGCAGACGGGCGATGGGTGCGCGCGTGGCCTGTTCGAGGGCGTCGGGGGTGAAGAACATCGACGCCGCCGCATCACCGAACTTGTCGACGGCCCTGGCCCGCAGCCGGGACTGGGTGAGCGCAGCGGCGACGAGTTCGGGGGAGTGCCCTGCGGCGCGCAGCCGCGTCGTCAGCATGACGACGTTCTTCTCCTCGTAGGGCGGGAGCGAGGCGAGCAGCGCGCGTCCGTCGTCGGTGAACAACTCGTGCACGACGCTCGCATCCATGGCCGCCATTGTGTCATCGGGGGCCCCCGGAGCAGCCCCCGATGCGCTGTGGGCGAACATCGGAAACGAGTTGGCACTCGGCTTGACCGAGTGCCAACGGCATTACTAGATTCGGTTCCAGCACTCACCCCTGGGTAGTGCCAGTGAGCTCATCCCTCGACCCCCGCGACGGCGAGGCGATATCGGCCCACATGCATGCCACACCGCCACCGGTGGGTGGTGTGGCCAGGGAACGAAAGCATCCGTCCCGCCCGAGAAGATCGGGCGGTCTGCGAAAGGGAAGGTCCTACCGTGTCGGTCAACATCAAGCCGCTCGAAGACCGCATCGTCGTCAAGGCCGTCGAGGCCGAGCAGACCACGGCCTCCGGCCTCGTCATCCCGGACACCGCCAAGGAGAAGCCGCAGGAGGGCGAGGTCATCGCCGTCGGCCCCGGTCGCATCGACGACCACGGCAACCGCGTTCCGGTCGACGTCGCCGTCGGCGACAAGGTCATCTACTCGAAGTACGGCGGCACCGAGGTCAAGTTCGCCGGTACCGAGTACCTCATCCTCTCCGCTCGCGACGTGCTCGCGGTCGTCTCCTGACGATCCGTCGAGCCAGCAGGTGACGACGAGCCCGGCTCAGGTCTGACGGCCGGGCCGGGTTCGTCCTTTCCTCTCACTCGCACCCCACACTCTTCCGCTGCGCGCGTCACGCGCCGCGCGGCGCCTTCGAACGAAAGGTTGAACCATGGCCAAGACGCTTGAATTCAACGACGACGCCCGCAAGTCCCTCGAGCGCGGTGTCGACGCGCTCGCCAACGCCGTCAAGGTGACGCTCGGCCCCAAGGGCCGCAACGTCGTCATCGACAAGGCGTGGGGCGCCCCCACGATCACGAACGACGGTGTGACGATCGCCCGCGAGGTCGAGCTCGAGGACCCGTACGAGAACCTCGGCGCGCAGCTCGCCAAGGAGGTCGCCACCAAGACGAACGACGTCGCCGGTGACGGTACGACGACCGCGACGGTTCTCGCCCAGGCGCTCGTCAAGGAGGGCCTGCGCAACGTCGCTGCGGGCGCTGCTCCGTCCGGCCTGAAGCGCGGCATCGACAAGGCCGTCACGGCCATCAACGACCAGCTGCTCGCCAACGCGCGCCCCGTCGATGGTCAGGACGACTACGCCAAGGTCGCCTCGCTGTCCGCTCAGGACGCGACGATCGGTGGCCTCATCGGTGAGGCGTTCGCGAAGGTCGGCAAGGACGGCGTCATCACCGTCGAGGAGTCCTCGACCGCCGAGACGAAGCTCGAGTACACCGAGGGCATGCAGTTCGACAAGGGCTACCTCTCGCCGTACTTCGTCACCGACCCCGAGCGCATGGAGGCCGTCCTCGAGGACGCCTACATCCTCATCAACCAGGGCAAGATCTCGGCCATCGCCGACCTGCTGCCCGTCCTCGAGAAGGTCGTGCAGTCCGGCAAGCCGCTGCTCATCATCGCCGAGGACATCGAGGGCGAGGCCCTCTCCACCCTCGTCGTCAACAAGATCCGCGGCACGTTCAACGTCGTCGCCGTCAAGGCCCCCGGCTTCGGCGACCGCCGCAAGGCGATGCTGCAGGACATCGCGATCCTCACCGGTGGCCAGGTCATCGCCGAGGAGGTCGGGCTCAAGCTCGAGAACGCCGACCTCGACTCGCTCGGTCAGGCACGCCGCATCCAGGTGACGAAGGACAACACGACGATCATCGACGGCGCCGGCGCCGCTGATGACGTCGCGGGCCGCGTCAAGGAGCTGAAGTCCGAGATCGAGCGCACCGACTCCGACTGGGACCGCGAGAAGCTCCAGGAACGCCTCGCCAAGCTCGCCGGCGGCGTCTGCGTCATCGCCGTCGGTGCGCACACCGAGGTCGAGATGAAAGAGAAGAAGCACCGCATCGAGGACGCCATCGCGGCCACGCGTGCGGCCATCGAAGAGGGCATCGTCGCAGGTGGTGGTTCGGCCGTCATCCACGCGTCGTCCGCTCTCGACTCCCTCTCGCTCGAGGGTGACGAGGCGACGGGTGCCACACTCGTCGGCAAGGCCATCGCCGAGCCGCTGCGCTGGATCGCCGAGAACGCCGGCCTCGAGGGCTACGTCGCCGTCTCCAAGGTGCGCGAACTGCCCGTCGGCCAGGGCCTCGACGCCGCGACCGGCGAGTACATCGACCTCGTCGACGCCGGCATCATCGACCCCGTCAAGGTGACCCGCTCCGCGCTCACCAACGCCGCCTCCATCGCCTCGATGGTGCTCACGACCGACACCCTCGTCGTCGAGAAGAAGGAAGAGGAAGAGGCCCCCGCCGCCGGCGGCCACGGCCACAGCCACTGATCCTTCCCTCGCTTCGTCTTCCGGCGGGGGTCTGAGCGGGCGCATGCGCCCCGCTCAGACCCCCGCTCGGCGCGACGATGCTTCGGGCGTGACAGACGAATCCCGCCCCGCCCCACACTTCGCAAGCTCAGTGTGGGACGGGGCGGGATTCGTCTGTCACGGGTCCATGTCGCGCCGTGGTGCGGTGGCGAGAGCGTGCGGTGTTGGTCAGACGCCGGCGTCGCGCCGTGGTGCGATGGTGGGAGCGTGGGGCGTTGTTCGCCCGGGGGGCTCGCGTCGTCGGGTGGTGGCGGGAACGCGCGAGGTTGTTCCGGAGCCGGCTTCGCGCCGGGGGTGCGGAGCGGGCGTCAGTTCGTGACGCGCACGCACTCGTCCTCGAGGCACACGACGCTGCCGACCTTGATCTGCGCGCTACGACGCGTGTCGACCTCGCCATCCACCGTTACGAGACCCTCCGTGATGACCACGCGCGCCTCCGCACCGTCCTCCACGAGATTCGCGAGCTTGAGCAACTGACCGAGCTTGATCGACTCGTCACGGATCTGAACATCGGCGTGTGCGCTCATGACGCACTCCTTTCTGAGACTGCCCCCATTGTCCCATCGCGGGCGGCGCTGAGGTGGCGCCGCGGCCCCAGCTTCGTTAGCGTGGAGCGTCGATCTACGGCCCCACACACCGTCAGAGCGCGACAGGCAGTACCGTCGGATCGGAACACTGAAGCGCGACCGCACGCCCAGAAACGAGCAGGCAGAACCCCGTCCGACAGCACGCAGCAGCCCCTTGGAGAGGCCCGCATGACGAGCGAGACCGGATACTCCTCACCCGAGGCTGAATGGCCCCGGGTGAGTTCCGCGCGCCGCCATGTAACGCTCACGACCCCAACAGCGATGGAGGAAGTGAACGGGGAAGCCTCGTCCATCGCCGCGCTGGTCTCAGCAGCGCGATCCGGTGACGACGCGGCACGGGAGACACTTCTCGACGACGTGCACCAACGTGCACTTCGCTATGCCTCGGCAAGGTTGGGGGCCTTCAGTGGCTCCCGCGAACTCGCAGCGGATGCGGCTCAGGAGGTGTGCGTGGCTGTGCTCAAGGCTCTGCCCCGCTACGTCGAGCGCGGTGTCCCCTTCGAAGCGTTCGTGTATTCGATCTGCTCGCGCAAGGTGGCCGACGTCCAGCGCGGCGCCTTCCGCTCCGCCGTGCCGACGGACGAGGTGCCCGACATGATTGACCCCGGCCTCACCCCCGAGGACGCGGCGCTCAACCTCGACACCGCGCGGCGGCTGTCCGTGCTCATGGAGAAGTTGACGCCGCAGCAGCGCGAGATCCTGACGCTGCGCGTCGCCGTCGGCCTCAGCGCCGAGGAGACGGGCGCGAGCCTCAGCATGTCGCCGGGCGCCGTCCGTGTCGCCCAGCACCGTGCGCTCGCGCGACTGCGCACCCTGCACGAGACCTCGGGGGAGGAGCTTCGATGACACCGCCCGCCACCCGCTTCGACGTCGAGGCCAACCTGCGTGACATCGCCGAGGACGACGCCCTGCTCGACGCTCTCGGAGCCCGCTCCGTCGTCGAGTCGCCGTGCTCACGCGGCACGACGGTTCCCCCCTCGGAGGCGCGCTGCGTCTCCGCCCTGCGCCCCGCCCGGTTGCGGCCCGTTGTCGAGCCCCCGGCCCGCGAAGGTGACGACGACCTGGAGCGCAGCCCCGGCGAGCAGGCATTGAGCGACCTGTTCACCGCCTGGACACGTGAGATCGACGCGACCTGCGAGGCCGTGACGCGGCCGTCGCGTCCCGAGGTGACGCGCCGGCCCGAGGTACACGACAAGGATGTGTCGGCCCACCCCGTCATCGACACCAACATCACAGCTTCGCGCGAGAACGAGTTCGCCGGCGGTGGCCGCTACCTCGCGACCGGACGACCTACCTCGAAGCGCCGTACGCGGCGTGCTTGGAGTGGACGTGCCAGTCTCACGGCCGTCTCCGCCGGCGCCGTCGTCGCGCTGTCCAGCGTCGCCGCTGCCGTCAACGGCGGAAGCCTGTCGACCGTTCTCGCGCCGCTGCACCTCGACTGGAGCAATGCGCGCGCCGTCGCCGAACCAGACGTCCCCCGAGTGCAGGCCACGGCCGTTCCCACCCCGACGACACTGCCCGGACCGATGGCCGCCGCGCCGGGTGCACCGGCGCGATCGAGTGCGCATGGTGGACCGAGTCAGGGCCAGAGTGCCGGTCGTGAGGCAGCCCGACCCGAAACCGGCCCGCAATCAGGCGCCGAGCGTTCGGGTGAGGGTTCAGTCGCCGGTTCGATGATTCCCGAGCAGGTTCCCTCGAGCGTGGCGATGACGACCACGACGCGCGGCGACGCGCCGCAGCGCACGACGCCGGGAACGCGCGGCCAGCGCTCGTCCCAGTCGACGACGCAGCGCCCGTCGACGGGTTCGGCGTCCAGCTCACGGCCCAGCACGTCGCGTCCGACGGGCTCGTCCGGATCGACCTTGCCCGGTTCGTCCTCGAGCACGTCCAAGCAGAGCAGCTCGAGCACATCCAAGCCGAGCAGTTCGCGTCCGGCGCCGTCGCACTCGCAGCCCACGTCGCCGACCAGCCCGACGACGCCTTCGTCCGGCACTGCGACGCCGACGAGTCCGGCCACGCCGCCTACCACGCCGTCGGCGTCGAACACGCCGACGCCCTCCGACACGGTTTCGGACCCGGGCACCGCGCAGACGAGCGCCGGCGCCACCGCGACGGGAAGCCCGTCGGCCGAATCCGACTGACGGTAGCTGCGGCGCGGTTCGTCGTGGAGCCCGGTTGCCGGCTCGCACTGACCGGAGCTGCGGCGGGCTCGTCGTGCAGCCACCTGTGCCGTCGTCACGCGCGGTGAGGGCAGGGGCCGGAGTGTCCTAGACTTGGTGAATGGCTTTCGGTTCTGACAATGTCACTGACGTTCCCCCGAAGTTCGCGACGCTGGGCCTCACCTACGACGACGTTCTGCTGCTGCCCGGCGAGACCGACGTCATCCCGTCCGAGGTCGACACGACGGCGCAGCTGACGCGCGAGATCACCCTCAACATTCCGCTCGTTTCGGCGGCGATGGACACCGTCACCGAAGCGCGCATGGCGATTGCCATGGCGCGCGAGGGTGGCATGGGTGTGCTGCACCGCAACCTGTCGATCGAGGATCAGGCCTACCAGGTCGACCTGGTCAAGCGCACGCAGACGGGGCGCATCACGAACCCCGTGACGATCGGCCCCGACAAGACGCTCGAAGAGCTCGACGCGATCTGCGGCCAGTACCGCGTCTCCGGGCTGCCGGTCGTCGTCGAGGACGACAAGCTCGTCGGCATGATCACCAACCGCGACCTGCGCTTCACGCCCGTCGCGGAGTGGGCGACGACGAAGGTGCGCGACGTGATGACGCCGCAGCCGCTCGTCACCGCGCCCGTCGACATCTCGAACGACGACGCGACGGCGATCCTGCGTCAGCACAAGCGTGAGCGCCTGCCGCTCGTCGACGACGACGGGCGTCTCGTCGCGCTCATCACCGTGAAGGACTTCGTGAAGTCCGAGCAGTTTCCGAACGCCTCGAAGGACGCCGAAGGCCGCCTGCTCGTCGGCGCCGCCGTCGGGTACTTCGGTGAGGCCTGGCAGCGCGCGACGACGCTCATCGAAGCGGGCGTCGACGTGCTCGTCGTCGACACCGCGCACGGTCACGCCAAGCTGTTGCTCGACATGATCCGCAAGCTGAAGGCCGACCCCATGACGAAGCACGTGCAGATCGTCGGCGGCAACGTCGCGACCCGCGCAGGCGCGCAGGCACTCGTCGATGCCGGCGTCGACGCCGTCAAGGTCGGTGTCGGCCCCGGCTCCATCTGCACGACGCGCATCGTCGCCGGCGTCGGCGTCCCGCAGGTCAGCGCCGTCTACGAAGCCGCGCAGGCCTGCCAGCCCGCCGGCGTGCCCGTCATCGCCGACGGCGGCCTGCAGTACTCCGGCGACATCGCGAAGGCCCTCGTCGCAGGCGCCTCCACCGTCATGGTCGGCTCACTGCTCGCCGGCACCGAAGAATCACCCGGCGAAGTCGTCCTCATCAACGGCAAGCAGTTCAAGGCCTACCGCGGCATGGGCTCACTCGGAGCGATGAGCTCACGCGGCAAGAAGTCCTATTCCAAGGACCGCTACTTCCAGGCCGACGTCATCAGCGACGACCAACTCGTCCCCGAAGGCATCGAAGGCCGCGTCTCCTACAAGGGCCCCGTCAGCAACGCCGTCCGCCAACTCGTCGGCGGCCTGCACCAGTCGATGTTCTACGTCGGCGGCTCGACGATCCCCGAACTGCAGAAGCGCGGCCAATTCGTGCGCATCACCTCCGCCGGGCTCAAAGAAAGTCACCCCCACGACGTCCAAGGCATCGTCGAAGCCCCGAATTACTCCATTCGCTGACGTGTGCCGTCCGGATCCGGGAGCGGCAACGTCATGCGCCACGAAGGCGACCCCGGTCACTCGCAAGCTCGCGACGGGGTCGCCTTCGTGCGTCTGCGTCGTCGGGTGCTGCGGTCGTGGGAGGGTTCGGCCACCGCTTGCGGAGTTCGGGGCCTCGCTGACGTCGGTGTCGGTCGTGGTGCGGTCGTGGGAGGGAGCGGCTGGTACGGGTGACCACGGACGTTGCCCGAAAACGCCCCATGGATGACGCGATTGCGGGCAACGATCAGTTCAGCTGGCCTCGCTGGTGCGCGTTGGATGGAGTCACCGGTTCCGCACCTCGGATCAGTCACGAAGCATCTTGGTCGCGACGACGCCCACATCAGGACGCGCGGGCAGAACTGCCTCGAGATCGAGATAGAGCGGCGACTCAGGCCAGTCGGTCCGCGTCTTGGCGAACGCGTCCTCGAAGCCTGCGCGTCTGCGCACCGCGATCACGTCCTTCAGACGAATAGCGGTGAACCCGTCGGGGTACCCGCCGTCGCGCGCGTTCGCGATGAGAGCCCACTTCTTGCCGACGGCGCTCACGTAGCCCCAAACGGTCTCAGAAGAGCGAGGGTTGCGATGGACGTCCACGAGGCTCCGATCGATACGGGCCTTGTCGAGCTTCTTCGCGGCATCCATGCGAAGAGCGTAGCCACGCCGAGGAAGGCACCGCAGGTTTCCATCATCGAGGACCGGTGATACTCATGACCCGTGCGCTTCATCACCAAGTACCTCGACGGATACGTCCTCGCCCTGCTCGGAATGGTCGCCCTGGCGTGCCTGCTGCCGGCACGCGGCGGTGCCGTCGCGCCCGTCGAATGGGCGACGAACATCGCCATCGGGCTGCTGTTCTTCCTCTACGGCGCGCGCCTCTCGACCGAGGAGACCAAAGAGGGCTTCCGCCACTGGCGCCTCCACCTGCTCGTCCTCGCGTTCACGTTCGTCGCGTTCCCACTGCTGGGCCTCGTCATCCGGCCCATCGCTGACACGTTCCTGCCCCACACCCTCAGCCTCGGACTGCTGTACCTGACGCTGCTGCCGTCGACCGTGCAGTCGTCCGTCACGTTCACCTCACTCGCGCGCGGCAACGTCGCCGCGTCGATCTGCGCCGCCTCGTTCTCCAACATGCTCGGCGTCGTGCTCACGCCCCTGCTCGTCATCGGTGTCATGGGCGGGCAGGCCGCGTTCAGCCTCGACTCGGCGGAGAAACTCGTCGTCCAACTGCTGCTGCCGTTCATCCTCGGCCAGTTCTGCCACAAGCGCCTCGGCGGCTTCCTCGCCGAACACAAGCAGGGCCTGACGTACCTCGACCGCGGCGGCATCATGCTCGTCGTCTACTCCGCATTCAGCGCCGGCATGCGCGAACACATGTGGAGTCACGTCACCGTGTGGCAGGTCGTGGCGCTGCTTCTCATCTGCGCTGTGCTACTCGCCGTCGTCATGGTCGGCTCGTACGTGACGGCGCGCCGCCTCGGCTTCTCGCGGGCCGACCAGGTCGCCATCGTGTTCTGCGGATCGAAGAAGTCGATGGCGTCCGGATTGCCGATGGCGACCGTGCTGTTCCCCTCCGGCGTCGGACTGCTCGTGCTGCCCCTCATGATGTTCCACCAGCTGCAACTCATCGTCTGCGCGCAGGTCGCGCGCCAGTGGCCCGACAAACCCGCCCTCGGGCGGGCGCCGGAAGACGGCGTGAGGGAATAGGATCGACGCGTGACTGAGATCGAGATCGGCAAGGGCAAGCGCGGTCGCCGCGCGTATTCACTCGACGACATCGCGATCGTCCCGTCGCGCCGCACGCGCGACCCGCGGGAGGTGTCGACGTCGTGGCAGATCGACGCCTACCACTTCGAGCTGCCCGTCATGGCCGCGCCGATGGACTCGCTCATGTCGCCCGCGACGGCCATCGCGTTCGGCAAGCTCGGCGGCCTGCCGGTGCTCGACCTCGAAGGCCTGTGGACGCGCTACGAGGAGCCCGAGAAGCAGCTCGCGCAGATCGCGACGTGCAGCCCTGACGAGGCCACCGCCCGCATGCGCGAGATCTACGCCGAGCCCATCAAGCCCGAACTCATCACCGCACGCCTCAAGGAGATCCGTGACGCGGGCGTCACCGTCGCCGGCGCCCTGACACCGCAGCGCACGCAGGAGCACTGGCGCACCGTCGTCGCGGCGGGCGTCGACCTGTTCGTCATCCGCGGCACGACCGTCTCGGCCGAGCACGTCTCCGGCGCGTCCGAACCGCTCAACCTCAAGCGCTTCATCTACGAGCTCGACGTCCCCGTCATCGTCGGCGGCGCGGGCACCTACACCGCTGCGCTGCACCTCATGCGCACCGGCGCGGCCGGCGTCCTCGTCGGCTTCGGCGGCGGCGCCGCGCACACGACGCGCCGCACGCTCGGCATCCACGCGCCCATGGCGACGGCGATCTCCGACGTCGCGGCGGCGCGCCGCGACTACCTCGACGAGTCGGGCGGACGATACGTCCACGTCATCGCGGACGGCGGCGTCGGCACATCCGGCGACATCGTCAAGGCCGTCGCGTGCGGCGCTGACGCCGTCATGCTCGGCGCAGCCCTCGCGCGTGCCGAGGAGGCGCCGGGCCGCGGGTTCCACTGGGGACCCGAGGCGCACCACAGCCAGCTGCCGCGCGGTGAGCGCGTCGAGGTCGGCACCGTCGGTTCGCTCGAGCAGATCCTCGACGGCCCCGGCCAGAGCGCCGAAGGCACGACCAACATCATGGGCGCCCTCAAGCGCGCGATGGCGACGACCGGTTACTCCGACCTCAAGGAGTTCCAGCGCGTCGAACTCGTCGTCGCGCCCTACCAGCGCAGCTGACCCGCACCCCAGCCGGCACGCCCTCGCTCTTTCGAAGAGCGGGGGCGTGCTGCGTCAGGGGACGCATCGCGTCGGCAGAGCGCACGACGGCGTCCGCCATGTGCACGGTGTACGCGAAAGTAACCACGGTGTCGGAGGTCACATCTACAGTGGGGGGATGACGCCTTCACTGCACACCCAGCCCCGCCCGCAGCGTCCGCTCGCTCTCGACGAGGCGACCGTCCGACGCATGAGCGCCCGCGTCGTCGCGAGCGGCCCGGCGCAGGAACGCATGACGCCGCTGACGGGGGAGACGATCGGCGCGCTGCCCACGTCGACGCCCGACGACGTCGTCACCGCCTACGAACGGGCGCGCGCAGCGCAGCAGGAATGGGCACAGCGCGACGTCCGCGAACGCGTCGAGTTCCTCACGAGGCTGCACGACCTCGTGCTCGATCGCCAGGACGAGTTGCTCGACCTCATCCAGATCGAGTCGGGCAAGGCGCGCATCCAGGCGTTCGAGGAGGTGCTCGACACCGCGGGCGTGTGCCGTCACTACGCCAAGAAGGCGCCGAGCTATCTCGCCGAGCGCAAGGCCCTCGGCGCGCTTCCGGTGCTGACGCAGGCGCGCACGCACTATCTGCCGAAGGGCGTCGTCGGCATCGTCGCGCCGTGGAACTACCCGCTGTCGATGTCGATCACGGACGCGCTGCCGGCGCTCGCGGCGGGCAACGCCGTCGTCCTGCGCCCGGACGAGAAGTCGAGCTTCACGTGCCTGCGCGCCGTCGAACTGTGCGACGAGGCGGGCCTGCCCGAGGGGCTGCTCCAGGTCGTCCTCGGCGACGGGCCGAACGTCGGCGGGGCGGTGCTCGAGCACGCGGACTCGGTGATGTTCACCGGTTCGACGAAGACGGGCCGCATCGTCGCGCGCGACGCGGGGGAGCGGCTCAAGAGCGCGTCGCTCGAACTCGGTGGCAAGAACGCCATGTACATCGCCGATGACGCCGACCTGACGCGCGCCGCCGAGTGCGCGCAGCGCGCCGTCTTCGCGAGCGCGGGCCAGCTGTGCATCTCGATCGAGCGTCTCGTCGTGCACGAGAAGATCGCCGACGAGTTCCTGCGACGCTTCCTCGAACGCGTCACAGCGATGAAGATCGGCGTGGCGCTCGACTGGGGCTACGACATGGGCAGCCTCATCTCGGCCGACCAGCTCGAACGCGTCACACAGCACGTCGACGACGCCGTCGCGAAGGGCGCGACCGTGCTGGCCGGAGGCAAGGCGCGCCCCGACATCGGCCCGTACTGCTACGAACCGACCGTCCTCGACGGCGTCGCGGACGGCATGCTGTGCCGCGACGAGGAGACATTCGGGCCCGTCGTCAGCGTGTACCGCGTGAGCAACGACGACGAGGCCGTCGCCCTCGCCAATGACACCGACTTCGGCCTCAACGCCTCCGTCTGGACGAAGGATGTCGCGCGCGGGCGCGCCATTGCCGCCCGCATCCGCACCGGAACCGTCAACGTCAACGAGGGCTACGCGGCCGCTTACGCGAGCAACGGCGCGCCGATGGGCGGCATGAAGGCCTCCGGCCTCGGGCGGCGTCACGGCGCGGAAGGCATCACGAAGTACACCGACATCCAGAACGTCAGCGTGCAGCGGTTGCAGGGCTTCGGCGTGCCGAAGGGCGTGTCGCAGCGACAGTTCGCCCGCGCCCTGAGCACGGGTCTGCGCGTCATGAAGAAGGCGGGCCTGTCATGAACACCACCTCGCGCGATCAGGCGATGGACGTCGACGTCGCCGTCATCGGCTCCGGTTTCGGCGGCTCGGTCGCGGCGCTGCGGTTGGCTGAGAAGGGCTATGACGTCGTCGTGCTCGAAGCCGGCCCGCGGCGGCGTGACGACGAGTTCGCCAAGACGAGCTGGGACGTGCGCAACTACGTCTGGGCGCCCAAGCTCAAGTGCTTCGGCGTGCAGCGCATCCACAAGCTGCCGCACGCCGTCATCCTCGCGGGCGCGGGCGTGGGCGGCGGCAGCCTCAACTACGCGAACACGCTCTACGTGCCGCCGAAGACGTTCTTCGACGACCCGCAGTGGGCGCACATCACCGACTGGCAGGAAGAACTCGCGCCGCACTACACCGTGGCGAAGAAGATGCTCGGCGTCGTCGAGGCCAACCCGTGTGAGGGCGTCGTCGAGAACGTCATGCGCGACGCAGCCCGCAGCCTCGGTGTCGAGAACACGTTCCGCAAGACGCCGGTCGGCGTGTACTTCGGACGCGCCGGCGAGCGCGTCGACGACCCCTACTTCGGGGGCGAGGGCCCGGCGCGCACCGGCTGCACCGAGTGCGGCAACTGCATGGTCGGCTGCCGCGTCGGCGCGAAGAACACGCTGCTCAAGAACTACCTGCCCCTCGCCGAACGGGCCGGCGCACGCATCGAGGCGATGCGCACCGTCGTCGATCTCGAACCGATCGGTGAGCATGGCGAAGGCGGCTGGCGCGTGACGAGTGAGCGCACCGGCGCGTGGCTGCGTCGGGATCGCCGGACGATGACGGCCCGCCACGTCGTCCTCGCCGCCGGGACGTGGGGGACGCAGTCGTTGCTGCACACGCTGCGGGCCGAGGGGCGCCTGCGGCACCTGTCGCCGCGGCTGGGCAAGCTGACGCGTACCAACTCCGAAGAACTCGGTGGTGCGGCCCTCGTCGACGTACCGCGCGGCGCGGACCTGACGAAGGGCGTCGCCATCACCTCCAGCTTTCACGTCGACGCCACGACGCACGTCGAGAACTGCCGTTACGGCAAGGGCTCGAACGCGATGGGCTTCTTCTCCACCCTGCTCATCCCCGGCGACGTGCCGAGCCGCACGCGTGCCTTCGCGCGCGAGTTCATCAAGCGCCCGGGCACCCTGCTCAAGACCGTCGTGCCGCGAAGATGGAGTGAGCGCACCGTCATCGCCCTCGTCATGCAGACGCTCGACAACTCGATCGACGTCTCACCGCAGCGCACGCGCCGCGGGTGGAAGCTGACGTCCGCGCAGGGCCACGGCGAACCCAATCCGTCGTGGATTGCTGGCGGGCACAAGGCGATTCACGCGATGGCGAGCGAGCTGCAGAAGGCCGTCAAGGGCACCGCGGTGCCGGGCGGCACGTGGAACGAGCTGTTCGAGGTGCCGATGACGGCGCACTTCCTCGGCGGCGCACCGATCAGCGACGGGCCGGGCACGGGCGTCATCGACGCCTATCACCGCGTCCACGGCTACCCGACTCTGTCGATCGTCGACGGTTCGGCTGTCTCCGCGAACCTTGGCGTCAATCCTTCGCTGACGATCACCGCCCAGGCCGAACGTGCGATGAGTGCGTGGCCGGCCAAGGGGGAGCGGGACGAGCGCCCGGCGCCGGGTGAGGAGTACGTCAGGCTCGACATGGCGCCGGGTCGTGTGCCCGGGCAGGTCGTCGACGTCGGGATGCCGCGCATCGGTGGGCTTGCCGGTGGTGAAAGGGGCGCCGTCGAGGTGACGCCATGACGCTCCACAATGCAGAGCGACCCGTCTGAGGCAACGTTCAGTTCGACCCCGTAGGCTGAGTCGGTGCTGCGAACCGCGATGAAACCCCGCCTCCTGCGGTTGTTCGTCGTCATGCTCGTTCTGACGGCAGCCTTCGTCTGGTTGGGCAACTGGCAGTGGCAGACGGCCCACAACAGGGCCAACCAGCAGGTGCTCGAGGAGAGCAACAGGCGCGCTGTGGAACCACTTGACGACGTCCTGAAACCGCAGACGACGTTCGACAACGGGCGCTCCTTGCAGCCGATTCGTGCGACCGGCCATTATGACGCCGCGAAGACCGAACTGGTCGTCGGCCGCGTACTCGACGGCAAGAACGGCTACTGGCTCATGACACCGCTTGTCGTCGACACGACGGGCGCGCGCATCCCGGTGGTGCGCGGGTTCGTCACGCAGACGACGAAGTTGCCCGCGCCGACGTCAGGCGCGGTGACGATCGAGGGCGCGCTCGCGCCCGGTGAATCGGTCTCTACGCTCGGTGAACTTCCCGAGGGGCAGATCGGCACGATCGACATGGGCCGGCTGCTCAACGAGTGGGGCGGCAAGGTCTACAACGGCTTCGTCTTCTCGACGAAGCAGGCGCCGGCCGCGGCGCCGCAGTCGGGAACCGCTGTCGTGCAGCACATTCCGCCGCCGGTGCCGAAGGCGACGAAGGTCGATCTGCGCAACGCGGCCTATGCGTGGCAGTGGTGGATCTTCGCGATCTTCGCCGTCTTCATGTGGCTGCGAATCCTGCATGAGGAATACCTCGCCGACCGGGCGGCCGCCGAAGCCGCGATCTCCGACGGGCCGCAGGCAACAGATGCGCCCGACGTGCGCGCCGCACGCAGCGAGGGCGACGCCGCTGACGATCTCGACCAGCCCGACGACGGTGCCGCCCGGGCGTCGTCGGCTCCCGAAACCCTCGCCGAACAGGGCGCGATGCGCCCGGCGACACGAAAGGAAACGCCGTGACCAAGCCTGCTCCCACCCCCGGCCGCCCCATGGTGCGCATCGACGCACTCAAGGCTCGCTCTGCCCTCAAGTTCTTCAAGGTCGCCGCGTTCATCGTCGGTATCGGCCTGCTCGTTCTCGTGCTCGAGATGGTGCTGCACTACGGTTTCGACAACCACGCCCTCGACTGGTGGCCGCAACCGCATGGTCTGCTCTTCCTCGTCTATGTCGCCGCGACGGCAAATCTGGGTTTCGCCATGCGCTGGGGAATCGGCAAGATGGTGCTCGTCATCCTGGCCGGCTGCGTCCCGTTCCTGTCCTTCTGGGTGGAGCGCCGCATCAGCGGTGAGGTCGAGCGCGATCTCGAGGCACTCCCCACCCGTTGAGCGGCTGGCAGCGTCCGATAACCGCGTGATTCCGGGGTTGTCGCCCCGGCCGATAGGATGAGTGACGTGACCGAAAATCTGCAGGATCATCCCGTTCTCGTCGTCGACTTCGGCGCGCAGTACGCGCAGCTGATCGCGCGACGCGTGCGTGAGTGCGCCCTCTACTCCGAGGTCGTGCCGCACACGATGAGTGCCGCCGAGATGCTGGCCAAGGAGCCCGCGGCCATCGTGCTGTCGGGCGGGCCGTCGTCGGTGTACGCCGAGGGGGCGCCGTCGCTCGACGTCGCGCTGCTCGAGGCTGGCGTGCCCGTGTTCGGCATCTGCTACGGCTTCCAGGCGATGGCTGACGCTCTGGGCGGCACCGTCGGCCACACGGGTGGTCGTGAGTACGGCAACACGACGGCGACGATCACGCACACCGAGTCCGTTCTGTTCGCAGGGCAGCCCGCCGAGCAGAACGTGTGGATGTCGCACGGTGACGGCGTCACCGAGGCTCCCGCGGGCATGACGGTGTGTGCCCGCACACCCGGCGCGCCCGTCGCGGCGTTCGAGGATCCGGCGCGCAAGCTGTTCGGCGTCCAGTGGCACCCCGAGGTGTTGCACTCCGCCCATGGCCAGGAGGTGCTTCGTAACTTCCTGCTCAAGGGCGCCGGCCTCGAGGCGACGTGGACGGCCGCCAACATGGCCGAGGAGCTCGTCGAGCAGGTGCGGGAGCAGATCGGTGAGGGCCGCGCGATCTGTGGCCTCTCTGGTGGTGTCGACTCCTCGGTCGCCGCGGCGATGGTGCAGAAGGCGATCGGCGACCGACTGACGTGCGTCTTCGTCGACCACGGCCTGCTGCGCGCCGGTGAGGCCGAGCAGGTCAAGGAGGACTTCGTCGCCGCCACCGGCGTCGACCTCGTCGTCGTCGATGCGTCGCAGCAGTTCCTCGACGCGCTCGCGGGTCAGAGTGACCCGGAGACGAAGCGCAAGATCATCGGTCGCGAGTTCATCCGCGTCTTCGAGCAGGCCGCGCGCGACATCGTCGGCGCTGAGTCGAGCAGCGAGCACCCCGTCGAGTTCCTCGTCCAGGGCACGCTGTACCCCGATGTCGTCGAATCCGGCGGCGGCACGGGCGCGGCCAACATCAAGAGCCACCACAACGTCGGCGGCCTGCCCGACGACCTGCAGTTCACGCTCGTCGAGCCGCTGCGTTCGCTGTTCAAGGACGAGGTGCGTCAGGTCGGTCTCGAGCTCGGTGTGCCCGAGGCGATCGTGTGGCGCCAGCCGTTCCCGGGCCCCGGCCTCGGCATCCGCATCATCGGCGAGGTGACGGCCGAGCGCCTCGAGATCCTGCGCGCTGCCGACCTCATCGCCCGCGAAGAACTGACGGCCGCCGGTCTCGACCGCGACATCTGGCAGTGCCCCGTCGTGTTGCTCGCCGACGTGCGCTCAGTCGGCGTGCAGGGCGACGGCCGTACGTACGGTCACCCCATCGTCCTGCGCCCCGTATCGAGCGAGGACGCGATGACGGCCGACTGGACGCGCCTGCCCTACGACGTGCTCGCCAAGATCTCGAACCGCATCACGAACGAGGTCGCCGACGTCAACCGCGTCGTGCTCGACGTGACGAGCAAGCCACCGGGCACCATCGAGTGGGAGTGAGTTCGAAGGTGACGGCATGATGCCTCCTGAGCTCACGCACGACGACGGCGCAGCCCGCACGGCTGCGCCGTCGTCGCATCCCGGTGGTCCTCGACGCGGTCACGACGATCGGCCCGGCAGGTCGGCACGCCCCGGCGGTGGTGCGCGATGAGCGCCGATGACCTCGTGGGCGCGACACGCGCTGGCGACGACGCCGAGCCGGCCGGCGACATCCCGGAGTCCGTGCGTCGTCTCGTCTGCTCGGTGACGACCATGGCGCTCGTGTCGCTCACCGGGTTCCTTCTGGTGCTGTGGGTGTTCACGCGCACGGCACGCGGCCAGATGTGGGGCGAACGGGCGCGCCTGAGCACCGGTTCCAGCGCGCGAGCCTGGGCGCACATCGTCGACCCCCTGACGTACATCACGATCGCGAGCACAGGCGCGTTCCTGTTCGCGTTCGTCGCGATCGCATTCGTGCGACGCCGTTTCGCTCTCGCGGCGTCGGCCGTCTGCGTCGTCTCTGTGGCGAACGTGACGACGCAGCTGTTCAAGGCCTATTGGCCCACGCAACCACACTGGTGGTCGAACTCGTTGCCAAGTGGGCACTCGACGGTGGCGATGAGCATCGCCACGGCTGCCCTCATCGTCGCGCCCGTGGGCGCCAGGCGATGGCTGCTGCCGTTCGTCGGCTTCGGGGTGACGTTCGTCGGCGCGGGCACGCTCGTCGGACACTGGCACCGGCCCGCCGACGTCATCGCGGCCTTTCTGCTGACCACGTTCCTCGCCGCGATCGCGCTGGGCGTCGTGCAGCGCGTCCAGCACGGCCGTCATCCGCGCGACACGTCGTACGCGGTGCGACCCGTGCTCAGCCTGGCGGGCAGCATCGGCGTCGGCCTCATCTTCGTCGCGCTCGGGGTGCGTCCGCTCGATCACGACGTCTCGCTCGTCCTGGCGTTCGTCTCCCTGGTGAGCATCGCCGTGACGGCGGCGCTCACGCTGGCGTGGATCAGCGCCGCCGCCGACGACGCCGTCGGCTGAGGTCTCGAGCAGACCATGGTGGCCCGTGTGACGCGCGACGCGGTGCGGTCGTGGGGTCGGCGCTTCGTGCCGGCCGCGTTCATGATGCTGCTCGCAGCCGTCGTGGTCGGCATCGTGGCGATGGCGCGTGATCTCCCGGGCGGGGTCAGCAGGGCCCGGGACGGCATGCACGCGTTGAGTGGTACGGGCCGCACGTTCGAGACGATCGCGGCCTGCGTCGGGTGGGTACCGCGCGGGGCGCTCGTGGTCGCTGTCGTGGCGGTCGTTGCGCTCCCGGTTTCGCTGCTGCGCCGCGGCGGCGCATGGGCTGTGACGCCCCCGCGCGCCGCCGCCGCTCTGCTCGTCATCGCCGGCGCCAATCTGAGCACGCAGGCGGCCAAGTTGCTGCTCGCCCGGGCGCTCACGCCTGAGGTCGCGACGCTGCCCAGTGGGCACGCCACGCTCGCGCTGACGAGCGCTGCCGCCGTCGTCCTCCTCGCGCCCCCGCGATGGCGGCGTGCGGCGCTCGTCGGCGCCGGAGCCTGGGGAACGCTGGGGTGTCTCGGCGTCATTGCGGCGTACTGGCACGCGCTGGGCGACGTCGTCGCCGCGATCGCCGTCGTCGCGGCCTGGCTGGGCGTTGCGCATCTGCTGCTGGCGCCTCGAGGCGGTGGGGGTGGGCCGCACCCGTTCTTGGGCGACCTGGCGATCCCTGACGAAGGTGTCGATGCTGAGGAAGACGCCGGCGCCCGCCTTGGACAGCGCGGGGAGCTCCGCACCCCAGCGCACCACGATGGCGCCACCGTCAGCCGGCCGGCCTCGGGTGGCATGGTGGGTGCCTGGCCCCGCCCGGCGCCCCACGACGTGCTCGCGGCGGCTGCGGGCGCCGCGTGGGTCGTCGTCACGTTCCTCGGGTGGGGCACGGACGTCAACGCCTTCGGTGCGTGGTGGGTGGGCGCGGCTGTGCTCGAACTCGTCGCCGTCCCGCTGGGCGTCACGATGATCGTCGCCTCCGCCGCGCGTGCCGTCCGGGAGGTCGCGCGGACCACGCACTAGGCTGGCCGGGTGTTGAGAACTGCTGCTGCCGTGCTCGCGGGCAAGTCCGCGCGAATCGCGACGAGGCTGCGTGGGGGCGGAAGCGCCCTGCCCGGTCTCGTCGTCGAGAAGATCGATCCGCGTTTCCTCTCCCAGGCGCTGGCGGACCTGCCGCAGGGCATCGTCGTCGTCACCGGCACGAACGGCAAGACGACGACGACGAAGATGCTCGTCGCGCTGCTGCGCGCGCATGGTCTGCGCGTGTTCACGAACCCGACGGGCTCGAACTTCACGCGTGGCGTCATCTCGTCGGTGCTCGGAGAGATCTCCCTCCAGGGTGGTCTCGACGCCGACATCGCGGTGCTCGAGCTGGACGAGGCGCACTCGCTGCACTTCGCGAAGGTCGTCAAGCCCACGCACGCGCTGCTGCTCAACGTCGCACGCGACCAGCTCGACCGATTCGCCGAGATCGACTACACGGCGAAACTGCTCGCGCAGCTGGCCGAGCAGACCACGCAGGGCGTCGTCCTCAACCGCGACGACTCGTTCGTCGCGCGCATCGCGGGGCGCCTGGCCGATGGCGTCGAGGTGTCGTACTTCGGTGTCGACGAGACGATCGCCGACCGCCTCGGCGAGCTCATGGAGCAGGACGTACGCAGCGACGACGACTTCGTCGCGCCGCTCGTCGGCCCGGGTGACGGTCTGCTCAAGCCGCTCGACGAACGTCGCTTCCTCGTGACGTTCGCCGACCGTGCCGACGGCAGCGGCAACGTCGGGCCCATGCAGATGCGTCAGCACGGTCTGGCCGCGATGATCAACGCGACCGCGGCGACGTCGATGGCGCGCCGCCTGCTCGGCGACGCGTTCAGCGGTGAGACGGCGGTGACGGCACTCGAAGCCGTGCAGCCGCCGTTCGGGCGCGGAGAGGTGATCGACGCCGACGGCACCGAACTCGAGCTCGTGCTCGTCAAGAACCCGGCCGGATTCACCGTCGCGCTGTCGACGTACGGGGGCCGGCCGGTCGCGAGCATGGTCGCGATCAACGACAACTACGCCGACGGACGCGACGTCTCATGGCTCTACGACGTCAACTTCGCGTCGCTGCGCGAGCGCGGCGTCGAACTGACGAGTGGGGTGCGCGCCTATGACATGGCCTTGCGGCTCGCCTATGACGGCGTCGAGGTGCGCGCGGTCGAACCCGACCTGCACGCCGCTCTTAATCGGTTCCTCGCCGAGCACGCCGACGAACCGAAGCGCATCTTCTGCACGTACACCGCCATGATGACGCTGCGTCGCACGCTCGCCGAGCGCTACGACCTGCCCGACTTCGGAGAGGACGCCGCCGAATGAGCGAGCAGACGAACCCCCAGCCGACGGCTGCCCCTCGGATCGACGACGACCCCGCGGCGATGGGCGGGGTGCCCACGGATGCTGGGCGAGTCGACTCGTCGACATCGGGTGAGGTGCAGGCGCGGGTCAACGAGGACCCGGCGGCGATGGATGTCGTCCCGACGACACTGGGCGATCCGAGTGGCCCGAGCAAGGGCCGCGTCACGCTCGTGCACCTGTACCCGCGGGAGATGTCGATCTACGGCGACCTCGGCAACACGCGCTGCCTCGAGGCACGCCTGCGCTGGCACGGTTACGAACCGAACGTCGTGAGCCACAACCCCGGCGACGAACTGCCCGACGACATCCACCTCGTCGTCGGCGGTGGCGGCCAGGATTCGGGGCAGGCGCGTGTCGAGGCCGATCTCGAACGCATCGGCCCGCGCCTCGTCAGCATGGCTGAGGACGGCGTCCCGATGCTCATGATCTGCGGCATGTACCAGTTGTTCGGCAAGGCGTTCCGCACCGTCGAGGGCGAAACGCTGCCCGGTCTCGGCATCCTCGACGTCACGACGCAGGGCAACGCGAAGCGCATGATCGGGCCCGTCGTGCTGTCGACCGAGTTCGGCGACGTCGTCGGGTACGAGAATCACTCGGGTTCGACGGTGCTCGGCGACGGCCAGCGTGCGTTCGGTGACGTGCGTTCCGGTTTTGGCAACAACGGCGAGGACGGCAAGGAGGGCGCGCGCACGCACAACGTCATCGGGTCGTATCTGCACGGCCCGATCCTGCCGTCGAACCCAAAGCTCGCGGACTTCCTCATCGCCGTCGCCGCCGAGCGCGCCACCGGCCGTCCGTTCGAGCCGGGCGAGATCGACGACCACCTCGCCGACGAAGCCCGCGCCCGCCAGGTCGCACGTCTGACGAAGAAGAACTGACCCCGCCACGTCGGTGTACCTCAGCCGCGAAGGCCGACGAGATTGGCGATTCTTGGTCATATCAGGTCGGCGATGACGACCTGGGCGACGTCGCGGCGTCGAGGACGGCTTGCTTCGGCATGAGCCACCACGCCAGCCAGCCCAGTGCGCCAAGAGGCACCTCGAGCAGGTGCGTGAACAAGGCGAAGACGAGGACGCCCGCAGCTGCGGCGGGTTTGTCAGCGCCCCATGCGACGAGGACGGCGAGGGTGCCGGCCTCCGTCACGCCGAGGCCGCCCGGCGTCACGCCGACGGTCGTCAGCAGGCGCCCGACGGCGTATGCCGCGAACAACTTGCTCAGGGGCATGTCGACGCCGACCGCCTCCATCGTCCGCCAGAACAGCACGAAGTAGACGGCGAGGTACCCGACGACGCCCACCGTCATCGGCGCCCACCCGTGCGCCGTCACGCCCGCCAGACGGCGTCGTTGATCGACGAGCGTGGCCTCGATCTCGAAACCGGGCCGGCGACGTCGCACACGTCCACCGACGCGGCGATCGAGCCACGCGCCGAACCGCTGCGTCAGACCGGGGGAGAGCAGCACGCCGACGAACGCGGCGATGATGACGAGCCCGACGATTCCGCCGGTCAGCGCGCCGCGACGCACTCCCTTCGGCAGGGCGTCCGTCGAGCTGAGCAGCGCGACGCCGAGCAGCGGCATCGCGAGGCGCGCCACGAGGTTCCACACGCCGGTGACGATGACCGACGTCGAGATCGCTGCGGCCTGAAACCCCCAGGAGCGCAGCATCAGGTAGGTCGCGGCGACGCCGGCCGCGCCACCGCCGGGCAGGAGGTTGCCGGCCGCGGACCCTGCGACGTTGACGATGAGCGCCTTGACGTGCCCCAGCCCGGGTATGGAGCCGGTCAGCGCGAAGGTGTAGAGCCACAGCCCGAACGCGACGAGCGCGAACAGTTCGAGGCTGCTCGCCCACCCGAGCAGTTGCAGATGCCGCCCGATCTCGGGCCATGTCGTCTCGCCGAACCACGGCACGCCCCAGTACAGGATCGCCGCGGCCAGGCCGATGCCGATGACGGCCTGCGCGCTCTGCCACGCGTTGGGACGCGGCATCGCGGGCGACAGAGGTGAATCCTCGGAACGGGATCCATGGCCGGACGAGGCGTCAGGCGAGGTGCTCCCGGGCTGACGGGACGACGAGGGCGAACTCACTCGGCGCGGTCCTCGTGCTCGGTCAGCCCTGCGAAGATGTCGTGGCTGACGGGGCCGACGTGGGCGGGGTCGCGGAACCATTCGCGTCCGAAGACGATGGCGTACAGCGGCCGCGGGATGCGCAGGAACGCGGCGAGGGTGCGGTCGGCGTCACCGTCAGCACTCGCCTGTGACGCGTGCGCCGCCATCGACGCTCGCTTCGCGCCCGCTTGACGGAGGACGTTGACGCGATGAGTGATGTCCTTGCGGGCCGAGTAGGCGCGTTCGAAGCCGGCCATGTCGAAGTCGTCGGGCAAACGGTAGAAACGCGCCACGAGGTGCAGCGCGCGCACGAGCAGGTCGCGGGGCACCGTCGCTTCGAGTACGCGCGGCGTGCCCGCCAGCTCAGCCGCGCGCGCGCCGACCTCATGGACGCGCACGTGGTCGCGGTGTCCGTAGCCGCCGGCGGCATCGTAGGTGAGCAGGACGTCGGCGTCCTCCTCGCGCAGGATGACGGCGAGCGCCTCGGCTGCTTCCTCGACGGGCACCGTGACGAAGCGCCGCTTGCCCGGCGGGTCGGGAAACACCTGCGGGCCCATACCCGAATCGGCGTAGCCGAGCGTCTCGAGCCGGGCGACGCCGAGCCCGCGGGCACTAGCCGATACTTCGTCCCAACGTCGCGCCGCGAGCTCGTCAGCCGTGCCGTATTCCGACCCGGCGAGGCCGAGCGCGCCGTCCGTCGCCACGACGAGGACGACGTGATGCCCCTGCGCCGCGGCCTTCGCCATCGTGCCGGAGGTGAGCAGCGCCTCGTCGTCGGGGTGGGCATGGAATGCGACGAGGGTGCGTCGCGGCTGGCCGTCTGGGGTGGTGATCATCGTCTTCATCCTCTCGCATGAAAGACTCGTGCCGTGAAGATCGCCCTCGTGTCCGACTGCTATCTGCCGCGTCTGGGCGGCATCGAGGTGCAGGTGCACGACCTCGCGCAGCGCCTGGTGGCGCAGGGGCACGAGGTCGTCGCGTACACCGTCACCCCGGCTCACCGTGAGCAGCACAGCGGCCTCGAGATCGTCGACGGCATCCCGGTGCATCGGTTTTCGCTCGGGTTGCCGCACGATGTCGCGCTCAATCCGATGGCCGTCTCGCAGCTTCGCCTGGCGCTGTCGAAAGGCGGTTTCGACGTCGTCCACGCGCACATCGGCGTCATCAGCGTGTTCTCCTTCGACGCCGTCCGCCTCGCCCTCGATCTGGGCCTGCCGACGGCGGTGACGTGGCACTCCGTCATGGCGTGGGCCGGTCCGCTGCTCAAGCCGCTCGGTTTCGTACGCCGCTGGGCCAAGGGCGGCGCTGCGTTGTCGGCGGTCTCGCAGGTCGCGGCGCGCCCGATCCGCGACATGGCCGGCCGCGGCCACGAGGTCGTCGTGCTGCCGAACGGCATCGACGCCGACGCGTGGACGCCCGGCGAGCCGCGCACGGGCGACGAGGTGCGTGTCATCTCGGCGATGCGGCTGGCCACGCGCAAGCGTCCACTCGAGTTCTTCTCGGTGATGAAGGCGGTGCACCGCGAGGCACCGAACGTCCGGCTCGAGATCGCGGGGGAGGGCGACCTGCGCCCGAAGCTCGTGCGCGCCGTTGACCTCGCCGACGCCCACGAGTGGGTCTCCTTGCCAGGACGCATGACGCGCGCGCAACTGCACGACCGCTACCGCGCCTCAGACCTGTACGTCGCGCCGGCGCGGCTCGAGTCGTTCGGCATCGCGGCGCTCGAGGCGCGCTCGTCAGGGCTGCCCGTCGTCGCGCCGTCGACGAGCGGCGTCTCGGAGTTCGTCACCTCGGGCGTCAACGGGCTGCTCGCGGGCGGTGACGACGACCTCGCGCAGGCCATCATCCGCCTCGCGCTCGACACCGACCTGCGCCGGACAATGGCCGAGTACAACCGCACGCATCGCCCGGCGCAGACGTGGGATCAGGTCGTCCGTCTCGCCGAGGCCGAGTACGCACGGGCCGCGGCACTGCGAGCGGCGCGATGAAGGGCGACGGCGTCCCCGACATCCCGATCTTCGTGCGGGGTCTGGAGGACGGTCGCGAGGTGCTGCGTGCCCGGTTGGCGCAGGGCATCGCGCCGCGGCGTCAGGTGCGCGACGCGGGGTTCAAACCGGTCGCCCTACGCACGGCGACACTCGTGCATGACGGCGTCGAGCTGACGTTCGAGGTCGCGCGCATGCATGCGGCTCATCATCGCCTCGCGGGTGTCGCGCGCGCCGCCGGCCCGGTCGATCTGGTGCGCCAACGCCTGGCTGCGTACGCGGTCGTGACGAGCGAGAGGGGCGTGCTGCTGACGCAGCTGTCGCGCGAGACGGGGCGTCCGGGGCTGTGGATCCTGCCCGGGGGCGGGGTCGAGGCCGGCGAGGCGCCCGAGGCGGCCGCCGCGCGCGAGGTCTGGGAGGAGGCCGGGCAGCGCATCAGCGACGCGCGGTTGTGGGACGTCTCGTCCTCGCACCGCGTCGGCGATGGCAGGGAGGGGATGGTCGAGGACTTCCACGCCGTCCGCCTCATCTACTCGGCCCGCTGCGACGAGCCCAGCGAACCCACCGTCCACGACGTCGGGGGCTCGACGCAGCACGCGGCGTGGTTCGCGGCGGCCGACGTGGTCGACCCCACCTCCGACGGCTACCCGAGCGGCGGCATGGCTCCCTGGGCGCTCGAATCGGTGCGGCAGGTGCTCGGCTCCTCAGGTTGACGCCGAGCCATCCAGGAGCCGAGCCCGGCGACCGGATGCGTCGACGGGGCGTGGCCAGCGACGGCGAAGCGGGTGCGTCGACGCCTCATGCGTCGTCGCACCCGCTCGTCATGCGGGGTGGTCGGTCAGTGCCAGAAGATCGCGACGATGACGTTGATGACGGCGAGCGCGGCGGCTGCCTGGACGAGCGGCGCGGCGCTGTCGCCCTTCTTCTCCTTCGACGAGGAGACTTCGAGCAGACCTGCGACGATGAGGGCGATGACGAGCTTCACCGCGACCCACGTGTGGTCGAGCGACCAGTGCTGCGACTCGGCGACGCCGACCATCGCGAGCCCGCTGAGCAGCTGCAGGCGCGCGCCCCACACCATCGCGGGGATCGCGCGCGGCGCCTTGAGGACAGCGAGGAAGCCACCGACGATGGCGGCCATGCCGAGCAGGTGGACGAGCAGGAGGATTTCGTTGAGCGTGGACATGCCACAAGGGTAGGCGTTCGTCGCTCCAGCCATGCTCGGGTGAGCGTCCGTCAGCTCACCGCGCGCGGATCGGCGGGGTTGATCTCTTCACCGGCGGCGCGCTTGCGTTCGGCGTACTCGGCGACGTTGGCGCTGATGCGCTTGCGAGCGACGGTCGACAGGACGAGGCCAAACACGATCGCCACGCCGAGCCCGATGTAGGAGAAGTTCTTCATCCACTTCTCGGCGATCTTGCCGAGGAAGTGGACGCCGTAGGCGGTGCCGCCGGCCCAGCAGATGGCGCCGAGCACGTTGGCGGCCAGGAAGCGCGCATACTTCATGTGCAGCGAGCCGGCGAGCGGGCCGGCGAAGATGCGCAGCAGCGCGACGAAGCGTCCGAAGAACACCGCCCAGATGCCGTGGGTGTGGAAGGCGTGCTTCGCGTACCCGATCGTCTCGTCGTTGACGTGATGGGGGAAGCGTGTGCCGAGCCACGCGAACAGGCGCTCACCGAAGTGTCGACCGACGTAGTAGCCGATCGAGTCGCCGATGACGGCGCCGAGGATGGCGGCCAGTGCGACGAGGTGGATGCTGACGTGCGGGTGCGGCCCTGAGGCGAACAGCGACGCGGTGACGAGCATGATCTCGCCGGGCAGGGGGATGCCGACGCTCTCGAGCAGGATGATGAGACCGGTCAGCACGTAGACGGCCGGGGCCGGAATCGCATCGAGAATCGCCTGAACATCCACGCCCCAAGGGTAGGCGACGATGCCGCCCGCGCCCGCCGCCTCGAGCCCGATGCCCGCAGCCGCGCTTGGCCGCGCGGCCGCCGCGCTCGTCGCCTGCGCGGTTGTCGGTTCTCACTCCTAGACTGGCCTCATCATGAGTGGCCTCTTCGACGACCTTCCGCTGACCGCGGCCGACGCCTCCCGTCCCTCCTCCAGGAGCGGTACCGACGCGTCGCCGTCGCGTACCCCGAGCACGGAGGCTCCCGCCGGGGCCGCCGCAGTCGATCCGGGGGCGGTCGACGCGTCCGGCATCCCGTTGTGGGCCCTGCAGGAACCGCCGCCCGACGAGGCCCCCGCCGACGCCGGCACATGGGGCGACGACGCGCCGATGCTGGGTCGCGGATCGCACTGGGGTCGCCCCGATTCGGGGCGCGGCACGCGACGTTTCGAGGCCGATCCTGCGAGCCTGCTCGAGGGCATGAACCCGCAGCAGGTGCAGGCCGTCGAGCACTTCGGGACGCCGTTGCTCATCGTCGCGGGCGCCGGTTCGGGCAAGACGCGCGTGCTGACGCACCGCATCGCCTACCTGATGGCGGCGCGTGGCGCGCAGCCCGGCCAGATCCTCGCGATCACCTTCACGAACAAGGCGGCCGCCGAGATGCGTGAGCGCGTCGAGCAGCTCGTCGGGGGTGCGGCGAACGCCATGTGGGTGAGCACGTTCCACTCCGCGTGCGTGCGCATCCTGCGCCGTGAAGCCAAGCACGTGGGGTTGCGCTCGACGTTCTCGATCTACGACGCGGCCGACAGTCAGCGCCTCATGGCGATGGTGACGCGCGATCTCGACCTCGATCCGAAGCGCTACCCGCCGAAGTCGTTCAGTTTCCAGGTGAGCAACCTGAAGAACGAGCTGATCGACGCCGAGGAGGCCGCGAAGCGCGCCGAGACGGATCAGGAGCGCAAGGTCGCCGAGGCCTACCGTCTCTACCAGCAGCGCCTGCGTCAGGCGAACGCGCTCGACTTCGACGACATCATCATGACGACCGTCACCATCCTGCAGGCGTTCCCGCAGGTGGCCGAGCACTACCGGCGCCGCTTCCGGCACATCCTCGTCGACGAGTACCAGGACACGAACCACGCGCAGTATGTCCTCGTGCGCGAGCTCGCCGGCGGTGAGCACGCCTCGGGCGGCATGGCGAGCCAGGACGCCGAGGGCGATTCGCGCGCCACGAGCGCGGTGCCCATGGCCGACCTGTGCGTCGTCGGTGACGCCGATCAGTCGATCTACGCCTTCCGTGGGGCGACGATCCGCAACATCGTCGAGTTCGAGGAGGACTACCCGAACGCGACGACGATCCTGCTCGAGCAGAACTACCGTTCGACGCAGAACATCCTCGGCGCGGCGAACTCCGTCATCGAGCGCAACCCGGAGCGTCGCAAGAAGAACCTGTGGTCCGATCAGGGCGACGGCGAGAAGATCGTCGGGTACGTCGCCGATTCCGAGCATGACGAGGCCGCGTTCGTCGCGCGCACGATCGACAAGCTCGGCGACGATCACGGCGTCAAGCCCAAGGACGTCGCGGTGTTCTACCGGACGAACGCGCAATCGCGCGCGCTCGAAGAGGTGTTCGTCCGTGTCGGCCTGCCGTACAAGGTCGTCGGTGGCACGCGGTTCTACGAGCGCAAGGAGATCAAGGACGCGCTCGCGTACCTGCGCGTCATCTCGAACCCGGCCGACACCGTCAACCTGCGCCGCATCCTCAACACACCGAAGCGCGGCATCGGTGACCGCGCCGAGGCATGCCTCGGCGCGCTCGCGGAGCGGGAGCGCATCACGTTCATCGAGGCGCTCGCGCGGGCCGACGAGGCGCCGGGCATCGCGACGCGGTCGGTGAGCGCCGTCAAGGGCTTCACCGAGATCCTCGAGAGCCTGCGGCAGACGCGCGAGTCCGGTAGCGGCGTCGGACCCCTCATCGAGGCGATCCTCGAGCGCACGGGGTATCTGAAGGAGCTGCGCACGAGCAAGGATCCTCAGGACGAGACGCGCATCGAGAACCTCGCCGAGCTCGTCGCCGTCGCCAACGAGTTCGACGACAACTACCCGGGCGCGACGCTCGAGGACTTCCTCGAGCAGGTCTCCCTCGTGGCCGACGCGGACGAGATACCGAAGGACGCCGAGGATCAGGGCGTCGTCACCCTCATGACGTTGCACACCGCGAAGGGCCTCGAGTTTCCGGTCGTATTCCTCACCGGCATGGAGGACGGCACGTTCCCGCACATGCGCGCTCTCGGCGACACGAAGGAGCTCGAGGAGGAGCGGCGCCTCGCCTACGTCGGCATCACCCGGGCGCGCGAGCGCCTGCACCTGTCACGCGCTGCCGTGCGCAGCGCGTGGGGTGCGCCGCAGTACAACCCGCCGTCGCGCTTCCTCGGCGAGATCCCGGAGGAGTTCGTCCACTGGGAGCGCGAGGCCACGGCGTTCGCGTCGTCCCAGCCGCGCGGGTACGCCGCGTTCGGCGGCGGGGGCGGTTCGCGCTACGGCTCGGGTGGGAGCAGGCACGACGATGACGGCCCCGTCATCGGGCGCGGCACCGCGCCGGTGGCGCGGATGTCGTCGAGCGGTCGCAGATCCGGGGCCGGTTCGTTCTCGACCACGAAGAACTCCGCCGTCGGCCGCGGCATGCGCGAGATCCCGAACCTCGACGCCGGCGACAAGGTGACGCACGACAGCTTCGGCCTCGGCACCGTCGTGCGCGTCGAGGGTCAGGGCGACCGAGCGATGGCTCACATCGACTTCGGCGACGGCCCACCCAAGCGCCTGCTCCTGCGCTACGCGCCCGTCACGAAGCTGTGACACGCATGAGTTGAGGATCATCAACTGAGCGGAGGGTGTGGCGGGCGTTACAGTGCGAGTAACCGCCCGAGAGGATTGAGTCATGGTTCAGCACGCGCCTGCCACGAACGCCACCCCTACGAATGCCGCCGCGAACGCCACCCCTACGAATGCTGCCACGAACGGCTCCGATCGACTCCGCGTCGTCGTCGCGAAGCCGGGCCTCGACGGCCACGACCGTGGTGCGAAGGTCATCGCGCGGGCGTTGCGCGACGCCGGCATGGAGGTCATCTACACGGGCCTGCACCAGACGCCGGAGCAGATCGTCACGGCTGCGGTGCAGGAGGACGCCGACGCGATCGGCCTGTCGATCCTGTCCGGTTCGCACATGACGCAGTTCGAGCGCCTGATGACGTTGCTGCGCGAGCAGGGCATCGACGACGTCGTCGTCTTCGGTGGCGGAATCATCCCCGAGGGCGACATCAAGCCGCTGCTCGACATGGGTGTCGCGCGCATCTTCACGCCCGGTGCGCCGACGCACGAGGTCGTCGCGTGGGTGCGCGAGAACGTCGGGGACGCGGCGTCCGCACACGCCTGAGAGCACCGGCGCGAACCCCTGGTTACCCCCGCGCGGCAAAGCGCGTTAAAGTCACAAGAGGAACACTCCTTTCAACGATGAGGATGGATTCGCGTGGATCTCTTCGAGTACCAGGCGCGCGACATGTTCGAGGCGCACGGCGTTCCGGTGCTGGCCGGCCAGACGGCCACCACCCCGGAAGAAGCCAAGGCAGCCGCCGAGCAGATCGGTGCGAAGTCGGGCGGTGTCACCGTCGTCAAGGCCCAGGTCAAGACCGGTGGTCGCGGCAAGGCCGGCGGCGTCAAGGTAGCCAAGTCGGCTGACGAGGCCGAGCAGTACGCCAAGGACATCCTGGGCATGGACATCAAGGGCCACACCGTGGGCACCGTGATGATCGCCCAGGGCGCCAAGATCGCCGAGGAGTACTACTTCTCGATCCTGCTCGACCGAGCGAACCGCAGCTACCTCGCGATGTGCTCGAAGGAGGGCGGCGTCGAGATCGAGCAGCTCGCCGTCGAGCGTCCCGAGGCACTCGCGCGCATCGAGGTCGACCCGAACGTCGGCATCGACGGCGCGAAGGCCGACGAGATCGTCAAGGCCGCCGGCTTCGACGACGAGACGGCCGCGAAGGTCGCTCCCGTGCTCGTCAAGCTGTGGGAGACGTACCGTGACGAGGACGCGACGCTCGTGGAGGTGAACCCGCTCGTCAAGACCGAGGACGGCGACATCATCGCGCTCGACGGCAAGGTGACGCTCGACGCGAACGCCGGCTTCCGTCACCCCGACCACGAGGCTCTCGAGGACAAGGCCGCGGCCGACCCGCTGGAGGCCAAGGCCAAGGCGCTCGACCTCAACTACGTGAAGCTCGACGGCAACGTCGGCATCATCGGCAACGGTGCCGGCCTCGTCATGAGCACGCTCGACGTCGTCGCCTACGCCGGTGAGGACTTCACCGGCGGCAAGGCCAAGCCCGCCAACTTCCTCGACATCGGTGGCGGCGCCTCGGCCGAGGTCATGGCCAACGGTCTCGACGTCATCCTGAACGACGAGCAGGTCAAGAGCGTCTTCGTCAACGTCTTCGGTGGCATCACGGCGTGCGACGCCGTCGCCAACGGCATCGTCGGCGCCCTGAAGAAGCTCGGGGACGCGGCGACGAAGCCGCTCGTCGTGCGCCTCGACGGCAACAACGTCGAAGAGGGCCGTGCGATCCTCTCCGACTTCAACCACCCGCTCGTGACGGTCGTGGACACCATGGACGGCGCAGCCCGCAAGGCTGCCGAGCTGGCCGCGGCCAACTGAAAGGGATCTGACTTCCATGTCGATTTTTCTCAACGCTGACTCCAAGGTCATCGTTCAGGGCATGACCGGCTCCGAGGGCATGAAGCACACGGCGCGCATGCTCGCCTCGGGCACGAACGTCGTCGGTGGCGTCAACCCGAAGAAGGCCGGCCAGACGGTTGACTTCGATGTCAACGGCGAGACCAAGCAGGTTCCGGTCTTCGGCTCCGTCAAGGACGCCATGACCGAGACGGGCGCCAACGTCTCCGTGATCTTCGTGCCGCCGGCCTTCGCCAAGAGCGCCGCGGTCGAGGCCATCGAGGCCGAGATGCCGCTCGCCGTCGTCATCACCGAGGGCATCCCGGTGAAGGACTCGGCCGAGTTCTACAACCTGAGCAAGGGTTCGAAGACGCGCCTGCTCGGCCCGAACTGCCCGGGCATCATCAGCCCCGGTGAGTCGAATGCCGGCATCATCCCGGCGAACATCGCCGGCAAGGGCCGCATCGGCCTGGTGTCGAAGTCGGGCACGCTGACGTACCAGATGATGTACGAACTGCGTGACTTCGGTTTCTCGACGGCCATCGGCATCGGCGGCGACCCCGTCATCGGCACGACGCACATCGATGCGCTCGAGGCGTTCCAGAACGACCCCGACACCGACGCGATCGTCATGATCGGTGAGATCGGCGGCGACGCCGAGGAGCGCGCTGCGGCGTACATCAAGGAGAACGTGACGAAGCCGGTCGTCGGTTACGTCGCGGGCTTCACCGCTCCCGAGGGCAAGACGATGGGCCACGCCGGCGCCATCGTCTCCGGCTCGGCGGGTACGGCTGCCGCGAAGAAGGAGGCCCTCGAGGCCGCCGGCGTCAAGGTCGGCAAGACGCCGTCCGAGACGGCCGCTCTCATGACGGAGATCATGAACAACCTCAGCAAGTGAGGCGGATTCACCGAACGTCGCTTCGGTGATCTCGACGAACGCCCCCGCATCGGCTCGCGCTGGTGCGGGGGCGTTCGTCGTGTCGCCGAGGTGCCGGCGACATGGCCGCGAGAAGTCGGCGCACGGATGGAACCAGTACGGATGGAACCAGTAATGATGCAGCGGCGTCCCAGTGACGATTAAGTTATGAATGATGACGCGGGCGAGAGTCCGTCGACCTGGGAGGGATCGTCATGGACTTGAAGCGAGGGTTCGGTCTCGTCGGAGCTGTGGGCGTGACGTTGTCGGTGGGCGCGTGCACGAGCGTCGACGGTTCGTCGCCGGCGGCGAGCGCGTCTGCGCCGCCGAGTGCCGCCGTGTCGTCGAACGCGGCCGCGCAGACTCCGAGCGCGGCGACGTCTGCGCCCGCGCCCGAGTCGTCGTCGGCGCCCGCCACGTCCGCTGGTGCCGCGTCGAGCGAGGCGGCCGCGTCGTCCGCGCCGGCGTCCGATCCGCTCGGCTCCGGCCAGCAGGGGCTCGTCACCACGAAGGTCGGTGGGGAGGCGAAGACCTCGAAGTTGTCGGTGAAGGTGACCAAGGTCGTCGATCCGGTGCCGGTCGGCGATTCTGCGGTCTTCAAGCCGGGGGCCGGCAAGAAGTGGGCGGCCGTGTCGATCACGGTGACGAACGTCGGCGGCGCACCGATCAACTTCAGCCCGTCGATGTGCATCGACGCCAAGACGACGACGAACGGGTCGGCGTCGGCGTCACTGTTCGCCGATCACGGTTCGCCGATGGATTCGTCCACCCTGCACAAGGGTGACGCCGCGAGCGGGGACGTGACGTTCGAGCTGCCGAAGAACCAGAAGCTCAAGTCCGTCGACGTGCGATGCTCCCTCGACTTCGCCGGGGATCAGCGCACCATCCGCGTCGACCTCGCCCACTGACCACTTCACCCTCAGCCCGGGCCCGCCGCGGCTCGGACGCACCGAAAGGAACACCCAGATGAAGACCACCGCACGCACGATGGGCCTGGCCCTGCTGGCCGGAACGATGACGCTCGGCATGAGCGCCTGCACCCAGGTCGAGGGCGGCGCGTCCCAGGCCACGTCGGCCGCGAACAGCGCGGCGCCGTCCGTGGCCTCGGCCGCGTCGTCGGCTGCGGGCGAGGCCACCTCGGCGGCCCCGAACGCCACGTCGCCGGCCTCCACGCCCGATCAGAGCTCGAGCGCGGCTGCACCGACGACGAGCGAGTCTCCGTCCTCCGACACCGGTACGGGCGACTCGGGAGACGCGTCGGGCCCCAAGACCGGCAAGGTCGGTGAAGAGGTCAAGACGAAGGAGATGTCGGCCAAGGTCAACAAGATCGCCGACCCGATCACCCCTGAGAACGACTTCGACAAGCCGGGCAACGGCAACCACTACGTCGCCGTCAACATCACGATGACGAACCTCGGCGACAAGAATCTCAACGCCGGCACGACGTGTCTCAAGGTGAAGCTCGACGACAACACGTCCGCGCGCGAGGACTTCGCCTCGTACGGGCAGCGTCTCGACTACGGCACCCTCTACAAGGGCGACACGACGACGGGTGACGTCGTCTACAAGGTGCCGAACGGCAAGAAGATCAAGACGATCGACGTCAAGTGCGGTTACGGCGACGAGCAGGCCATCCGTATCCAGGCCAAGTGACGTGAGCGTTCCGTCAGGTCTGAGCGCTCTCGATGGCCCACGGCTTCGACCCGTGCGGCCGAGGCTCGCGCCTCTCGCTGATCCCGCCACCTGCTCCAGGTGGCGGGATCAGTCGTTCCTGCGGCGAGCCTCGAGCATCGGCCCAGCGCGGCCTGAGAGGATGGCCGGGCCATGAGTGATCGTCGCCCCCGCAGTTCCTCGTCCGCCTCGTCTCCGGCG
Organism: Dermacoccus sp. GAS27A; assembly: GCF_044909235.1. Classification (NCBI taxonomy): domain Bacteria; kingdom Bacillati; phylum Actinomycetota; class Actinomycetes; order Micrococcales; family Dermacoccaceae; genus Dermacoccus; species Dermacoccus sp. GAS27A. The sequence goes on along the minus strand of NZ_JBIYDW010000003.1, from coordinate 261,957 downwards.
AACAAACGCCCTCGACCGCAGCGCCCGCAGCGTGCGGGCGGCAGTTCACCCGCGCGCGCGGGTGCCCGTGACGGCGTGGGTGGCGGCTCCCGCCCGCCGCGACAGAGCGCAGCGTCTCGTGACTCGGCGTCACGAGGTTCGACAGGACCGTCTCAACGAGATGCGGCGCGCACCGGGGCGAATGGTCGCTCGACGAACGAATCGCGACCGGCCGGGCGCCCGCACGTCCCGCTCGCCTTCGGGTACGGCATCGTCGCGGCGCTCGCGTCACTCGTCGTCCTCATGGTCCCGGTCTTCGCCGCATGGACGCTCGATGCACAGTCGACGTCGTCGTGGAACGACACACTCGGCGTCGCCATCGACCTGTGGGCGCTCGCACATCGCGGGCACGTCGTCGTCGACGGCATCACGGTCGTCTTCAGCCCGCTGCTGCTGACGCTCGGTTGCGTGCTCGCCGCTTGCTTCGGCGCGCGCGCGGCGTTCCCCGACGAACGGCTGCGCGCCGCGGACCTGCGCGCCATCATGCTCGCGTACGTCGGGGGATACGTGGTCGCGGCGCAGGTGCTCGGCATCGTCGCGGGGCTCGGCCACAGCCACATCCACTGGTGGTCGCTCATCGTGGGCCCGGCGCTCGTGGCCGCGCTCGGCGTGGCGTGGACGGCCTGGCACGAACGCAAGCACTCGCCCGAACTCGCGGCGCTCGACGAGGTCGTCGTCGAGGCCACCCCGCTGCTGTTGCGCCGTTCGCTGTCTGCGGGCCTGCGCGGCGCGGGCCTGTTCGCGGCGTTGTCGCTGCTGCTGCTCGTCGTGCTCATCGCCTGGCACGCGCCGCGCGTGTGGGCGGTTCAGCAAGCGCTCGCGCCCGGTGTCGTTGGCGGCTGCCTGCTCGTGCTGGCGCAGGTGATGGCCCTGCCCAACCTTCTCGCCCACATGGCGGGGTGGACGACGGGCGCGCCGTTCGAGGCGGGTGCCGTCAGCATCGGCCACTCCGGGATGACGCCCGGCACCCTGCCGATGGTCCCCGTCCTCGGGGCGCTGCCCGACCACGTCGGCCCGTGGGCCTGGGCGGCGCTCGCCGTGCCCATCGGCGTCGGCGTCTTCATCGGCTGGGCCTCGGGCCGGGCACTCACCCGGTTCGCGAGTCTGCGTGCGAAGCTGACGGTCGCGGCGAGCGCCGCCGCCGTCACGACGGTGACGATGTGGCTGCTGTGGTGGTTCTCGACGGCTTCGGTGTCGCGGGGGCTGCTCGAGTACGTCGGCCCGTCGTGGCAGGCGTGGCTCGTCGCGCCGCTGCTGCTCGTGCTGCCCGCGCTCGCGACGGCGGCGGCGCGTCACTGGCGTTCGAGCCACCAGACGTGACGCGACGTACGTGGCCCGCGCGGCGGGATCAAATCGTCGTTCTCGATCGTTGGGAGTGCTGTGAGTGAGATGCCCCAGCTGCCGCCCGGTCTGCGCAACAACGTCCTGTCGCTGCGGTATCTGCTGCTCGGGTTTCTGCTGTCGTGGCTGCCGCTGCCCGCGTCGGGCCTGGCCGCCATCCCGTTGGCGTTGTCGCTCTTCTACGGCATCCGCTACCTGCGCGACGTGCGCCGCGCCGGCGCCCCGGGCGCGTTCGGGCCCAACCTCGTCGGCCTCGTGCTGACAGCGCTGCTGCTCGTGATGACGGCCGCGCCGCTCGTGCATTACGAACGCACGAAGAGCTATCAGGAGTGCCTGTGGGGCGCCAACACCAACCAGGCGCGCGAATCCTGCGAGAGCTCCTACAGCCAGAACCCCAACGAGGTCGAGAAGTTCTTCTTCAACTGACCTCGGCGTGGCGTGCTCGGCGTCATCGCCTGGTCTCGTGAGGGCCAGGGCCACCTCGAGGGCAGCATCGACGCGCCGCATGATGTGCGGTGGTAACCCACCCCGGGGTGCACGTGGTGGTCGTCGTCGAGCACCTCGATGTCGTCGCGGGGACGCTGCCGATGAGTTCTTGGCCCGCGCGATTCGCGCCGCTGAGCTCGATCGGGACGATGCTTGGCAGCGGCGGCTTCGTCGAGGTCGTGACGCGCACGACGAGAGCGATGCGCAGATGGGTGTTACGGGCGTTGTTCGAGACGACGAGTCAGGGTTTCTCCCCGTGGCCGAGGTCGCGCCAGTAGATCTGGCCTCGGTGCATCGTCACCGCTGTGACCCTGCCGCGTGTTCGTCGTTCGATCGACGCCGTTCGCGCTGCTCGCGGCGCGCCCGATTGCTCCGGGCATGCTCGAGGTCGTCTCCTGTCTCGTGCGATGCGTACTCCGCATAGGCCGAGTCGAGCCGATATGAAGCATGAAATCCTTCGCCCATCACAGCAGGTCGCAGCCGTGCCTCACGAGCGGGCGCGTGCAGCTTTCCACCCCTCAGGACTACCGGGTTCGCAGTCGCTGCTTCGTCAAGCATGGTCGGTAGGGTTGTCCATGTGAGTGCCACGCCGCAGCTGCGCCCCGACACCCGACCGCTCGAGGTCGTCGTCCTCGTCTCCGGCAGCGGTTCGCTGCTGCAGGCGCTCATCGACGCAGAGGCCGACGCGGCCGCTCGCGGTCAGCGCTCGCCGTTCACGATCGTCGCCGTCGGTGCCGACCGCGAGTGCGCCGGTCTCGAGCGCGCGATGCTCGCAGGCATCCCGACGTTCGTCGTCGACACCGCCCATTTCGCCGACCGCGACGCCTGGGACGAGGCGCTCGCCGACGCCATCGAGCGCAGCTTCGACGACGACTCGGACGACCCCGATGTGCCGCCGCACCTCGTCGTCTCGGCCGGCTTCATGAAGATCTTGGGTGCGACGACGCTCGCGCGCCACACCGTCATCAACACGCATCCGGCGCTGCTGCCGAGCTTCCCCGGCGCGCACGGTGTGCGGGATGCCCTCGCCCACGGCGTCAAGATCACGGGTACGACGTGTCACGTCGTCGACGCCGGCGTCGACACGGGCCCGATCATCGCGCAGCGCGCCGTCGAGGTGCGCGCCGATGACGACGAAGACTCGCTCCACGAACGCATCAAGGTCGAGGAGCGCGACATGCTTGTGGACGTCGTCCGCAGGTTCGCACGTGGTTGGTCCATCAACGGCAGGACGGTTTTGATCAATGAGTGACGGTTTGCGCCCCATCAAGCGGGCCCTCGTCTCGGTGTACGACAAGACGGGTCTGGAGGAGTTGGCACGCGCCCTGGCCGACGCCGGCGTCGAGATCGTCTCGACCGGTGGTTCGAGCAAGCTCATCGCCGGTCTCGGCGTCCCGGTGACGCCCGTCGAGGAGCTGACCGGGTTCCCCGAGTGCCTCGAGGGTCGCGTCAAGACGCTGCACCCCAAGGTGCACGCGGGCATCCTCGCCGACTCGCGCAAGGACGACCACCTGGCGCAGCTGCGTGAGCTCGGCGTCGCACCGTTCGACCTCGTCGTCGTCAACCTGTACCCGTTCGCCGAGACCGTCGCGTCCGGCGCGAGCATCGACGAGTGCGTCGAACAGATCGACATCGGCGGCCCGACGATGGTGCGCGCGGCCGCGAAGAACCACCCCACCGTCGCGATCGTCACCGACCCGTCGCGCTACGACGACGTCATCACCGCCGTCAACGGTGGCGGCTTCACGCTGCAGCAGCGCACCGAGCTCGCGCGTGAGGCGTTCGTCCACACCGCGTCGTACGACGTCGCCGTCGCGACGTGGATGGGGGAGAACCTCGCCGGTTCGGACGACGAGGCGACGGGCGATCAGTTCCCCGACTGGATGGGCGCGACGTTCACGAAGGCCGCGAGCCTGCGCTACGGCGAGAACCCGCACCAGGGCGCGGCGTTGTACACCGCTGAGGGTCAGGCCGGCATCGCCCAGGGGGAGCAGCTGCACGGCAAGGCGATGTCGTACAACAACTACGTCGACGCCGACGCCGCCTACCGTGCCGCGTACGACCACGGCGACGCGCCGACCGTCGCCATCATCAAGCACGCCAACCCGTGCGGCATCGCCGTCGGGGCTGACGGCGATGACATCGCGGACGTGCACCGCAAGGCGCACGAGTGCGATTCGACGAGCGCGTTCGGCGGCATCATCGCGACGAACCGCCCGGTGACGAAGGCGATGGCCGAGACGGTGAAGGACATCTTCACCGAGGTCGTCGTCGCGCCCGCGTTCGACGACGACGCGCTCGAGGTGCTCACGCAGAAGAAGAACATGCGCCTCGTGACGGTGCCCGCGCCGGCCGGCTCGAGCCTCGACACACGCCCCATCTCGGGCGGCCTGCTCGTGCAGGAGCGCGACCTCATCGACGCAGAGGGCGAGGACAAGGACGGTCGCACCACGGGTGACGACCCCGAGCGCTGGCAGCTCGTCGCCGGCGAGGCCGCGGACGAGGCCACGATGCGTGACCTCGAGTTCGCGTGGCGTGCGGTGCGCGCCGTGAAGTCGAACGCGATTCTGCTCGCCAAGGACGGTGCGTCGCTCGGTATCGGCATGGGCCAGGTCAACCGCGTCGACTCGTGCAACCTCGCCGTGACGCGTGCGGGCGCCGAGCGGGCCCGTGGTTCGGTGGCGTCGTCGGACGCGTTCTTCCCGTTCGCCGACGGCCTGCAGATCCTGCTCGACGCGGGCGTCCAGGCCGTTGTCGCGCCGGGTGGGTCCATTCGTGACGCCGAGGTCATCGACGCCGCGAACAAGGCCGGCGTCACCCTGTACTTCACCGGTACGCGTCACTTCGCGCACTGAGTGACACCTATGATCGACAACCCCCAGATGGCGGGTTTGGCTCAAGATGGCCTGAACGTCGGCCACATCTTCGGCCAAACCTGCCATCGTCGCGGTGCCCTGCGATGACGCGTGACGCCAGAGCCTCCTCCGAGGCGCTTGCCCTCACTGCCGCGTTCTTCGGTGGGGCGTGCCTGTCGTTGCAGGCGCGCTTCAACGGGACGCTCGGTGAGCCGTTGTCCGAGCCGCTCGTCGCGGCGGTGTGGAGCTTCGGTTCGGGGCTCGCGCTGCTCGTGCTGACGCTCGTCGTGCCGAGCCTGCGCCGCGGCGCCGGTCGGCTCGTCGACGCGATTCGGGCTGGGCGTCTGCGCTGGTGGGAGTGCCTCGGCGGCGTCCTGGGTGGCGCGTTCGTCGCCGTGCAGACGAGCACGGTCGCCATCCTCGGGGTAGCGGTCTTCATCGTCGCGAGCGTCGGTGGCCGGGCACTCGGCGGGCTGCTCGCCGACCACGTCGGTGCCGGCCCCAAGGGACGCACGCCGATCACCCCCGCTCGCGCGCTCGCCGGCGCGTTCGCCGTCGTCGGGGTCGGCATCACGGTGAGCGGCCAGCACGTCCCGGGTGGCATCGCGATCCTGCCGGCCCTCGCCGTCATCATCGCGGGCGTCATGACGCAGTTCCAGCAGGGTCTCAACGGGCGCGTCAGTGCGCGGGCAGGTAGTTCGTACGCGACGACGCTGCAGAACTTCCTCGTCGGCGTGATCGCTCTCGTGGTGTTCGCCGGTGCGCGCGTGCTCCTCGGCTTCACGCAGTGGCAGTGGCCGCACGACGCTCCCTGGTGGGCGTGGCTCGGTGCGCCGCTGGGCATCGCGTTCATCGGGTTGTCGGCCTGGGCGACGGAGCACATCAGCGTGCTCGTGCTGGGCCTCATGGGCATCATGGGACAGCTCGTCGCGGCGCTCGTCATCGACCTGCTCGACCCGGTGGCGCGCGAAGGTGTCGGTGTGCGCACCGTCGTCGGCATGGTCGTCACCGCTGCGGCGGCAGCCATGGCGGCACGCTCCGGTGGCCGACGGGCTACTTCAGACGCGCGTTCGTGAGCTCGGCGAGACGCTTGTAGCCCGCGTCGTTGGGGTGCAGGCCGTCAGGGCTGATTCACTCCCGGTGACCGGTGAGCGGGAAGTCGAGATCCAGCCACGCCGCACCTGAGCTGCGCACCACGGGTGCGGCGGCATCGCGCAGCCGTACGAGGTCGGGTGGGGGAGAACTCGCCGGTCCGATCGGTGCGATGACGACGACGCGCGCCTCGGGGACGTGCTTCTTCACCGCCGCGAGCGTCTCGCGCAGGCCCTCGACGATGGTCGCCGTCGGCACGCCGCGGGCGACGTCGTTCCATCCGCCGGAGATGATGACCGTGCCCGGCTTCGACGCTGCGGCTCGTGCGACCTGGGAAGCGTAGTGCTGCGTCGGACGCCCCACGTCGTGGCCCATGCCAGGCACGGCGACGTTGATCTCGTTCCACCCGCGCTCAGCGCTCAGGACGGTTGGCCATCGCTTGTCCGGTGAGCTCGCCTCCGAGCCGGCGGAGTGGCTGTCGCCGACGAAGGCCACCACGGGGCGTCCGCTCAGGCTGGGTGAGGGCGCGTCGGCGACCGGGGCTGACGAACGGCGGCCGACGACGATGAACAACGCCACGACGAGCACCCCGACGACGAGTGCTACGAGCGCGGGAACGCGCCACGCCACTCGCCGCTCGGCACGCTCGTGTCATACGACGACCGTACGCGTGAGCCCAGGTCGATCACGAGCGTCCCGTCACACCCCGGTGTGAGCGCCGACCGCGCGCCCGGGGCGTCTGGCAGGATTGAGCCATGACTGCGACGACGCTCGACGGCAAGGCCACCCTCGCGACGATCAAGGAAGAGCTGCGCGAGCGCATCGCTGCGTTGAAGGCGCGCGGCATCACGCCGGGCCTCGGCACGGTGCTCGTCGGCGATGACCCAGGCTCGCAGTGGTACGTCAACGCCAAGCACAAGGATTGCGCGGAGGTCGGCATCACCTCGATCCGCAAGGATCTGCCGGCTACCGCGACACAGGCCGAGGTCGAGGCCGTCATCGACGAGCTCAACGACGACGAGAACTGCACGGGCTTCCTCATCCAGCAGCCGACGGGTCTCGACGAGGTCGCGCTGCTCTCACGCGTCAAGCCGGAGAAGGACGTCGACGGTCTGCACCCGGTCAACCTCGGCAAGCTCGTGCTCGGCGAGGAGGCGCCGCTGCCGTGCACGCCGATGGGCGTCATCGAACTGCTGCGCCGTTACGACGTGCCGCTGAACGGCGCGGAGGTCGTCGTCGTCGGGCGTGGGCTGACGGTGGGGCGCCCGCTCGGTCTCATCCTCACACGTCGCAGCGAGAACGCGACGGCCATCCTGTGCCACACCGGCACGAAGGATCTCGCAGCTCACACGAAGAACGCGGACGTCATCGTCGCCGCCGCCGGTGTGCCGGGGCTCATCACGAAGGACATGGTCAAGCAGGGTGCCGCAGTGCTCGACGTCGGAGTCAGCCGCGTCGACGGCAAGGTGGCCGGTGACATCGCACCGGACGTCGCTGAGGTCGCCGGATTCATGTCGCCGAACCCCGGCGGCGTCGGCCCGATGACGCGTGCGCTGCTGCTGACGAACGTCGTGGAGGCCGCCGAGCGTGAGGCCGAGGCTCGGGGTCGGTGAGTCACTTCAAGCTCGGCGTCCCGTGGCTCGTCGTCGTGTTGCCGGTCGCGTTGGGCCTCGCCGTCGTCTTCGGCGGGCATGTGCGTGTCGGAGGCATCCTCATGGCCGTGGGTCCGCTGCTGGGGGCGATCATGCGCGCCGTCTTCCCCGAGCGTGTCGTGCCCGATCTCAAGGTGCGTTCGAGGGGCACGGACGTCGCGTTGTACGCGCTCGGTGCGATCGTCACCTTCGTCGCCTTCACGGGCGTCAAGCTCGGTTAGGTCGCAGCCGATGACACGTCCCTCGGACGTCGAGGTGAGCGTCATCATCCCCGTCCGTGAGGCGAGCGAGCGAGGCCGTGCAGCTGAACGTGCTCGCCGCGCAGCTCGGCGCGCCGCCGTTCGTCCTCGTCCTTGTCGACAACGGGCGCAACGGCGACCTGCGTGGGGGGCCGCGCGCGGCGAATGAGCGTCGCAGCAGGGGCGGCACCCTAGAATCTGCGGCATGGGTTTGAAGATCTCGGTCATCGGCACGGGCTATCTGGGCGCGGTGCATGCGGCGTGCATGGCTGAGTTGGGTCATGACGTCGTGGGTGTCGACACGGATGTGTTGAAGATCGAGGCGTTGGCGGCGGGGCGTAGTCCGATCTTCGAGCCGGGGTTGCCGGAGTTGTTGGCGAGTGCGCAGGCGTCGGGTCGGTTGCGGTGGTCGACGGACATCGCTGATGTGGCGGATGCTGATGTGCATTTCGTGTGTGTGGGGACGCCGCAGAAGCCGGGGGAGTATGCGGCAAACACGGATTATGTGTTCGGTGCGTTCGCGTCGTTGGCGCCGCACATGAAGGCGGGGTCAGTGGCGGTGGGCAAGTCGACGGTGCCGGTGGGGACGGTGCCGCGCGTGCTGGAGGTGCTGCAGGCCGGCGTGCGTGACGGGGTGGATGCGCGTCTGACCTGGAATCCGGAGTTCTTGCGTGAGGGATTCGCGGTGAAGGACACGTTGACGCCGGATCGGTTCGTGTACGGCGTGGAGGGGGAGTTCGCGGATGCGAATGTCGCGCGTCTGGATGAGGTGTATGCGCGGGCATTGGCGGCGGGTACGCCGCGGTTGGTGACGAATTTCGCGACGGCTGAGTTGGTCAAGGTGAGCGCGAATGCGTTCCTCGCGACGAAGATCTCGTTCATCAATGCGATGGCTGAGGTGTGCGAGGCGAGCGGCGGTGATGTCGTCGCGCTCGCGGATGCGATCGGGCATGACGAGCGCATCGGCCGCAAGTTCTTGGGTGCGGGTGTCGGGTTCGGTGGGGGGTGCTTACCGAAGGACATTCGTGCGTTCATGGCACGTGGTGAGGAGCTCGGCCTGGCGGAGTCGGTGGAGTTCTTGCGGACGGTGGATGCGACGAACGTGCGTCGTCGTTCGCGGGTGGTGGAGCTCGTGCGTGACGTGTTGGGTGAGGACGTCGTGGGGGCGCCGGTGGCGGTGTTGGGGGCGGCGTTCAAGCCGAATTCGGATGATATTCGGGATAGTCCGGCGTTGGACGTGGCTGAGCGTTTGGTGGCCTTGGGTGTGGATGTGCGGGTGCATGATCCGGAGGCACTGGCTGTGGCGCGGGCTCAGCGTCCGGGGCCGGGTTATGTCGACACGGTTGATGAGGCGTTGGTGGGGGCGCGGGTGGTCGTGTTGTTGACGGAGTGGCAGGTGTACCGCGATCTCGACCCGGCCGATGTTGCTGAGCAGGTCGCGGGTCGTGTGCTCATCGATGGGCGGAATGCGTTGGATCGGCAGCGGTGGGCTGAGGCGGGTTTCACCGTCCACGCCCTCGGCCGCCCGACGATCACCCCCGCGAACTGACCACCTTCCCCGCGTCCAGATGCACGCGGGTGCACTTGGACGCAGGGTTTCGGGCTGGGCGCGGTTGCGGTCGGTGGGTTCGACACGATCATCCGGCCTTGAAACGATGAGCCCATGCGAGTGATCACGGCGAACGTCAACGGCATCAGGGCAGCGCGGCGTCGCGGGGGTCTGGAGTGGTTGGCGCAGCAGGAGCCGGACGTCGTCGCCATGCAGGAGGTGCGCGCGTCGGCGAAGCAGTTCGCGACCGCACTCGACGGTTCGGCTCTCGCCGAGTACGAACTCGCGCACGCCGAGTCGGCCGCTGCGGGCCGTGAGGGCGTCGCCATCCTGACGAAGCATGCGCTCGCGTCGTCGAGCTGCGTCATCGACGGCTTCGACGAGATCGGCCGCTGGGTGGAGGCTGACGTCGTCGTCGGCGGTCGCACTGTCACGATCTCGAGCGTCTACGTGCACACCGGTGAGGCGGGCACCGACAAGCAGACTGCGAAGTACGCCTTCCTCGACGCGCTGGAGGCGCGGATGGCGCAGCTCGTCGATCGTCCGGCGCTCGTCATGGGCGATTTCAACGTCGCGCACACGGTGAACGACCTCAAGAACTGGAAGGGAAACCGTGGCAAGGCCGGGTTTCTCGAGGACGAGCAAGCGTACCTGACGCGGCTCACCCAGAACGGCTGGGTCGACGTCGTGCGCGCCAATCACGGCGACGTGCCGGGCCCGTACTCGTGGTGGTCGTGGCGCGGAAAGGCGTTCGACAACGACTCCGGGTGGCGCATCGACTACCAGTTCGCGAGCCCGACGCTCGCCGCTGTCGCCCGCGAACCGTGGATCGGGCGCGCCGCAGCCTACGATCAGCGGTGGAGCGACCACGCGGCGGTCGTCGTCGACTACGACCTGGCCGCGCTCGAGAGGACGGGGGAGTGACGTGAGCGAACCGCGCGACGCCGCGTCGTCGGGCGAACCGGCCCAGGCTGACGAGGCCGTCGAGCCCGTCACGCCCGGGCAGTGGGGCACGTTCCGCACACGCGCCGATCAGCGACGGCTCGCGCAGGTGCAGGCCGCGAAGCGCGAGCGTGAGGCAGCGCGAGCCCGCCCGGACGTTTCGCTCAGCCTCGATGCTGGGCCGGCGCCGGTTCGCCCTCAGCAGGCGGGCCATGAGGTCGACAGCCTGGCCACCGGGGATGATCGCGAGACCTTCACCATCCTCGGCGTGTGCACGGGAAACGTCTGTCGCTCACCGTATTTCGAGCGTGTGCTGGCTGCCGACCTGGCGGGCCTGCCGGTACGCGTCGAGGGCGCCGGGACGGGCGCGTTGCTCATCGAGAGGATGTCATCGGGGACGCAGGTTCTCCTGCGTGAGCGCGGCCTCGACGGCGCGCGCTACCGTCCGCGTCAGGTGACGCCCGCGCTCGTGCGCGAGGCGGACCTCGTGCTGGCAGCGTCGCGCGAGCATCGGCGCGTCCTCGCCGAAGAGGCGCCGACGGCGGCGTCGCGCATCTTCGCGTTGCTCGACTTCGCCGACGTCTGCGCCGAGGCGCCCCTACCCCGAACCAAGGGCGTCGACGGGCTGCGCGAGTTCGTCGCCAATTCGACGGCGGGCAGCGTCGAGCGTCACAGCACTCGTTCGCGTGCCGAGGCGGAGATTCTCGACCCGTTCCGTCAGGGCCCAGAGGTCTTTGCGAGGATGGCGGCGCAGGCCGATCCAGCGCTTGCGGCGGTGGCGGCGGCCGTTCGTCGCATCATGGGTTGAACGATTCGGCACGACAGTGAGGATGAGCGGATGAGCAACCACCACGCAGTGGAGTGCTGGCTGACGGACATGGATGGCGTTCTCGTGCATGAGGAGCGCGCCATTCCGGGGGCTTCGGAGTTCTTGCAAGCGTTGCAGGAGACGGGGCGTCGCTTCCTCGTGCTCACGAACAACTCGATCTACACGCCGCGCGATCTGCGTGCGCGTTTGCTCGCGTCGGGCATCGACGTGCCGGAGGAGGCGATCTGGACGTCGGCGCTCGCGACGGCGCAGTTCCTCGCCGATCAGCGCGCTGGCGGCAGCGCGTACGTCGTCGGTGAGGCGGGGCTGACGACGGCGCTCCACAACGTCGGCTACACGATGACGGAGCGCGAACCCGACTACGTCGTGCTGGGGGAGACGCGCACGTATTCGTTCACGGCGATCACGCGCGCGATCCGTCTCATCGAGGGTGGCGCGCGGTTCATCGCGACGAACCCGGACGTCACGGGCCCGAGCACGGAGGGGCCGTTGCCGGCGACGGGGTCGATCGCGGCGCTCATCACGGCGGCGACGGGCGTCAAGCCGTACTACGTCGGCAAACCGAATCCGCTCATGATGCGCAGTGCGCTCAACCGCATCGACGCGCACTCGGAGTCGACGGTGATGATCGGTGACCGTCTCGACACGGACGTGCGCAGCGGCCTCGAGGCGGGGTTGCGCAGCATCCTCGTGCTGACCGGGTCGACGAAGCCCGACCAGGTCGACCGCTACCCATTCGTGCCGACGCGCATCTGCGATTCGATCGCCGACGTCGTGCCGCTCGTCCACGAGCTCGCGCCGCTCGACCATGAGTGACTTCGACCCCTGGGCCGACGAACGCGACACACCGTCGAACCCGAGCAGCACAGCGCAGCGGCCCGGCGACTCACCGGCCGAGGAGCCCGATTCATGGTGGGGCGACGACGACGCCGACGCCGCCGCCACGACGCTTCGGCTCGCACGCCGCACGCGGCCGGCATCGGGGACGCAGCAGGCGCCGCATGAGCCGAGCATCCTGACGGCCTGCACGGGCAACATCTGTCGCTCTCCGTATATGGAGCGTGTGTTGGCGCACGAGTTGGCGCCGCTCGGGGTGCGTGTCAGCAGTGCAGGCACGGGTGCGCTCGTCGGGCAGCCGATCGAGCCGGGCAGTGCGCGGTTGCTGGAGGCGCGGAGCGTCGACACGTCGAACTATGCGGCGCGTCAGCTCACCGAGGAGATGGTGGCCGGAGCCGATCTCGTCTTGGCTGCGACGCGCGAGCATCGTCGTCTCATCGTGCAGGTGGCGCCGTTCGCGTTGCGCAGGGTGTTCGCCGTCCTCGACTTCGCGGATTTGTGTGAAGGGCTCACCCCCGCTGACGTGGCCCGCGCGCGAGGCGACAACGTCGTCGCGCAGCTCGTCGCTGCAGCGGGCTCCCGGCGTGCTCAAGTGCCGGCGCGTCAGGACGACGCGGCGGACGTCGTCGATCCGTTCATGCGTGGTGACGCGGTGTTTCGCCAGATGCAGGCGCAGCTCGACGGGCCGTTGGCGACGATCTCCAGGGTGCTCAGCCCGTCGGTGTGACGCATCACGAGTCATGGGGATGCCTCGTTAACGCACTTGCTCCATCGTTTATGTGCCCAAGCACTCAGGTCGCGTGGTTGTGTGCCGCCGTCACGATTTCTGACAGCCATTGGGCGAAGGTCGGGCGGCCCTCCAGGATGTCGTCGAACGGCACCTCATCGAGCAAGCTGATGCCGGTCGCCGTCTTCACGTAGGTCGGGATGCCGCGGCGAGACGGTGCGATGGGCTCGTTTGCCTGCTTCCGTTGATGGCTTCGATGTCCCCACCACAATTGCGGATGACGTCTCGTAGCGCGAAGAGTCCGGCATCGATCAGGCTCGACCGCGCGCCCGCGTCGATGGCGGCGAAGACCAGTGTCACGAACTCGTGCATGATGAGGTGCGGCTGAACGCGGTAGGAGTTCAGATTTTCGCGCATGCGGCCCAGGAAAGCTTCGCGGTATTCCGCGCCGGAGCGTTCGGCGTCGAAGCCGGGTGTGTCACGGGGAACCTCGTAGAAGTCCATGAGGATGCCCACCGCAGCCTTGTCGGGCTGGGCGCCTAGTGCGCAGGCCGGGGGCACATACTTGTGCCAGGGCGCGCCGCCCTTGTGGCTGCCCGTCGGCGTCGATTTGGCCTTGGCGATCGCGGGGAACGCGAACATGTCGTGCCGCGAGAGATATGGATTGAGGATCTGCGTGACGAAGGCTTCCTCCGTCTGCCCTTCCACCACCAGCGCGTAGTACTTCATGACGCGCTGACGTTGTCGGCCGTCGGGCGGCAGCCGAGGAGGTTCATCTCCCACATCTCGGCTACGGAGTGGGTGTGGAGGAAGTCGTCGAGTTGCCCGCGGTCGGGTCCGGAGACGTGGGTCGACCCGTCGCGGCGTTCGAGGACTGCGATCTTCTCGTGGTCGAACTCACCGAGCAGATCCGTGGACTGGGTTGCGAGGATGACGCGGTGGCCGTCGCGTGCTGCGACCCGCAGAAGTTCGCTCAAGAGGTGAATGGCGAACGGGTGCAACCCTAGTTCGGGCTCGTCGAGGACGATCGTGGCGGGACGGTTCGGCAGGCGTCCTAGGTGTGCTGAGGCCCAATTCTGTCCCGGGTAAGGGCGCTGGGGGCTGCGCAGGTACGCTTCTCACGAAGTACGACCTGGCGGGCCCCGCACAGAGGAGAAATACGTGACTCACAAGATCATGACCGTCTATGGCACAAGACCCGAAGCGATCAAGATGGCCCCATTGGTTCTGGCCCTTCGCGAGGATCAGCGGTTTGATCCGATTGTCGCGGTAACTGGGCAACATCGCGAAATGCTGGACCAGGTCAACAGTCTCTTCGGGATCAGGCCCAACGTGGACATGAACCTCATGGCGCACGGCGCGAGTCTCGAACAAATCACCTCACGTACCCTCGAGGCGGTCGCCGAGTGCATCGCCGAGGAGAAGCCGGACGCCGTGGTCGTGCAGGGCGACACGACAAGTGCGCTCGCGGGGGCCCTCGCGGCGTTCTATCATCGTGTTCCCGTGGTACACCTGGAAGCCGGGTTGCGTACCGGAAACATGAGTTCTCCATTCCCCGAGGAAGCGAATCGTCGGCTGGTCGCTCCAATCGCGTCGCTGCACTTGGCTCCGACATCTACTTCTCGCGCCAACCTCCAGCGTGAGGGGATCGCTGCAGAGGACATCGTGGTGACGGGTAACACGGTCATCGACGCGCTCAAGACCACGACCGGCATCGAAACAGACTTCACCGATCCGCAGGTGGCGGACGCGTTGAACAGCGGGCGACGGATCTTGCTCGTGACCGCGCACCGCCGCGAGTCATGGGGGAACCGGATGACTGCCGCAATGTCTGCCGTCGCGGACCTGGCAACCCGGAACACAGATCTGCTCGTGCTTCTCCCTATGCACAAGAATCCGGTCGTGCGAACGGCGATCGAACCCATCCTCTCGGCGGCCAAGAACGTGGTTCTCACCGAGCCGCTGAGCTACCACGAGTTCGCGCACGTGCTCGCGGCAGCCGACATCGTGCTCACCGATTCCGGCGGGGTGCAGGAGGAAGCTCCGTCTCTGGGCAAGCCCGTTCTCGTCATGCGTGACACGACGGAACGCCCCGAGGCTGTGGAGGCCGGGACTGTGCGTTTGGTGGGCACCGACCGTGCACGGATCCATACCGAGGTCCAGCTGCTCCTTGACAACACCGTCGCCTACGATGCGATGGCTACGGCCGTGAACCCCTACGGCGACGGCCACGCAGCGGAACGCTGCGTGGCCGCCATGGCGGAGCTTCTCGGGGTGGGTCGGAGGGTAGCCGAGTTCACTCCCTGATTACTCTCGCCAGATTCCCCGTGTGTCGACATGGGGGATCTGGCGGATCTCGCTGTTGCTGATGGCCTTGAACCGGTCGTGATCGACAAGCAGCACAACGGCGTCTGCTGACGCTAGGGCAACATCGAGGCCCTCGAGTCGGACGTTTTCCAACGTTTCGAGGGCCGCAGGCAGGTGCTCGACATGGGGCTCCACGGCAAGAAGCTGCCACGTCGGGTCTGCCTTGCTCAGCCGCGAGACCACGGTGACAGCCGGGCTTTCGCGCAGGTCGTCGATGTTCGCCTTGAACGCGAGCCCAAGGCACGCGATGACGGCACCGGAGGGCGCGATGCGCGCCACGTCGGCGACCACGGTGTCCGGGCGTGCGTCGTTCGTCTCGCGGGCAGTGCGAATGAGGTTCGCCTGGTCAGGTGCAGCATCCACGATGAACCACGGGTCGACTGCGATGCAGTGGCCGCCCACGCCAGGGCCGGGGTTGAGGATGTTCACACGAGGGTGGCGGTTCGCGAGGCGGATGACCTCCCACACATCGACTCCGATGTGGCGGGAGATCTCCGCCAACTCATTGGCGAAGGCAATGTTGACGTCGCGGAAGGCGTTCTCGGTGAGCTTGGCCATCTCCGCAGAGGTCGCGTCTGTCAAGAGGATCTCTCCCTCGCAAAAGATCCGGTAGATCTCGGCGGCCTTCTCGGCGCATTGAGGCGAGATACCACCGACAACGCGGTCGTTGCTGACCATCTCGATCATGATGCGGCCGGGCAGGACGCGCTCGGGGCAGTGCGCGACGAACACGTCCGGCGACTCATGGTCGTGAGGGAACGTGAGGTCCGGGCGCGCCTGCGCGAGCCACTCAGCGATCTTCCGGGTCGTGCCGGCCGGGCTCGTGGACTCGAGGATCACGATGTTGCCGGGCTGGAGCACGGGTGCGATGGAGGAAACCGCCGACTCGATGTACGACAGGTCGGGTTCGTGCTCACCCTTGAAAGGGGTGGGCACGGCGATAAGGAACGCGTCGGCCGCCTCGACCTGGGTGGAGGCGGTGAGCATTCCGTCCGCCACGGCCTTCTCGACGGCGGCGTCGAGATCTGGCTCGACGATCGGCACGCGGCCCGCGTTGATCTCGTCGACGAAGTGAGTATTGAGGTCGACGCCGAGCACTCGGGTGCCCCGAGAGGCCAAAGCGGCACTCGTGGGCAAACCGATGTAGCCAAGGCCAATGACAGAAATCTTCATAGCTTCGCATCCCTGTTCTCGATCTTGCTCTGTACTATCCAGGCAATGGTTTCGCGGCATTCGTTCTCCCAGGTCATTGTGGCTGACCGTTCGAACACCCTTCTGGAAAGGGTGGAAAGGTTTGACCGCATTTCATAGATGGCGCGCAGTAAATCAGCCAAATCACCCGCGGCGACATCGGTCAGCCAACCCACCTCGTTCTCCTGAACAAAGCGGCGGTTTTCCGATAGGTCACTCGCAATAACTGGTCGACCACTAACCACGCATTCAAAGATCTTATTCGACAAAGAATCGTTCGCGGCATCTACATTTTCGTAGAGCGCCGTGCCCACATGAACCATTTGGTAAAAGGACGGCACCTCGTCCGAAGGCCATGGTCCGTGAAACGTGATCGCGTCGAGATGACCCGTTGACAGCGCGACATCCTCTAACTGTGACATAAACTCTGCGCTAGCGCGGCCGGCTATCTCGAGCTGAACATTAATGCCGCTGTCTCGAGCCATCCCCACGGCCTCGATCAAGGTTTCGACGCCACGACCAGGGTACAAGGTGCCTAAGCATCCTACGATTAGGTGATCATTCGACGAGGGGGGAGGCGCAAACGGGCGACGGAATGAGGCCGGAGGCGCGTTTCGAGCTACAAAAGTCCGCGCGCCCAGGCTGCGAAAATCGGTAGCATGGCTTTCGCAGACAGCTACCACCCGAATCCATCTCGAAGCCGCCAGGCGACGTACAACTAAGGGTTCGATGCGGGAAAACAGGGAGGCCAAAGAACCAGTAGTACGTACGCCCCCAGGACGTTCCCGCCCATTTAGAAGGACCTGGCTACCATAGCGCCTATGATGAAGTAGGCCGATAAAACCTAGAGAAATATGGCCGACGAGTACCGTATCTGCGGGTGTCGCGAGGGTCTTGCGAAGAAGAGTCCCCACGGGCCATGCATATGTGCCAACCAAGTTGACAATCTGCGCCGCTAAGGATGCGCCTTCTCGGGGCTTTCGGGTCTTGATTTTCAGACTCAAGACTGAGTCGATGTGCTCATCACGTGACGACCCTATCATTCCGGATCGACCAACCCGCGAGAGAGTGATTGCAATAGTTTCGACTCCGGCTTCGGCAGTTAGTTGGGCGATCTTGCGGGTACGGGTTGAGTGTTCATATGGCGCCAAGTCAATGGCCAGAAGCTTCGTCATTTGTATCCTTTCGCAAACTCGAGACAATTTCTATCCGCCGTGTCATAAAATAGAGAACTAGCAAGCCGACGCCATGAAGAGTTAAGCTTCGGAAGAATGAGTCGCTGCCTGATTTTACCCACACAATGGCATCCGATGTGGTGAAAATAAACATTATCCGCATGAAAGGAGATGTCGTGCGCCACGCGCGGACAGAGCACCAGCCAAGCAGGATTCCGACGAGTAGGAGGTAGAGGAGGCCGCCGATTGCTCCGAAGAAGAATATGGATTCGGCAAGAATGGATGGCGGTACGCCCGTTCCCTGTTCCCATCGGTCACTGAAGTACTGTTGCGAGAATGCAATTGAGACGCCATTGGGTTTGTTAGGCCACACGACTCTAGGCACAAGTGTAAAGAGTCCGCCAAAAAAATTCGATATGTTGAAGTGCCAATCCCCAGGGGCCGCTGCTATCGGGGCGCTCAGTGTTCTCAGGGTGTCCACGCCACCGTTAATGAACGGCTCTAACGACGAATGTAGTGTAGAGAAGATTGTCGATGTCTCGCTACCCTGAGACGCCACCGAGCGGCTAGTCTTCCGAACGGATATGGCGTACCACGTGGAGAAGGGGACCGCCGCAAGCAAAAGTACCACGAAAGCACCTGGGGGCACTCGTCTTCTGTGGGCCACGGCGAGAAGTAGAGCTATAGCATAGGATATTAGGGGAAATCGGGCTCCGCTGATAAACAGGTAACCGAAATATTCTGCGGACAGGGCGACGACAAGGATGCGTTGCGCGGGGCCTTTGGGCCGGGCTAGTAGTAAGAGCAATGAAGCTGCCGCGGGTATGGCCGCTAGAGCGCCAATAAACCCGAGACCGCTAAGCATGTCTCTGCGCGTGCTCAACCCGCTCAGAAGGCTCGTTAGACCACCGGCCGCCTGAAGCAGCCACAGGATGCTCACAATGCCAAAAGCGGCACTGATGTAAAGGACGCGTACAAAGCGTCGTTCATTGGTGATCGTCAGACGGATCCGTCTCGGTTTGAATTGCCTAACGGCAAAAGCCGTCCCTGCAGTAAGAAAGACCATTTGCAGACATGCCCATACTATGACGCGTCGTTGGGGGGACGCCAAGTCATCCCAAGGAGTCGCGAGGCCTGCCCTCCAGGCGATTGGGACGATGATCACCGACGCCCACAGGTAGGCTAAGGCAAGGCCGGCCGGGCTCAAGAGAAATTCGTATAGGTATCCGCGCGCGATAGCGACTAGAGCCCACGTGGCAGCCGGAGCTATTGCCAGACAGCCTAACCAGGCGTAACCGCCGGTATCGATTGCCGCATCTTTCGGCCCCAAGGCCATTAGGCCGATGGTAACGACTGTCAAGCCGAGAAGTTGTAGCGCTGCCGTTGGGGAAGGGCCGGTTCGGTGAAGGGTTCTTCTCTGCTCCCCACCGCTTGTGGATCTGCGTTTGCGAGTGTTACTCACGCGTCTGCACCTCCCCGATGGCGCGGTGTGTTGAAACAAGGGCTACTAAGTACCTAAAGAAAGTGGCGAACAGTAGGGATGCTGCGCCAAGCATCACGGAGTCTTCGATGGGTAATAGCAGAATGCTCGCGGCGAGAATTGCAATGGAACCTAACGACAGAGTGGATGTCCGCATTAACCTTCGACTGGATGAGATTGACCCGAGCAATGCACTGGGCACAACATACGCAACTCTAATCGAACCTGTTGCGGCCAGTAGTAGCGCCGCGGTGGGTGATGCTTGGGTATCGAAAAGAAAGCGATCTGACATGAGGAAAACGATGTAAAAAATCAGTGTCAGTGGTATGAGCGCCAGCAGGGACAAGATATTCGTTTTCTTGAGGGCGTGGCTAGACATCGTCTTGCTTAAGCGCACAGCTTCGGGCAAGGCAGTAAACCCCAGCACTGATGCCAGGGTGATCGCGGGGTAGACAATGCACAGTTTGGATGTCGCATACTGCCCGCCTGCCGCTAGGTTGTTAAATTTCCAGGAGAGGAGTGCCTGGTCCAGCCAGTCAATTGCGGCGAAGGGGAGGCCTGATACCGCAAAACCAAGTCCCATCGTGTACACGTGTCGACTCAGAGAACTATGGGTGTGGGAGTTTTTTATAAGCGCTAAGCAGCCGCAGGCACACGCTATCGATGAGCCTATGGCTAGGGCGATGACTCCGTCGCTGCTTGAGGTAGCATTCGGCAGTGCCATGCTGCCCAGCAAGATCAGCGCGGCGCACAAGCGATATCCCTGTTGCAGGACTGCCGATGCGGCGTACTTGCGATTGACTCTTAGGACAGCTGCCCCCAACTCAGAGACAGCGACGAGTGCTGGGGCGAAGGTGACGGTCGCGGTGGTCAGCGGGTCGGTCCGAAAGAACTTGTGGAGAGCAAACCCGGCAATGGCCCCCCACGCTAGGCCCAGGATAGCAGCGGCCTTTGTGTGGGGAACAAATCTGCTGGTAGACCCGCTCTCGATGGATACGCGGATAAGTGACTGATCCACTCCAATTAGAGAGATCAGCAAAATCAGTGGAATTGCCTGTCGAACAAGCTGGTATTCGCCGAAGCCGCTCATCCCTGCGCGGCGCGAAAAAATTAATTCTGCCACGAAGAGCGTTCCGACAGATGCTCCGTATATGGAGCCTGCGCGCACAGCAGGCAGAAGGGCTCTTCGGGCCATTTTCTATCGGATTCCTGCCCACTGACGGTGCCGATGAGCGGTGGACAGGATGAAGTTCACCACTCGCTGGCTGCAGTTGTCGATGAGGTAGTCCTCCGGGGTGATGTCGCTCACGCCGTCGCGCTCGTAGCCTAATTCCATGGCGACGCGCACGGCCGTCACCATGTCGTCGGCGTGCAGGCCGGTCATGATGATGGCGCCCGTGTCGAGCGCTTCGGGACGTTCGATCGAGTCGCGCAGCGTGACGGCGGGGAAGCCCATGAGCGAGCTTTCCTCGGCGATCGTGCCCGAATCCGACAGCACGCACGCGGCGCTGAGCTGGAGCTTGTTGTAGTCGTGAAAGCCGAGCGGCTCGCTGAACGTGATGCCCTCCGGTTCCCTCCACCCCGGTAGCGCTTCGAGACGCTTGCGCGTCCGCGGGTGTGTCGAGACGAACACGGGCATGTGGAAGGCGTCGTGGACGGCGATCAACCCGTCGAGCAGGGCGCGCAGCCGCTCAGGATTGTCGACGTTCTCCTCGCGGTGCGCGCTGACGAGGAAGTACTTGCCCTCCTCGAGCCCACGCTGAGCGAGTATGTCGGAGGCCTTGATCTGCTCGGTGTATGCCTCGACGACCTCACGGATGGGGGAGCCCGTCTTGATGATGCGGCGCGGGTGCAGGCCCTCGGCGAGCAGGTTGCGGCGCGCGTGCTCGGTGTAGACGAGGTTGAAGTCGGCGACGTGATCGACGAGGCGTCGGTTCGTCTCCTCCGGCACGTTCTCGTCGAAGCAACGGTTGCCGGCCTCCATGTGATACGTCGGGATCCGCAGGCGCTTGGCCATGACGGCGGCGATGCACGAATTCGTGTCGCCGAGCACGAGGACGGCGTCGGGGCTCTCCTGGCGCATGACCTCTTCGCTCTTCATCAGCGTGCCGCCCAGGACCGCGCCGAGGCTGGAGGTGTCGACGGCGAGGAAGTGATCGGGCTTGCGCACGCCGAGGTCGTCGAAGAAGACCCCGTTCAGCTCGTAGTCGTAGTTCTGCCCTGTGTGCACGATGACGTGCTCGACGCCCGGCGTGTTGTCCAGCCGGTTCATCACGCGCGCGAGCCGGATGATCTCCGGGCGCGTGCCGACGATGGTCATGACCTTCATCGTTCAGGCCTCCTTGCTCTCGGCGGGGCGCACCGGTTCCCAGTACGTGTCGGGAGCAGCCGGGTTGAACAGCTGGTCGGCCCAGAACATCGTGATGACGTCCTCATCCCCGGTGTTGGTTATGTTATGCACCCACAGCGTCGGCATGTCGATGACGGCCGGCTTCGTGCCGTCGACGTCGAAGTCGACGACCTCGTCGGTCAGCACCTTGCGCAGCGAGATGCGCGCCTTCCCGCTGATGACGACGAAACGCTCGATCTTGCTCAGGTGGTAGTGCTCACCGCGCGTCTTGCCCGGCTTCGTGTACGACACGAACGATTGGCCGCCGCTGCCGTGAGCGCGCACCGTCTCGATCAGCTCCCCGCGCTGGTCGGCGTTGACCATGAGCGAGAACGGGTACTTGTTCGGGAACGCCGCAGCCCGGTAGGCGTTGAACAGGTTCGTGTGGAAACGCGTCGGCAACTTCGGGATCTCACCGCGGCTGTAGACGTCGTGGAACTGCTCGAGCAATGACAGCACCTCCGGCACGCGCGTGTCGTGGCCGTGGGGGCGGATAAGGCGGTCGCGCGAAGACAGGGCCTCGATGAGCGAGGCCGCGGCATCCTGCACGTGCAGCAGCTCGACGGGGTTGTCGTTGACCGTCGGGGTCTCGCCCTCGAGCAGCTTGTCGATGAACGTCGCGACGAACGTGTTGTAGTACGGGCGAGCATGCTCGCCGAAAATGTTCGGCAGGCGTACCTCGACGTACGCGGTGGCGGCGTCGGCGAGGATCTCGCCCGCGCGCTCCTTGCCTCGACCGTAGGGAGAGCCGTTGCCGACCTGCGTGGAACTCGAGTAGACGATGCGTACGGGCTTGTCGGCTGCGCGCACGGCGTTAGCGACGTCCTGTGCGAGATCGACGTTGCCCTCCTCGACGGCAGTGTCCGTCTCCGCACGGTTGATGCCGGCCAGATGCATGACGGCGTCGGCGTCCGCGACCTGCGTCCGGAGTTCGTCCCAGTCGTCGCGGCCGATGGCGACGACGTCATGGTCGGTCAGCGTGTGCAGCCGTGCGCGCGTGTGCCAGCCGAGAAAGCCGTGCGCTCCGGTGATGACGATCTTCATGCTCGGGCCTCAACAATCTGCTGGATCTCGGGCAGGGTCATGAGCAGGTCGACGGCACCGTCGACGTCGAGCTGCTCGGTGTTGGCGGAGGTGTAGTCCGTCGCGTTCTTGAGTTCGGTCTCGCCCTCGGACGTGAACAGTTCGTACTCGAGCGAACGCGCGTCGAGCGGAACGCGGTAGTAGTCGCCCTGGTCGGTGGCCTTCACCATCTCCTCGCTCGACAGGAGCGTCTCGTGCATCTTCTCACCGTGGCGCGCACCGATGACCTTGATTTGCGGGTCGTCGACGCCGAGCACCTTGGCCGTCGCCCGCGCGAGCGTCTCCACGGTGCATCCGGGGGCCTTGCGGACGAACAGGTCGCCGCGCTCGGCGTTCTCGAAGGCGTGCAGGACGAGCGAGACCGAGTCGTCGAGCGACATGAGGAAACGGGTCATGCTCGGCTCGGTGAGGGTGAGCGGCTTGCCGTCCATGATTTGCCTGACGAACAGGGGGATCACCGAGCCGCGGCTGTACATGACGTTGCCGTAACGCGTCGTCGACACGACCGACGGGGAATCGGGGTTGTTGCGCGCGAACGCCTGCGCGCTCTTCTCCATGAGGGCCTTCGTCATGCCCATTGCGTTGACGGGGTAGACGGCCTTGTCGGTCGACAGGCACACGACGGAGCGGACCCCGGCGCGGCTCGCGGCGCGCAGCACGTTGTTGCTGCCGTCGATGTTGGTGCGCACCGCCTGGTCGGGGAAGAACTCACAGCTCGGCACCTGCTTGAGAGCGGCCGCGTGGAACACGTAGTCGGCGCCGACGAACGCGTCCTCGACTGAGTGTGCGTCACGCACGTCGCCGAGAAACAGCTTGAGCCGCGCATCGTTGAAGCGCTTGCGCATCTCATCCTGCTTCGCCTCGTCGCGGGACAGGACGTGCACCTGCGCGACATCCTGTGCGAGGAGGTGGCGCACCATCGTCGAACCGAACGATCCCGTGCCGCCGGTGATGGCGATGGTCTTGCCGGTGAGGTCAGTCATGTGTTGTCCTTCGTCGAAATGGCGAGGAGGGCGGCCTCGAGACGATCCAGCCCGGCGGTCGCGGAGAAGTTGCTGTCGAAGTAGCGACGGCCGTTCGCGCCCAAGCGCGCCAGAGCCGCATCATCGAGCGCAGCCAGCCGGTTGATGGCCGCCCGCGTCGCAGCAGCGTCGCCCGGCGTGACGGCGACGCCCGCATCTGCCTCCCGAACGACCTGGGCGGCATCACCTGCCGCGTGAGCGAGGATGGGCCGCCCCGCCGCCAGAGATGCCTGAACCTTGCTCGGCATCGTCACCCGCAGTAACGGCGTGTCCACGAGCGAGACAATCACCACGTCAGCCCGCTCGTAGTACTCCGCCACCTCATGGGCAGCGACAGGTGGCAGCAGGTGGATGTTCGACTGCGGCGACGAGGCGAGGCGGCGCTCCAAATCGCCGAGCTTGATCCCCGAGCCCATGAGGACCAAGTGCGCGGCGGCGCCTGAGAATGCATCCACGAGGTCGTCGAGTGCCTGCAGTTCACCGAGATTCCCGGCGTAGAGAAAGAGGCGACCCGAAGCTGGTAGGCCGAGGTCGGCGCGAGTTCGCGGTTTCTCCGGCAGGGGACGGTTCTCGACCCAGTTGGGGGTGTCGAAGATCTTGGCGTCGGGCACCCCTCGCTCGGTGAGCACGTCGCGCATACCCCGCGAGATGATGCCGATGCCCGATGCGTCGCGGTACGACAGTTTGCAGAACGCGTCCAGCGTGGTGTGGATGGCGCGCGCGGCCGTGCCCCCCGTGAAGCCGCTCTCAGTGACGCTGTCAGGCCACAGATCCTGAATGATCATGAAGTGCGGCGCCCGCCGTCCCGGGCGCTGAAGCATGCGTGGTAGCGCAGCCGTGGCGGGGGAGGAGTAGGTCAGCCACACGTCGGCCGGAGGGAGGAACTGTCCGGCCACGGATGCACTCGTCGCGAACGACAGGTAGTTGCCCATTCGCTTGACCGCGTTAGCATCGTGGCTCGGGTAGATAGGAACTCGGTGAACCGTGATGCCGTCGGTACCCCGCTCCCTGGAATAGGGCTTGAGTGAATAACCGTCGTAGATGCGTCCCGTGGGGTAGTTGGGGAACCCGGTGAGCACATTGACCTCATGGCCGCGTTGCGTCAGACCAATCGCGGGCGCGTACGCAGGCCCTGCCGGCTCAGGTGGGTACCACTGGGTGACGAAATTGACCCTCACTTCGCGGGAACTCCCTTGACGACGACGCCCTCGGGCACGTTCTTGACCACGCACGATCCGGCACCGACGACGGAGCCGGCACCCACGCTGAGGTTCTGCAAGATCGCCGAATGGGTTCCGAACATGACGCCCTCGTGCGCTTCGACCCACCCGGAGATGGCCACGAGCGGGTTGACCGACACGTAGTCGTGCAGGGTGACGTCGTGGCCGACGGTGGCATTGAGGTTGAGATGCACCGAACGTCCGAGAGTCACGTCGGTCGTCACGCGAACGCCGGCGCAGACGATGGATCCCTCACCGATCCGAACGTCACCGCCGAAGGTCGCGCTCGGATGGACAAGTGTCGCTGCCCGCCACCCGGCCTCGACGAGCTTAGTATCGAGCTTCTTGCGAACCTGCGGATTGCCGATTCCGATGGCGAACTCGGCTGCGTCGTACTGGGCCAGAACGGCGTCGAGGCTACCCAGCACACGGCTACCACGACGCTCAACCAGGGCCGTGTTCTGCTCGGATGCGGAATCGTCCGCGTATCCGAGAAGGTTATACCTCGGGGCCTGCGCGTTCAGCGCGTCGATGATGTCGTGCACCTCGCGGCCGAAACCGCCGCAGCCGATGATGACGATGTCACGCATTGTGCCTCTCCAGTCCATGTTGCTCTGCCACGGTTTCACTCATATTCGGATCGTCCACTCCGCCCGAACCGCCCATGAACTCGCGCATCGTCACGACGCCGTCGGCGGAGATGCCCTCACGTCGGATGACACCCTTGAGGGTCTTGAGCAGGATGTCGAGATCCATGCGCCAGTCGTGCTCGTCGACGTAGCGCACGTCGTAGGCGAACTTCTCCTCCCAGGAGATCGCGTTGCGGCCGTTCACCTGCGCAAGGCCGGTCAGGCCAGGGCGCACCTCGTGCCGACGGGCCTGCTCGGGGGAGTAGCGCTCGAGGTACGCCATGAGCAGCGGCCGCGGGCCGACGAGCGACATGTCGCCCTTGACGATGTTCCACAACGTCGGCAACTCATCGAGGCTCGTCGAGCGCAGCAGCGCGCCGAACGACGTCATCCGCTGCTCATCCGTCACCCACCCGCGCGACTCGTCGACCGGCAGCATCGTGCGGAACTTGATCATCGTGAACGGCTTGCCGTCACGCCCCGGGCGCTCCTGGCGAAACAGCACCGGTGAGCCGAGCTTCGCACGAACCGCGACGGCGATGCCGGCCTGCACCGGTAACGACACGACGAACGCCGGCGCCGTCAGCGTCAGATCCATCGCCCGCTTGAGAACGGCCTGACGGCGCATCAGCGCGCCACCAATTCACGGAACCTCGCGATGACGCGCGCGACGTCGTCGTCGCTGAGGTCGACACCCGACGGCAGGTTGAGTCCCGAGTGGAACAACCCGGCCGCGACGTCACCACCGAACGTGCGCGCCGAGGCGTACATCGGCTGCATGTGCATCGGCTTCCACAGGTGACGCGCCTCGATGTCGGCGGCGTTGAAGCCCTCGACGACGTGGTCGATGAAACCGGGCTCGCGACTCTCGACGATGGCACCCGTGAGCCAGCAGTTGTCGTGGCTGTCGTCGTCACCCTCGCTCCGGCCGAGCAGACGCACGCCGTCGAGTTCGGCGAAGGCGTCGGCATACAGGTCGCGAATCTCCCGGCGGCGCGCGATCATCGCGTCGAGCCGCTCGAGCTGGCCGATGCCGAGCGCCGCGAGCAGATTCGACATGCGGTAGTTGTACCCCACCTCGGTGTGCTCGTACCACGGCGCGGGCTGGCGAGCCTGCGTCGACAGATAACGCGCGCGAGCCAACAACTTGGTGTCGTTGCTCAGCAGCATGCCGCCACCGGACGTCGTCATGATCTTGTTGCCGTTGAACGAGATCGCCGCACACGACCCGAACGACCCGCACGCCGCACCGTCGAGACTCGCACCGAGCGCCTCCGCAGCATCCTCGACGAGCGGAATGCCGCGCTCAGCGAGGGCAGGCACGAGCGTCGAGTAGTCGGCCGCACGGCCGTACAGATCGACCGTGACAACTGCGGCGACGTTCTCACCCTCCGCGCGCAAGGCGTCGACGGCCTCGATCATGAGGGCGACATCGACGTTCGCGTCACTCGCCTGCGAATCGACGAACACGGGCGTCGCACCCGTGTAGACGATCGCGTTCGTCGTGGCGGCAAACGTCATCGACGACACGACGACGACGTCACCGGCCCCGACGCCGTGGTGCAGCAGCGCCAGGTGCAGCGCAGCCGTGCCCGACGAGAGCGCCAACGCGCCGGCGACCCCGGTGCGCTCGGCGATCTCCGCCTCGAAACGGTCGACCATCGGGCCCAGGGGAGCGACCCACCCCGAGCGCAACGCCTCGACGACGAGCTGCTCCTCGCGCTCGGTGACGGTGGCCTTCGACAGGTGAATGCGTGCCATCAGATGTTCTCCCCACCATGGTGATCGGCGACGGAATCGGGGGAGAGGATCGGCCCCTCCGCGGTGATGTCGATGTCCTTGCTCGGGTCGTGATCGCGATGCCCGCCGGAGTGCTCGACCATCCAGGCGAGCGCGTCGGCGTCAGTGTCGAAGTACTGCGCGCGCACGAGCTGCGGGTCGATCGCCGGCACGTTGACGTGCGAGACGAGCGGGTGCTCGGAGGTCTTGATCTCCTCACCGGGCGTGAACAACTGCTCCGAGAGCTTCTCGCCCGGGCGCAGTCCCGTGTACTGGATCTCGATGTCGTGCGTGCCCGCCATCTCGATGAGCGTGCGCGCCACGTCGACGATCTTCACCGGCTTGCCCATGGCGAGCACCATGACCTCACCGTCCGTGCCGATCGCCGACGCCTGGAGCACGAGCTGACACGCCTCCGGGATGAGCATGAAGAACCGCTCGACGTCCGGGTGCGTCACCGTCACCGGCCCACCGCGCTCGATCTGCGCCGTGAACGCCGTGATGACCGACCCGCGCGAACCGAGCACGTTGCCGAATCGCACACTGACGTACGTGTCGTTCCCGGCGCTCGCGAACGATGCCGTGAGGCGCTCCGCGAGACGCTTCGAATACCCGAGCACCGACGACGGCCACGCCGCCTTGTCGGTCGAGACGTTGACGAACGTCTCGACGCCGACGGCCTGCGCAGCCTCAAGCACGTTGAGCGTGCCGAGCACGTTCGTCTTCCACGCCTCGATCGGAAACTGCTCGAGCAACGTCAGGTGCTTGAGCGCCGCGGCGTGGAACACGACCTGCGGCTGCTCGCGCTCGAACACCGTCGCGAGCGACTGCGGGTCACGGATGTCGCACAGCGCGAGCGTGCCGTCGTCGAGCAGCGCCCGCCCCGTCATCGACATCTGCGCCGCATGCATCGCCGATTCGTCCCGATCGAGCAGCACGAGCTTCGCCGGGCCGTATTTGTCGAGCTGACGGCACAGCTCCGAACCGATCGAACCGCCCGCACCCGTGACGAGCACGCGCTTGCCCGCGATCGACTGACGAATCGCCGTCTGATCCAACTCGATCCGCTGACGCCCGAGCAGATCCTCGAGGTTCAGCTGACGCAGATCCGCGCCGCGTGGGGAGTGGAACATCTCGTTGAGCGGCGGCATGATCAGCACGTCGAGACCGGCCTGACGGGCGCGCTCGGTGACGTCACGCACGTCCTCGCCCTGCATCGTGGACGCCGCGATGATGAGCGCGCTCGCGTTGGTGCGCTCCGCCTCGCGTGCAATGGCCTCACGCGTGCCGGTGACGCGCAGACCGTCGACGTTCAAGCGGCGCTTGCCCGGGTCGTCGTCGAGCAGCGCGGCGGGCACGTAGCGCGTGCCCTCCGAGGTGTCGCGGTGCAAGCCGCGCACGAGCTGACGCCCGCTGTGGCCGGCGCCGAAGACGATGGCCTGCACATCCTGCTCACGCGAGACGCGCCGGCCCCAGCGCCACGAGCGCACGAGGAAACGCAGCGTGAACATGCCGAGCAGCGCGAACATCGGCGCCGTGAACGGCATGCTGCGCGGCACGTGCGGCACCCCGAACGCCAGACGCAGCACCGCGAGCACGAGCCCCATCGCCACCGTCGCGCGGGCGATGTCGGCGGTCTCCTCGAACGAACCTCGCACGTGCCCGATGCGGTACGGGCCGACGGCGAGGCCGATGACGGTATACAACCCGACCGCGAGCAACGCGAACATGGCGATCTCGACGGATGCCGAATCGGAGACGTCGAGGTCGAAGCGCAGCCACGCCGCGGCATAGGCGGCGCACAGGACGAGCACGAGGTCGGTCGCGAACCAGCCGTAACGAACGGCGCGATCACGTTCCCTCAGAGGCAGTCGGGTTGATCCCCCCGGCGCAGACATCGCCTCAGTTGCCCTTTCGCGAGCGACGGCTCGTCAGGGCGCGTCCCTTGTCGTCGTCGGCGGCGGTGGAGGGGGAGTAGTCGTAGCGGTAGTCGTAGTAGTTGCCGCGCGGGCCCCGCTCGACACGGTTGAGCACGACACCGAGCACCTTCGCGTCGACGGCGTCGAGGTGGTCGAGCGCGTCGAGGAACTGGTCGCGCTTGACGATTCCGGCGCCCGCGATGACCAGCGTGCCGTCCGTGACGCGCGAGAGGACGGCGGCGTCGGTGACGGGCAGCAGCGGCGGCGCGTCGATGATGACGTAGTCGAAACGGCCGCGCAGATCCTCGAGCATCGCGCGCATCGGCTCACTGCCGAGCAGCTCGCTCGGGTTCGGCGGTGTCGCACCGGAGCCGAGCACCATGAGACGACGCTCACCGAAGCGCTGCACCACATCACGCACGGCGACACGGCCGATGAGCACGTCGGTGAGGCCGACGCCACCCTCGAGACCCATGTAGCTGAGCAGACGCGGACGACGCAGGTCACCCTCGATGAGGCAGACGCTCGCACCCGACTCGGCGAGCGCGAGAGCGAGGTTCGCCGTCGTCGTCGTCTTGCCCTCACCGGGCAGCGACGAGGTGACGGTGATGAGGCGCGGGTGCTCCGTCGCGTCGATGAACTGCAGGTTGGTGCGCAGCGAGCGGAACGCCTCCGCACGCGTCGAGTGCGGGTCGTCGGCGACGATGAGCGGGTGAGCGCTCGCGTCCTTGTCGAACGGCACGGCGCCGAGGACGGTGACGTCGTCGGCGGCCTCGAGCACGTCGTCCTTCGTGCGCAGCTTCGTGTCGAGACGCTCGCGCAGCAGCGCGAGCGCGGTGCCGGCGAGCAGGCCGAGCAGACCGGCGAGGACGAGGTTGGTCGGCCAGCTCGGGCCGACCTTCGTGCTCTTCGTCGCCTGCTGCACGAGCGTCACCTTGACGGGGCTCGGCTTGTCCTCCGAGACGCTCTCGAGCTCGTCGACGGCCTTGGGGAACTGCTCGCCGAGCGCCTGCGCGATGGCGTGCGCGCGCCTCGGGCTCGTGTCGACGACGCTCGTGTCGATGATGACGGTGTCCGGCGCCGCCTTGGCCGTCACCTTGGGTTCGATCGCCGCCGCGCCGCCGGGCATCTTGACCTCGTCTGCGACGGGCTGGAGCACCTTCGGCGTCTTCATGAGCTGGGTGTAGCTCTTGACGCGATCCTGCGTGAACGTGTTGCCCTGAGCCAGCTGCGAGTTGTTCGACGCATCCGCGGTCGAGACGAAGAAGCGCACCGACGAGCTGTACGTCTTGTGCGTGAAGAGAGTGAGGAGCACGGCGAGGGAGAGTGCGATGAGCACGCAGCCGGCAATGATGCGCCAGCGCTTCATGATGGCGCGCATGTACGACTGAAGATCCACCCAGTGCCTCCTGTTGTGTTCGCGCACTGCGCGCGAGTGTCATTGAGACCTTACGGACTGGCTGTGACCCACACCAAAGTCTGTATCTAGGACAACTGACCTGATTCATTGACGTGGTCATGACGCGAATTCGACCTCACCCTCGAGTGTGTCTCGTCGCGAGTTGCATGGGGTTCCAAGGGTTTTCGCAGCGTCTGCCAAGCATTCGGCAATGTCGGGCGAGCGGGTGGGGGTGTGAGTGAGATGGGTTACCCGCAGGTATGGTGATGAAGGTCACATCGTGTCGCTGTTGTGTGTCGCCCCCGGCAGGTGGGGGGCGACGCGCGCGCCACGAGGACTTTGCGGGGAGCGGGTGGGATGGCGATAGCCTGAGGCCAGCGAACATTCGTCGCACCAACTGATCGAAGGAGCCAGCACAGGCCATGGAGAAGATCAAGGTCAAGAACCCCATCGTCGAGCTCGACGGTGACGAGATGACGCGCATCATCTGGCAATTCATCAAGGACCGCCTGATCCACCCGTACCTCGACGTCGACCTCAAGTACTACGACCTCGGCATCGAGAACCGTGACGCGACGGACGACCAGGTCACCGTCGACGCGGCGAACGCGATCAAGCAGTACGGCGTCGGCGTCAAGTGCGCGACGATCACGCCGGACGAGGCGCGCGTCGAGGAGTTCGGCCTCAAGGAGATGTGGAAGAGCCCCAACGGCACCATCCGCAACATCCTCGGTGGCGTGATCTTCCGCGAGCCGATCATCATCAGCAACGTGCCGCGCCTCGTGCCGGGCTGGACGAAGCCGATCATCGTCGGCCGTCACGCTCACGGTGACCAGTACAAGGCGCAGAACTTCAAGGTGCCCGGTGCCGGCACCGTCGAGATCTCCTACACCCCGGCCGACGGTGGCGAGAAGCAGGTCTACGAGGTCGCCGAGTTCCCCGAGTCCGGCGGCGTCGCGATGGGCATGTACAACTACAACAAGTCGATCGAGGACTTCGCTCGCGCGTCGTTCAACTACGGCCTCGAGCGCAACATGCCCGTCTACCTGTCCACGAAGAACACCATCCTCAAGGCGTACGACGGCGCGTTCAAGGACATCTTCCAGGACGTCTTCGACCGCGAGTTCAAGGCCGAGTTCGACAAGCGCGGCCTCACGTACGAGCACCGCCTCATCGACGACATGGTCGCCTCTGCGCTCAAGTGGGAGGGCGGCTACGTCTGGGCGTGCAAGAACTACGACGGTGATGTGCAGTCCGACATCGTCGCGCAGGGCTTCGGCTCGCTCGGCCTCATGACGTCCGTGCTCATGACGCCCGACGGCAAGACGGTCGAGGCGGAGGCCGCGCACGGCACCGTCACGCGTCACTACCGTCAGCACCAGCAGGGCAAGGAGACGTCGACGAACCCGATCGCGTCGATCTTCGCCTGGACGCGCGGCATCGCCAAGCGTGGCGAGCTCGACGGCACACCCGAGGTGACGAAGTTCGCCGAGACCCTCGAGCGCGTCTGCGTGCAGACGGTCGAGGAGGGCAAGATGACGAAGGACCTCGCGCTGCTCATCAGCAAGGACCAGCCGTACCTCAACACGCAGGACTTCCTCGCCGCCATCGACGAGAACCTCAGCAAGGCCATGGCTGCCTGATCACAGCGGTCTCGCCGGTGACGCCCTCCGTCGCGTGTTCAAGGACACGTGACGGGGGGCGTCATGTTCTGACGCCCGTCATGCCGGGGCGTTAGAGTGGCACGGAGCAACGGGTCACGACGAAGGGCGCCATGCGCATTCTCATCACCGGCGGGGCCGGATTCATCGGTCAACATGTCGCCGTCATGCTGGCCTCGGAGCATGAACTGGTCGCCGTCGACAGTTTGAATGCCCAGGTGCACCAGCATGCAGAAGCTGCCGTGCAGCGCTTTCCGGGGCAAGTCGTCATCGCAGACGTCAGTCAGGCAAGCACGTGGGACGCATTGCCGGGGTTCGATGTCGTCGTTCATCTGGCTGCTGAAACCGGTACGGCACAATCCATGTACGAGGCCGGGCGCTATAGGGCTGTCAACGTGGAGGGGACGCGGCTCGCGGCTGCTGCGGCCGCTTCTTGGGGTGCCGCCCTCGTCGCACTGTCGTCCCGAGCCGTCTACGGCGAGGGACGGTACGAGTGCCGGCGCCACGGCACTCGGTTCGGGGCGCGTTGCTGTCCCCAGGCAGAGGCCGCGCCGTCCCGGGAGGAGGACCCGCACCGCCCTGTTTCCGTCTACGGAGAAACCAAGTCCGAGGCGGAGGCCATCCTCGCGGAGTACGCTGCCGCGATCCCGGTCACTGTTCTACGGCCGCAGAACGTGGTGGGCTTCGGACAGGCACTCCACAATCCCTATACGGGGGTTCTGGCAGCTTTTCTCGCGCGCCTCCGCGAGGGTCGACCGTTGTCGGTCTATGGCGATGGCTCTGCGACGAGGGATTTCGTGCACGTCGACGATGTTGCGCGTCTGATCACCTGGTGCATCGATCACCCGGGTCGACTCGGGAGCCTGCGGGTTCTCAACTGTGGCACCGGTGAGCGTACGTCGTTGACCGACCTGGCGCGGTTTGCTGCTGCTGCGGCCCCGGTCGCGAGTGCGCCGGTGGAGTATGTGGATGTCGGCCGGGCCGGGGACATCGAGCACGCCGTTGCCTCTCTGGAGGGTCTCCGTTCCGCAGGCGCGCCATTGCCCCTGATGAGCAGTGAGCAGGCCGTGGCCGACTTCATTGGTCGATCGTGGGGCTTGCCCGGCGCCGATTCGGAGGCATGGGACGTCGCCCTGCGCGAATTACGGCAGAGAGGTCTGACGAGCTGAGTTCGCCGCGAGGGCAAGGCAAGTTGGCGCTACGCGCCTGTGTGTTGGAACGTGCAAGGCCAGGATAGGGGATGACGAATGGACACGATGACGGCAAACTGCGTCGAGGTCCCTCAGACAGTCCGTGTCCGGCTGCTGCATGCTTATGTACAGCTCATCGCTGACGAGGTCGGTTGCGACCTTCTCCACGTCAAAGGCCCAGCAGTGGATCTCCGCCTGCAGCGGGCGGCGCGGCACAGCGTTGACGTGGACGTCCTCGTTCGCCCCCAGCACGTGCTTGCCTTTGTCGAGGCGCTCCGGGCGCGAGGTTGGCGCGAGATCACAGGTTTCGACGAAGGCTCCGCTTTCGGTCACGCGATGAACCTCCGCCACGAGCTCGGCCTTCTGGATGTACATCGCTGGTGGCCCGGGTTCGATGTCGAGCCCGCGACGGCCTTCGAAGCCATGTGGGGACAGCGCACAACCCGGACCCTCGCCGGGGTGGCCTGTGATGTGCCGTCGCTGAACGATCAGCGACTGGTGCTGCTTCTTCACTTCGCGCGTAGCGGCGGCCACCGGATCGAGGACCTCGAGGCTGCCTGGGGCGGGGCTGAGGAGGGGAGCCGCGCCGCAGTGGTACGGCGCGCCGACGAGATGGAGGCTCGGCTGGCGCTGGCTGCCGCCGTCGGTGGTCTCGAGGAATTCCGTGGGCTGCCTGCCTACGCGTTGTGGAAGTACTTCTCCAGCGGGCAAGGATCACGTCTGGACGAGTGGGGCGGGCGTTTCCGGGCGGCACGCGGGCCACTGGCGAAGGGGCGGGTCTTCCGTGCATTCTTCATGGTCAACAAGGGCCTCTTGAGCGACGAGCTGGGCCACCCTCCCACGCGCCGTGAATATGTGCACGCTTTCCGGCAGCGATTCGTCACGGCCCTCGGTGATGTGCTTCACCGGCTTGAAACGCGGCTGCGTACGAGGGCCGAGCGATGACTCGCCGTGAAGAAACCCAGGGCCGATGGGCCATCCCTGAGGACATCGCTGTGGAGACGGACCCCGATGATCGATCTGCGGTGTGGGTGCTCAGGGCGTCTCGAGGAGTCATCGTGCGGTTGCCGCAGGTAGGGTTGCTGGTCTGGCGGGCGTCCCCGCGGGTCTCCGACACGGAGGGGCTCGTGGCGCTCTTGGCTGCTGAGCACGGATGGCCGTCCGACGAGATCGCGCAGCCCGTGCAGAACTTCGTGATGTCCTTGGTCGATCACGGCCTGCTGGAGGAGAGGTCGGGCCATGAATCGAACTGAGGGGATGGCTCCCGAGTGGCAGCACCTGCTCGGCGCTGAGACCCGCCGAAGTGCGTCTGTGCCTGAATCCCGTAACGTCAAGGCCGCAACGGAAGGACCGCACGCCTCGACGCGCGTGGAAAAGGTCGGGCAGGCCGTCGCCGGCTTCTGGGGGCCGGTGGTTCTCCTGGACCTCGTCATGGGTTTCTCGCTGATGTTCGTCACCACCGCCCTGCCTGGGGGTCTTGTGGGCGGTCTTGCAACGGGTGTCGTGATGGTGGCCGTCAGTGCCTGCCGGCGAGCGAAGCTGACCGTACCGGGCGGTGGTCTCCTGGTCATCGCCTTCCTGGCACTCATGGCCTTCCTCGTCCTGGTTTCCGTCTTCCACGGCATGCCGTGGCAGCAGCGCCTCCTGAAGTTCTTCATTCTCTTCGCCGTGTGCGTTGTCATCGCAACCGGGCGGATCGACATTCGGTCGTTCATCATCGGAGCATGCATGAGCGCATGTGCCAACGTCCTTCTGTTCTATGCCGGGCTGACGGAGAATAATTACCCGCCATATCTGACCGGTTTCTATGGGGACAAGAACGTTGCAGGGATGTACTACGCGATATGGGGGATCCTCGGGCTTGCGGTTCTGTCCCCGCGTTGGCGCATACCGTGGTTCCTCCTCTCGACGTGGTTCGTCTTTCTCACCGGATCGCGAACCGCGCTCGGAGGTATCGTGCTGGCCGCCCTGTGGGTCCTGCTCCGCAACCGGATCGGTGTGGCCTATCGAATCGCCCTCGCGGCGATCGGGTATGCGGTTCTCGTCTTCTCGATCAACAACTATGCCTCCAGTTCCGCGTTCGGTGACCGAACAGGCACCGATTGGTACAGGGCGCAGATCGATCAGGCGATGGAAATCAAAGCATCCCTGACGCCGTGGACGGGCCTCGGTCTCAATCAGGGGTTCGTGGTGATCGGTGATCGACGGCAATGGTTCCATGATTCGTATCTGCAGGCTTTCGTCGAGGGCGGTCATGTTTTTCTCTGGTCAACCGTTCTGGCCTTCGTCCTCCTCGGCCTGGGATTGCTCGATCGACGACTGCATGTCTCATGGGAGATGCTCACAGCAGAGGCGACGGTCATCGTCGTGCTCGTCTGCGCGTGGAAACTGGGAGAGGTGTTCATGACGGTGGGTGCCTTCATCGTGCTCGGAATCTGCATCGCTTACCGTCTCGGCAAACCCGCCGCCGCGTCGAATCTTGCGTGGCGGGCCGCAGAGATCGCCCCGCCACGCGCATCCAACGCGGCGCCGCTGCATCGCGGCGCTCCAGTCGGCGCCTCGCGATCGGAGGTCCAGGCGTGAAGATGACACGAACATTGATCGAGAAGACCCCAGGTGTTCGCTATCGGCGGGCCCAACTCCTGATCCCTTTGTATCGACGGGCCTTCGCGCACTTCGGGTCGGGCAGCGTGCTGGTTTCGCCTCTCATGATCCAGGGGACCGACAGGATCAGCGTCGCGGATCGGGTCATCATTCGAGACGGCGCTTGGCTGGCGGCGGAAGGCCCCGCGGGGCACCTTGCCATCGGTGCGGACACCTACATCGGCCATCGCGTACACCTGCACTCGATCGACCCGGTGAGCATCGGTCGCGGTTGTGTCTTCGCGGACAACGTCATGGTGACGTCGACCGACCATGCCCGAGGAGGCTCACGGCATGAGGTCCGCGGCACCGGGCCCGTCCTCATCGAGGACGACGTCTTCATCGGCCAGAACGCCGTGGTGCTCGGAGGAGTAGCCATCGGCAGAGGGGCGACTGTTGCAGCCGGCGCCGTCGTCGTCAAGGATGTGGCGCCGGGCGCCGTCGTGGGCGGCGTTCCTGCGCGCGTGATGGGAGGTGAAGCGTGACGCGCTCGCGGTCACTGCTCATCATCTCTCCTTCATTCCACGGCTATTACGCAGCCATCGGGCGGGCGTTCGGTGAGTTGGGGTACGAGGTGCTCACCCATTGCTACGACGTCGCCGCGTCGCCCGCTGAGAAGCTCTGGAACAAGACCGCATACGAACTAGCCGGCAAACTTCGAGGTGACGGAGGGCATCTGTCCGGCGCCACGGTCTCGCGCCGCGCCATGGCCCGGGTTCGCGAAGTGTCTCCAGACTTCGTCCTCGTCATTCGCGGGGATGTTCTGACAGAAGAGTTCTGGGCCCTCGCCGCCGAGAACGACCGGCTCGTCGGAGTGTGGATGTATGACGAGATCCGCCGTACCAATTTTGACGCGGACCTCGTCGGGCGGTATGCCCAGTTGGCGACGTACAGCGCCCAGGACGCTGCAACGCTCCGGGCGGCTGGTCATCGTATCGCGCAGGTGCCTTTGGGTTTCGATGCATCGAGCGTCATCGACAACACAACTGCGGGCGCCGGGCTCGTGAGTTTCGTCGGTGCGCCCTTGCCCAAGAGAGAGCATGCGCTCGCGGCGCTTGTCTCTGCAGGTGTCCCCGTTCAGGCCTGGGGGCGGGGCTGGTCGGATCACGTGTTCGACCGCGCGCGCACGTGGCGTGTGCGCTCACTCGGCATCCCGGCCAGACGCGACGTGGCCGGCCCGTCCGCGCACGCCATCATGCGGAACGGCAGGGCCACCTTGAACATCCACGGGGATCAGGACGGCTTCACGATGAGAACGTTCGAGGCCGCCGGGGTGGGTGCGGTGCAGATCATTGATCGTGCCGACGTGGCGGATTTCTACGATCCAGGCGAAGAGATCCTCGTGTACGACGGCCACGAGGAGCTCGTGGACCTGTGCCGACACGCGGTGGCGCGTCCGCAGGACTTCATGATGCTGCGCGAGAGGGCACGTCGACGTACTCTCGCCCAACACACCTTCACGCACCGCGCGGACGCTCTATTGGAGGCGTGGTCGTGAGTGACAGGGGCCGAGCGGTCGTCCTCGCCCCGATGCTTGCCGCGCGCGGCGGCGCCGAGCGCGTAGCGCTCGTCGCAGCTGAAACGCTCAAGGCAGCCGGTTACGACACGGTGATCGTGGCTCCCGGCCAGGTTGATGACCTCGGGGCTTACGCCGATTACTTCGGGATCGACCTCGACGGCGTTGCGTACGAGGAACTTCCCAGCGTCGGGAGGATGGGACGCTTCGAGGCGCTGCGAACGGTGATCGAAGAGTTAGTCTGGGCCCGCATCGTGCGCTCGATGCAGCCGGACGTCTTTCTCACGTGCATGTACGGCGCGACTCTGCCGGGACTCGCCGAGCGCAGTCTGTATTACATCCACTTCCCGCACCAGTTGACGACGCCCGGGCTCACGGGTCTTCGTGCACGTTACGTCTCCTGGACGCAGTACGCGCGCCGCCTGCAGAATCGGGGGAGCGACTTTCGAGCCACCTACACGTCATTCCTTGCCAACTCACGGTTCACCGCCTCTCACGCGCGACAGCGTTGGGGTGTCGACCCCTACGTCCTCTACCCGCCCTGTTGCGGCGTCGGGGCAGGACGGGTTTGGCGGCAGCCTTCGATCCTCGCAGTCGGAAGATTTCAGGACCGGCAGCCGGGTCACCCGTACAAGAACCAGGAAGCCCTCATCGTGGCCTTCCGCGCAATGGCGGACCTGCACGCAGAAGGCTGGCAATTGCATCTGGCTGGGAGTGTTGGTTCAGAGGCAGAGCTGGCCAGGCTGCGTGAGATGTCCGTTGGCCTGCCCGTCGCGTTTCATCCCAATGCCTCTCTTGAAGAACTGCACACGCTTTATCGCGAGTCGTCGGTGTACTGGCACGCACAGGGTTTCGGAGAGTCACACCTCATGGCACCGCAGTCACAGGAGCACTTCGGCATCACGACCGTGGAAGCCATGTCCGCGGGAGCTATCGCCATGGTGTACGACACCGCGGGCCCGGCAGAAGTCGTCGCAGACGTGCCAGGAACCGTGCGATGGACGAGCTTGGAGGAGTTGCGGCTGGCTACACGCAATATTGCCCGCGCCGATCCGACAGACATGGCCAGCTTGCGTCGAGCCGCGCAGCGGCGAGCAGCAGAATTCTCCGAGACAGCGTTCGCGACACGCCTCCTGACCCTCGTCGAAACCGGGAGTCCTCGTTCATGACTACTTCTGTTGAACCGGAGACCTCCTGGGTGCGCGAGTTGCGCTACCTAGTCTCCAGCTTTCCACGCGGCACCCGCGCACAGCTCGGCTTGTACGCTGCACTGCAGTTCGTGGTCTCATTGCTCGATCTCGCCGGCTTGGCAGTCGTCCTGCCCGTCATGCAGGTGCTTTCCGGGGCGAGCCTCGAGGCCGGTTACCTCGGGGTCATCCATCGCCTTGCGGGCACGCCTGAGCGTGGCCCTTTCGCCGTGATGCTTTGCGTCGCCATGGTGCTGGCTTTCTTGACAAAGAGCATCTTTGCCCTCGCGGTCGCGCGCTGGTCCTTCGACTTCGTGGCCCGTCTCCAAGTCCTGACAGCGACCAGGCTGCTGCACAGCTACTTGAGCGACAGCTATCTCGTGCAACGACGACGGGATGTCGGCGCGGTCGTCCGTACGGTGGGTGCCGCGGTGCAGGCCGCCCACGCCAACGTTCTGGGAGGCGTGCTCGGGGTGTTCGGGCAGCTCCTGTCAATCAGTCTCATTGCCGGTTTCCTCTTCGCCGTGGCCCCTGGAACCACCCTGGGCGTCATCGTGTACTCCCTCGTGGCGGTCGCGCTGGTCCAGCGATTCCTGGCGCCGAGGAATCGAAAGGCAGGTGCCGCTGCGCAAGAGACCGCGAGGCAGATGAGCCATGCGTTGCTCGAAGCGATCTATGGGGCCCGCGAAGTGCGAATGCACAAGGCTGAGCAGCACTTTCTCGTGACGTACAGTGATGCATCCGCACGTAATGCCGCCGCGTCTCGGGATGCCAACTTCTATGCCCAGACTCCCAAGTATGTCCTCGAATTCGTCACGATTCTCGGGATCGCGGTTCTGCTGTCCTCGAGCGCATTGAGCGGTGGGGCGGACAACGCGATGCCCACCATCACCCTGTTCGTCGCGGCCGCAGTGAAGTTGTTGCCGTCGCTGACAGCGCTCACCGCCACGCTGGGGAACATCCGATTCGGCATCGAGGGCCTCTATGTCACGACGACAGCTTTGCGGGGACTGAGCGAAGCCCCCCGCAAGGGGGCCGCCCGGGCTGGACGAGCCCAGAAGGACCCGCACCTGGGCCACGCGGCGACTGCGATGGGATCCGGCGACCTCGTCGTCGACGACGTGCGGTTCCGTTACCCGGATGGGGTCGACGACGTGTTGCAGGGCGTGTCATTCGTGGTTCCGGAGGGATCGTCACTTGCCGTGTGCGGACTGTCCGGCTCGGGAAAGACAACCCTCATCGACATCGTCCTCGGGCTGATAGAACCTAATACTGGGCGTGTGTCGTTCGATGGGCTCGACATCGTCGCCGATCACGCGCAGTGGCTCGACAGGGTCGCTTACGTTCCGCAGGACGTCTACCTGTTAGCCGCCACCTTGTGGGAGAACGTCGCGTTCGGGGCCGATGAGCAGTCTGTCGACCGAACCGCTGTTGAAGCGGCCCTTCGCCTGGCGCAACTCGGCGAGCTTCTTGATTCCCTGCCCGGGGGTATGGACGCCATCGTCGGGTTCCAAGGAACCCAATTGTCGGGTGGGCAGAAGCAGCGCGTCGGTATCGCGCGGGCACTGTATCGTCGCCCGCAGGTCCTCGTTCTCGACGAGGCCACGTCAGCTCTGGACAACGAGACAGAGGACAAGATCAGCGCAGTCATTCGTGGCCTACACGGAAGCATCACGGTGATTCTCGTGGCCCACCGGCTTTCGACCGTCAAGCATGCCGATTGTGTGATCTACCTGGAGGATGGCCGCGTAGTCGGGTCCGGCACCTTTGCGAAACTACAAACCCAGAGCCCCGCGTTCGCACGCTTGGTGCGTCTCGGTCGACTCGAGGAGGGATGAAGCGAATGGCTGACAACCTCGGAGTCACGGTCGTCGTCGTGTGCTATAATCACGAGCGGTTCGTAGAAGAATTGCTCGATTCGATCCTCGTCCAGACGCGTGCGCCGGAGCGCGTGCTCATCATCGACGATGCATCCGGCGACAGTTCTGTGGCGCGGATTGTATCCTGGCTCTCCCGCCATCCAGAGGCCGGATATGAGCTTGTCGTGCACCCTCAGAACATCGGGTTGTGCCGTGGTCTGAATGAAGCGCTGGAGACGATCACCACACCGTTCTACACGTACGTCTCGGCAGATGATCGGATGATTCCTGAACGGTTGGAGTCGCTCATAGATCGCTGGGTGGGGGATGGGCACCGTGCCGTTGCTGTCTATTCGAACGCCCGGCGGATCGACGAGGAAGGCCAGGTGCTGCAGCCGGACTACCGCACGCTGCACGAGTGGCCCTCGGGCCCAGGGGCACTCGAAGGCAACATCCACACGCGTCTGCTGCATCAGTGCTGGTTACCCGCAGCCTCGGTCCTGGTAGCGACCGAGGCCGTTCGGACCGTAGGGGGATACGACGAGCGATGGTTCTTCGAGGACTATGACCTGTGGCTACGTCTTGCGGCTCATGGGCGCATCATCTGTGTCGATGAACCGCTCGTGGATTTCCGTGAGGTATCGACGTCGCTCGGGACCACTCGTTTCCGAGACGATGACGCGGGGTTTCTCGCCGCTCGCGTCGGGATACTGCTCAAACAGGTGGGGGTCTCGGATGAGGGGGATGCCTATATTCGGACCGCCATGCCGCCCCTGGCCATCCGGCTGTGGCGAACAGGGGAATACCGTGACCTGGTTGTCGAGGCGCTGCGCGCTGCCACGCAAGAGCGTCCTGCGCTTGGCCTAGGCGTTCGTCTCGCTCTCGCCCGCGTAGGAGTAACGCGTGAGCCAGGGGCGGTTCGCGCCTTGGCCTGTTTGGTCCGTGAGACCCGAGACAGGTGCCGGCGACTCGTCCAGACCCCGCTCTCTGCCGTGATCTCACGAGGTCATGCACCCGCTATGCAGCGCCGTGTCGCGGCCGCTCACGGCGTGCGACGGGTGGCTGTGCTGGCGATCGGAGATCCTCGTGACCCAGGATTGTGGTCGGGCACGCCCAGCAACCTCGTGCAGGGGCTTGAAGAGGCCGGCGTCGATGTGATCACCGTGGACTGCTCCCCGGTCGGCTGGCGCTTCGTCAGACGGGCGGTACAGCTGGCCTGGGGGGTTCCTGGACTCGCGAAGCGGGGGAGGCGAACAGCCATGCGGCGTGCCCTGGCCGGATCCACGCAGTCGATGACGCATCTGCGGCTCGTCAGCTGGACGGCGGCGCGGCGTCTACGGACCGTAGGCCCAGTCGACGGCGTCCTGCAGATGGGCACCGGTTACAGCGTCCGACACCCCCGCACGGCCTCCTACGAAGACATGACCATTCCACAGGCGCTCCAGTGGCCGTCCCGTTTCTGGGGGACCGTTCCCCAGCGCACGACAGTCGCGCGCAGCCGTCATCAGGTTGAATCGTACGCGGCGAATCATGCCGCACTGTTCTCGACGGGGTGGGCGGCCGATTCTGCAGTGAACGACTGTCATTGCCCTTCCGAGAAGGCTCGCGCGGTGGGTATCAGCGCCAATTTCGAGGTCGAGCCGTCGCACCACAAACAATGGTCTCCCCCGAGATTCCTCTTTCCGGCCAGGGAGTGGATCGGAAAGGGAGGTCCTCAGGTGGCGAAGGCTTTCTCGGACGTCCGTCGAGAGTTTCCCGAGGCAGAGTTGCACCTGGTAGGTCAGCATCCGCAGGTCGAGTTTCCGGGGGTGATCTGCCACGGCTGGAAGGACCTTCGGGATCCAGGCGACCGCGCCGACATGGAGGACTTGTGGCGCCGCGCCACCTGTTGTATCGCACTGGCTGACTGTGAACCAGCAGGCATCATCTTCGTCGAAGCCATGCAGGCAGGGGTTCCCAGCATCGGCCCTGCCGTGGGAGGGCCCGGATGGCTTCTGGGAGACACGGGCATCACGGTTGACCGTGACGACCATGCGGCGCTGGTGGCCGCGATGAAGACAGCAGCAGACCCCGAATCGGCTCGTGAGCGGAGTGGTGCGGCCAGGCATAGGGCGAGTGAATTCACACGCGCGGCTGTTGCTCGTCGGATCATGGCAGCGATCGATGAATGACCTCCCGGGGTGGGAAATTTGCTTGTCGACGACGCTGTGAGGCTGACGCCCATCAAGGACCGGAAACTGTGACACCGCCCCGCTCAGGCTTCGCGGCGGGGCGAGGGAACACCGGGGGACGCGCACGGGTGCGTTGATTCGGGACGGGCCTGCGCCGTGGAGGACTCTTCAGAGGGGGCTGGTGGGTCCATGGGAAATAGGGTGTCGAATAGTGCGAGCCAGCGTGCTGCGATGGTCGACGCATCGTACGACCGGGAGCGAGTCAGCGCGCGGTCAGCCCGGCGAGCCCGTTCTTCATCGTTGGTCATGGCGGCTCTGAGCGCCTCGACGTACGCAGTTTCGTCGCTGGCAGGAACGAGGTACCCAGCCCCGTCCTCCAGCTGCGACCGCACACCCTCAGAGCAATCGAACGCGATCGAAGGGATCCCTGAGCACGCCGCCTCCAAGATCGTCATGCCGAAGCCTTCGAGGCTTGACGTCAGGAGATTCAACGACGCGTCTGACAGCGCGGTGGCTGAATCGTCGACGACACCGGCCAACTGGATCCGCGTATGCATGCCAGAGTGCTCGATCTCGTCGGCAACCTGGGGGCGCTCGACCCCGTCGCCGTAGATGGCCAACGACCACCCATCCGCCTCGGGCACGGTGATCGCCGCGGCGAAGAGACGCACCATGAGAGGGATCTGCTTTTCGTGCGACAAGCGTGCCAATGCCACCGCTCTCTTCGTCGATTGCGTGGAGAGAGTGCGGCCCTCTGGTGCCGGGTTGGGGATTGCGACGCACGGCACGTCGAGCAGCGAGCCGAAGAAGGCCGCGTCCTCATCGGAGAGCGCGACGAAGGCATCACAGTCAGCGAAGTGTTTCGGAAGAGCCTCCCGGAGCCACGGTTCGTCCTCAAGACTCGCGAACGACGAATGGTGCTGCCCGACGAACAGTGGGCCGGTCGGGGACCGCTGAAAACCGGACTCATCGACCATCATCTTGCCGAGGACGTGGGTGAAGATGACAACGCTGTTGGCGGGCAACGTGGCCATGGTGCGTCGCAGAGCAGAGAGCTGGCGCCACCGGTCCCATCGCTTGAACAGGGCAAGGGGGGCAGCACGCAAGGGGCCGCGTGAAGTGGAGACGGGGTGTTGATGCAGATCCTCACGCTCCAGAACGGTGATGACGTCGTCTTCACCCCTCGGTGATGTGCCCTCCTGGTTCTTGGAACCCGGGTAGATCGATACGACGTCGACCGTGATCCCGCGCTGTCGAAATGCAGTCGTGAGGTTTTCTACGACAGTGGCTCCGCCACTGGTGTCGGGAAATCGTGGGACGACGAAACGGATGTGTGAGACCGGCTCAGACATGGTGGCTGGTCTCCTCCTCGGACACGAACCCGGCCCGGGCAGCACTCTCGACGATGAGCGCGATCACCTTGCGAGCGACCGGTGGCGGCAGCAAGGGGAGAATTCGATCGATGGTCGAGGCCAGATGTTCGGTGCGGTCGTACGTGAGCACGCGTCCTAGGCCCGACACGGCCGTGTTCCACACGGTCGCGGGGGACGAGGGGAGCGAGGATGAGGAGCCTCGACCGTGGATGTGTTCGAATCGTCGGCGGCCCTGCCCCGAACGAAAAGCTCGGCGTGCCCGTGCCGTCGTCGTCACGGCAGCCATGTGGTGTCGCACCTCCGCTCCGGGTACGAGGAGCAGCGGTATCCCGTGGCGGTGGAGGCGATATCCGAGGTCGAGATCCTCCCAGCCGTACCCCACATAGCGTGGATCGAATCCGCCCACTTCTTCGAAGATCTCCCGCCGGACGGATGTATTTCCTCCCCAGAGTCGCCAACGATCCTCTGGTGGGGTCCTGTACGCATCCTGTCGGCCCTGCTCGT
The DNA here is from genome assembly GCF_044909235.1 of Dermacoccus sp. GAS27A. Taxonomy (NCBI): domain Bacteria; kingdom Bacillati; phylum Actinomycetota; class Actinomycetes; order Micrococcales; family Dermacoccaceae; genus Dermacoccus; species Dermacoccus sp. GAS27A. The sequence continues at coordinate 217,612 of NZ_JBIYDW010000003.1, read as the reverse complement.
CAGCGACAGTGCCGTAGGCGCGCATGTAGGCATTGTTCGGTGCGATGTTCAGTGGTAAGCCGATCGCCCCGCACACACCCCGCCGATGAGGTTCGACATGGGCCGCGATATGAGTTGGGGAGGGCTCGAAATCGTCATCCGCCCGGATCAGGACGTCGCCTTCAGCGGCGGCAAAACCCGCGTTGAGCGCTGCTACACGGCCCCTGTTCTCTGGAAAGACGAGGACCTGCACCGGGAGATGCGAGTAGCGCTCGACCACCGCTGCTGAGCCGTCGACGTCACCATCGAGCACGATGACGGCCTCCCACGACTCGTAAGTCTGCCGGCTCAGTGCGTCGAGGAGCCGAGGCAGGCGCTCGGCTCCTCCGCGGGAGGGAACGATGACGGATGCTTTCATCGTACGGACATTCCTCCTGCGCTGGACGACGTGAGCGGCCGGTACGCACATTTCTTGCCTGACCCACGTGAAGGTTGAATGCGAAGCATCTCGGGCTCGGCCATAGATCGACTTGAAGAGGGTTTGAACGCGCAGCATTCCCACGTGAAGTTCTCGTGGGGCGGCAAGGCGTCGCGGCTGTGGGCCGCCTGGGCGATCGCGAAAAGCGTGACCTCCGCACCGCCGACTGATCCTTGGTTGGAACAGAGGTTCAGATGGGGCACGGTTCCTCCGGCGGCCGGTACCACGGACCGCGAACAGCGATCTGCCCGGCCAGATTGCCGGTGATCCACCCTGTGCGGCCCGCAAGGGCGAAACGCTCTTCCGCGTTGAGCCCAGGCGCCTTGGCCCAGGCCAGCGGCAGCTTCGCCGTCTCCGTGACCGCCCACCGGAACGACATGCCGCGCACCGGGCGGCCCAGCAGCTGACTGCGGCGCCACAGACCCAGTTGGGCGCGGCTGTAGCGATACCCCTGCGTCATCGCGTCATAGGTGCCGGCGCGAAGTCGGTAGTGAACCGTGGCGTCGGGGTCCACGACGATCGTGCGGCCCGATTCCAACAACCGCCAGGAGAAGTCGACGTCTTCGCTGCCGCCCAGCATGGCTTCGTTCATGCCGCCGAGCTCGAGGTAGGTGCTCCGGCGGATCCCGATGTTGGAGCCGAAGACGAACACCTCGTAGCCCAGATAGGAGAACGGGCCCTGCTCGTACGGATGCGGCACCTGGTCGAGCCCATCAGCGACCGCCTTGGCACGGCACACGAACTCCGAATTGATGACGTCGAGACGCATCATGCCGGTGGCGAGGACGTCGGTCTGAGACACCACCCGATGCAGCGTCGCCACCCACCGCTCGCCCACGACGTCGTCCGCATCGGACATCGCGATGACGTCACCGCGCGCGGCCTTCACCCCCACGTTGCGAGCGTGGCACTGGCCCTGAACGTCATTGGCCGACACCACGCGGATGTCGAGCGCGCCGCGGTAGCGTTCCACGATCCGCGCCAGCCTCGCAGAGCCTTCGTTGTCGGCGACGACGACCTCGAAGGGCGGCGCGTCCACCTGCGCGACGAGGGCGTCGAGCTGCTCGCCGAGCGTGGCGTGATTCTTGTAGTACGCGGTGACGACGCTCACCGCCGGCTTGGCAGCGCGCACCGGCGTGGCCAGCTCACGGCCGAGATCAGCGGGGGCGAGTCCTAGTTCTGCATACACGTCGAGGACGGCGTCGACCATCTCGCTCACGGTCGGGATGTCATCGGGTAGGTGCGGGCGCTTCGACACGTCGAGACCCTGCTCGATCACAGCATCCGCCATGGCCGACTCGTCGCTCACGGGTGCGAGGCATCGAGGTGGCAGGATCTCTGGGTTGCCCCCGATGTCGCTGGCCACCACACCGAGACCGGAGTTCACCGCGTCAAGCAGGGTGTACGAGAGATTGTCGGCCCTCGACGGCTGGACGAGAACGTCGTGCGACGCGAGCGCTTCGCGAGCATCGACGAACCCAGCGAAATTGGCGGCGTCGTCGACTCCGAGCTCACGCGCCACGGCACGTAGCCGATCGGCCTCAGGGCCCGTGCCCGCGATCGTCAGCGTGGCCCCTGGCTGCTGGGCGCGCACCTGACGGAAGATGCGCAGCGTTGCATCGATGTTCTTCTCAGCATCGAGTCGGGCCAGGGAGAGCAACCGCAACCCGGGGGAGCGAGGAGGCGCCGTCGTCCGATCCACACCGTTCTTGATGACGGTGATCGGCGCGCCCGGACGCCAGTACCTCTCCATGTCGCGCTTCGTGGACTCACTGACGGCGATGAGCCGCGCGACGCGACGCGTCCGGGCGTGGTGCGCGGACTGCCGCGACCACGCCTTCGCCTTGCTCGAGTGGAAGACTCTCGGGTCCTCGGGGATGTGATGTTCGGTGGAGACGAGGGTGACAGGAAGACCGACAGCCGCCATCGTGGCGAGGAAGTCCGCTTTCGCGAGGTGCGAGTGCACGATGTGCGGGTCCAACCGCTTGATGATTCCGCGCAGATCCGCCACAGCCCTGTGGACGGGTTGGTCGACATCGAGGGTGTGAACGGGGATGTCGAGGCCACGGAGCTCATCCAGCAGGGGGCCTTCGGGTGCCGCGACGACGAGTCGCCATCCGGGCAGACCGTGGCGCGCGACATCCAGGATGTGTCGCGCCACGCCTGCAAGATTGGAGACGGGGGAGACCCACAGGGCGACGGGGGCAGGGGTGTTCACAGCCAGGCCTCCAACCGATCCAGGGCGGTCCAGAAGCCCTCGCCATTGTTGACGTGGCCCTGCCAGATCTCCGGGATGAACGGGACGCCGGGGGCGAGACGGTCCAACTGCGCTGCCGTGGCGGGCCAGTCGATCTCGCCGTCGCCGATCTGCGGGCCCTCGCCGTCGACACCCTCGGCGTCGACGACGTGCAGGTGATCGCTGAGCGGCGCGAGCTTCTCGACGTACTCGCTGAACGGCTTCTTCGTGAAGTTCGCCGCGAGCTTCGAGTGCGACAGGTCGAACGTCAGGCGGCGGCCGAACTGCTCGCAGAACCACACCGTGTCGTCGACGTCCATGAACAGGTTGTGGTGCTGCTGGCCGCCCATGAGCCACGGGTACGGCGGCAGGGTCTGCGCGGTCAGGCGCACGTCGGTGTCGTCGACGCGTTCGAGAGCCTTTGCGATGCGCTCGTACTTGACGGTGCGCTGTGCGGGCGTGTCGAAGGCGTCCATCGTGAAGCCGCCCATCGTGCAGATGACGATCGGGGGTTCGCCGTTGCCGTCGAACCAGCGACCGAGATCGCGCGTGATCTCGACGACCTTCTGCACCTCGTGGATCGAACGCTCCCACGTCGCCTCGTCGTCGCTCGCGAGGTTGATGATGAAGTCACCGGCGTACAGGTCGGGGCAGTGGACGGTGTGGAACATGCCGTCGAACTTCTTGCTGCCGAACGCTGCGTCGATCTGCTCCATCGACATCTCCACGTCCTTGTAGGACAGGTGGAACTCGAGGAAGTCGGGGTTGGTCAGCGTCTCGCCGGCGCCGAGCAGCTTGCGCGCGTCGTGGTAGCGCACCGGCAGACCCCACGGGCGGTTGAACTCGTACGCGCGCCCGTGCGCGACGGCGTCCGTCAGGTCGGTTGCGTAGAAGAAATCACCCGACTCGATCGGACGACGCATCGTGCGCCCGACGAGCGCCTCGAGCCGGTTCGGCTGCAACCCGCGGCCGGGCGACTTGATCGTCACGTCGGCGCGCGTCAGCTTCGCGCCGGCGGCGATGTCACGCGTCGCGACGAGGGACTTCGCCAGGTTGGCGCGGTTCATCAACTCACCCGTCGACACCGCGCGCGTCTCGCCGTTGCCGAGCGCCAGCTCGACCTCGCGGATCTTCGTCACCATCTCCGCGAACTCCTCGGGCAGCAACGACACCTGATGGTCGTTGCCCTCGAGCGTCTTGTCGATGGTGAAGTGCTTCTCGACGACGTGCGCGCCGCGCGCCACCGCGGCGATCGGCACGTGATAGCCACGCTCGTGGCCCGAGTAGCCGACCGGGCACTCGCCGAGCTCGGCGAGTCGATCCATGTACTTGAGGTTGATGTCCTTGAACGGCGCCGGGTACGTCGACTGCACCTGCAGCAGGACGAACTCACCGCCCGCCTGACGCATGACGTCGACGCTCGCGACGATCTCGTCCTCCGTCGACATGCCCGTCGAGACGAGCATCGGCAGGTGCTCGGCCGCGCAGGCGCGCAGGAGGTCGTGGTTCGTCATGTCGGCGCTCGCGATCTTGAGCGCGGGCACCCCGTAGTCGGCGAGGACCCTGAGCGACGCTTCGTCCCACGGCGTGCAGAACGCGTCGATGTCGACGCTCTTGCAGTAGTCGAGGATCTCGATCATCTGCTCGTTCGTGAAGGAGTACTTGGCGAGCAGGTTCATCGTGTACTGCGCGCCGAGATCCTCGCCGGCGCTGGAGGCGAAGTCGCCCTGACGGTACAGGCCCGTCAGATCGCGCAGCTGGAACTTGACGGCGTCCGCACCGGACTTCTTGGCGAGGTCGACGAGCTGCTTCGCGAGCTCCATGTCCCCCTGGTGGTTGTTGCCGATCTCGGCGATGACGAGGCAGCGGTTGCCCTCACCGATCGCGTGGCGCCCAATGCGGATCTCGCTGCCGAGCGCGTTGCGCGCAACCGCACGCACGTGGCCGTGCTCGTCGACGAGTGGGATGACGCGCACGCCGTCGCGGAACGCCTGCGAGATCGTCTGCGTCTCGGTGCCGTGCGCGAGTTTCACCGGCGACGTGTGAGCCGCAGCCATGACGGTGGCGTTCAGGTCGGCGCTCGGGTGGGCCGTCACCCACCGGCGGAAATCGCCGTCGGACAACGCGCCCTGCAGGATGCCGTGTGCGTCGACGCAGAAGACGATGCCGGCCTTGTTGTCACTGATCTTGTTGAGCGCTGCGAGGATCGTGTCGTCGCTGAACACCACGTAGGGAGCGATCTCCCGGGCGATGGTCGTCGTCATGAAGCTCCTGTGCTCGTTCGGCACCGCGGCCGCTGTGGCGGGCCGTGACACGAAGATCCGCGGACCCCGCGCGGATCTGGGCGGGCCGTGGCGGCCAGCTCGATGTCTCCCATCATAACCGTGCCGCCTTCGCCCGCCGGGCGTCGCGGGGGTGATCGTCGCCGTTCGCGCCCTCACACGTTCTGCGCTGTCACGCGTCGCGCGAGCTCATCCGTCGCCAGAGGCTCTCGGCCAGCATGAAGTCGTGCTCCGCGTCGATGTCGATGCCTTCGAGCGGATCCATGACGAACAACTCGATCGAGCCGCCGAGACGATTGTGGTGCCGCTCGTAGATCTCCGTGCGCGTCAGGTAGAGCGATCCTGTCTCGCGATAGCGCAGCTGCTCTGGCCTCAGGTCCTGGCGGCGTGGTCGCGCGTCGACGGGATACAACGCCTCGACGTGCGGCACACGCCGCCACATGAAGATCTCGGCGGGCACGACCCCGACCATCGAGTCGGCACCCGTCACGGCGAACTCGTCGAGACAGCGAGACAGCGTGCCCGGCAGGCGCAGGGGTGAGGTGGCCTGCAGGAACATCACCTGATCCGGTCGACCCGCCTCGGCGGTGATCACCCCGATGGCATGCTCGATGACCGGTTCCGACGCCGTCGCGTCGCCCGCCAGCTCCTCGGGGCGTTCGATGACCTGCGCGCCGGCGCCGCGGGCGACGTCGGCGATCTCGGCGTCCTCGGTCGAGACGTAGGGGGTCAGCCCGCGCGTCGCGAGGACCTGCTCGATCGTCCAGACGATGAGGGGCTTGCCCTCGAGCAGCTTGAGGTTTTTGCGGGGGATGCCCTTCGACCCGCCGCGTGCGGGGATGATGGCGGGCGTCGCGTTCGACATGACGTCCAGCCTAGGTGAGTCGATATGATCGCCCAAAGGGGTGCCGCGGCCGCAGGTCGACGGGGGAGGACGGGGGAGTTCCATGATCGACATCAGTGTGATCATTCCGTGCTACGACGCTAACGCCACGCTCGGGCTGCAGCTCGAGGCGCTGTCGCGTCAGCTCGATCCGCCGATCTTCGAGGTACTCGTCGTCGACAACCGTTCGTCGACGCCACCGGACGAGGTCGTCGAGCAGTTCACCGACCGCATCGCGAATCTGCGCGTCGTGCGGGCGACGGAGGCCCAGGGCATCTCGGTGGCCAGGAACGTCGGGGTGCGCGAGGCCGCCGCCGAACTGGCCGTCCTGTGCGACGCCGACGACGCCGCCGGTCCGACGTTCGTGCGCGCGGCGTACGAGGGGCTGACGCAGGCCGACTTCGTCACGGGCGCCGTGACGATGATCGACGCGGCCGAGTTCACCGAGGGCCTCGATCATGTCTGGGAGGTGCTCGGACCGGGCGCCGATCCATACGGGGCACTCGACTTCTCCGCGGTGGACCTCAACCCCGGCTACCCGATCATGATGGGCGGGGCCTGCGCCTTCAGCAAGGACGCCGTGCGGGCCCTCGACGGCTGGGATCAAGCCTTTTTCCCGGGTGTGGAGGACAACGACTTCGCGCTACGTCTCGTCGCGGCCGGCTACACCCTCGGCAAGAGCTGGGGGATGACCCTGGCCGAGCGGCGACGTGCCACGACCAGCGCCGCGTTCCGGCGGGCCTACGACGCCGGTCTCATGCACATGAAACTCTGCTCCGCGCACGACCTGTGGGCGACCTCGCCGCATCTGCATGCGCCGCGCTGGTACGTGGACATGGCGAAGCTCCCCGGCGCGGCCGCCCGCATGGCGCTGCGTCCCGCCGAGCAACGCGACCTGATCGGACTCGCGGCACGCGCCGGACTCCGAGCCGGCCAGGCGCGGGGATTCGTGCGCTACAAGGTGCGCCGCGAACCCATCGAGCGCCGCACGGGCATCGGGCTGACCTGACCGCCTGCCTTCATCAGTTCGCGTCCGGGAGGGTCGACACCAGCCAGAACACCTCGTGATCCGGCAGGTTCGCCGCCTCGAGCAGACGCCCGCGCTGATCGAGAACCGGCAGCTGCGAGGCGTAGTGACGCAGGTGGGCGTGCTTGCGCTCGACGTCGACGGGCACGGTGACGCGGGTCGCGCCCACGCCACTCGAACGCTCGAGCCGCGCCACCTCGTCGTCGCCGCGCGCGTGCCACAGGTAGGGCAGATCCTCGAACAGCACGAGCTGCACACCCGGGTGGCGGGCCGCGACACGCAACGTCAGATCGCGCAGCGCCAGGTGATCAGGGTTCGCTGCGAGACCGTCCTCACCCATCGTGCGGCGCCGCCGACGCAGATGCTCCTCGTGCAGGAGCCGCTGCGCCGCAGACCGCACACCGCCCTTGACGCTCGCCAGGAGGCCGGCAGAGCCGGGTACGGCAGAGGGGGCTTCAGCCGGCTCGCCCGCGGGCGCCTCGCGCTCGCGGAGCGGTTCGTCGTTCGACGGCGTCGCCGACAAGGCCGCGCCGCGCCGCGCCGCGACGGCGTTCTTGACGCGCTTCGCCGCGTCGAGGGCGGGCTGCCACACGGGCGGCGGCATGTGCAGCCCCGCACAGGCGGGGGTGATGACGACGCCGTCGGGATGCGCCGTCATCCACGCGTCGATCTCGGCCTCGATGCCGGGCAGTGCGGCGCGGTGCTGCTCACGCGTCGCATAGGCGCCTTCGAGAGCGTCGAGGTGACGGGTCCGGGCCGGCGTCCCGGCGAAGGCGCGTGCGTCCTCGTCCTTGCGAGCGGCGATCGTCGCGTCCGAATCCGCGAACCCGCAGCCGAGGTCCCAGGACGTCGTCTGAGGCGGTCGCGGCGCACCCGTGAAGACCGTCCACACCTCGCACGGGTGATCGAGCGCCACCGACGAGGCGCTGAGCATCGCATCATCCATGTGCGGTGACAGCAGCAGGATCTCGCGGGAGGACAGCAGCTCCGATAGCGTTGGCTTCTGGGCGAGGCTCGTCATGACGACCATCATCGCGCACGGAGGGTCAGCCGTGCGCACGTCGGCCGCAGCAGAGCGCGCCCATCGCGCCGACCCGGGGGAGAACGGGCCGCGCTCACGACGACGGAACGGAACCGACGATGAGTGTACGGGGCGCCGGCCTTCTGCCCGACCTCGAGCAGTGGCAGCAGTGGGAACGGGGTCGACGCCGTGTCATGAACACGGCTCGGGGCCTCAAGCACCGCGCACGGCCCGCCGCGCCTGAGCAGGCTGTGCTGCACCTGCCCGCGGACGAACCGCGCACGCTCGTCATCATCGAGAAGTTCACGCCGAGCTGCCGCCAGGCGATCGTCGCGCCCCTGCGTCACCTGTCGCCCCGCACGACGGCCGTGCTCACGCCCGCCGGCCACGACGTCGACGACGTCATGCCCGGGCTCACCCCGACGGCCCACACCGGCACGCAGCAGCTCGCGCCCTCGATCACCTCGGTGCTGTCGCTCGGGGCCTACCTCGGCCTGTCCGCGCCCGTCGAGGCGTGGGCCGCGCGTCGCGACGTGCCGTTCCACCTCGTCCAGCACGGCCTGCTGACGCCCGCCTCGCCCCCCGCGTCGCGGGGCGCGCACGTCCTCGCGTGGTCGGACGACGACGCCGAGTACTGGTGGGCCGGGCGCCTGGACGTCAGCGTCGACGTCGTCGGGTCGCAGATGCTGTGGGAGGTCAGCCGGATGCCCCGTGCCGAGGTGACGAACGAGCGGCCGGTCATGCTGGGGCAGCTTCACGGCACCGAACTGACGCGGGCGCAGGCCCTGCGCACGTATTGGTCGGCGTGTCGCGGCCAGGGGGGCGGCGGCATGGATTACCGCCCCCACCCCAACGAGAACGACGCCGTCTCACGCGCGCTGCACACCGTCATGCGACGTGGAGGCATCACGTTCGACTCGACGTCGAGCCCTCTTGCGGAGCTGGGACGCCCCGTCGTCTCCATCTTCTCGACGGGCACGCTCGAAGCCGCGATGCGTGGGCTGCCCGCCTGGGTGACGGCCACCGATCCGCCTGCGTGGGTGCGCGACTTCTGGCGCCGCTACCGCCTCGCGGAGTGGGGGAGCGAACCGACCCCGCCCTGGCCCATGCCCGACGAAGAACCCGCCGCCGCCCTCGCCCGCGCCGTCGAAGGAGCCTGACGATGACCGACGCGCGCTCGAACGGCGTTTCACCCCAGGAGGCCACGACCGGTCCGGTCCCGGCCCGCTCGCATCCGGCATCTGTCGGGGTGAGCAGGCCCCGCGTCGCCATCGCGCACGACTACATCACGCAGCGCGGAGGCGCCGAACGCGTCGTCCTCGCGATGTCGCGCGCCTTTCCGGAGGCGACGATTCACACGACGCTCTACAACCCCTCGACGACGTTCCCCGAGTTCGCGGACAAGAACATCGTCGTCTCCCCGCTCAACCGTATCGGGGTACTGCGCCGTCACCACCGGCTGGCGCTGCCGCTGCTCGCGTGGGCCTCGAACCGCATGACGATCGATGCCGACGTCGTCATCGCGAGCTCCAGCGGATGGGCGCACGGCTTCCCGACGTCGGGCAAGAAGTTCGTCTACTGCCACTCGCCCGCCCGCTGGCTCTACGCGAGCGACGACTATCTCGGCGCGGACGGCCGCCGCAGTCTCAAGGGCGCCGTGCTCGAGGTGCTCAAGCGCCCGCTGCTCGCCTGGGACGCGAAGGCCGCTGCGACCGCGGACGTCTACGTCGCCAACGCCAACGTCATCGCCGCGCGCATCAAGCGCGCGTACGGCTACGACGTCGCCGTCATGCCGCCGCCGTTCGGGGTCGACGAGGCGGGGGAACGCACGCCCATCGCCGCTGTCGCGCACTGGGGTGGGGCCCCCTACTTCCTCGTCGTCTCACGCCTCATGCCCTACAAGAACGTCGACGCCGTCATCGAAGCGATGCGTGGGCGCTCCGAGCGCTTGCTCGTGGTAGGCGCAGGGCCGATGGCTGAGCCTCTGCGGGCGAGCCGCCCCGACAACGTCGAGATCGTCTCCGACATCAGCGACGACGAGCTGCGCTGGGCCTACGCCCATGCTGCAGCCCTCGTCGCGGCGTCCTACGAGGACTTCGGCCTCACACCTCTCGAGGGCAATGCCTTCGGCAAACCCGTCGTCGCGTTGCGCGCCGGGGGGTACCTCGACACCGTCGTAGAGGGAGTCAACGGCGTGTTCATCGAACGGCCCGCTCCCGCCGACATCAACCGAGGAATGGACGCCGTGCGCTCCCAGCCGTGGGACCCGGACGCCATTCGTGCCCATGCCGAAGCGTTCGGCGAGCACAACTTCATCCGGAGGTTGACGGAGCTGGTCGAAGAGCGCTGAGCCGGCTCAGGCGTCGTCGTTCGCGCTGAACCGACGAGCACGGCGGCTCGGAGGCGCACCGTCGGAGTCTGACGTCGCAGGTGTGGCCTGGCGGGGGGCGCGCTCAACGTTCGCAGAGGCGCTCGGCGCCTGCGACGACTCTCCCCGCATCGGGTCGTGCCTCGTCGTGTCGAGAGGGACCCCGGCGTTGCCTCGGTCCACCTGGGGGCCCGCTGCGGGCGTCGATTCGGGTGCGTGAAGAGTGATGTCGGCGAGCTCGTGCGCCGGGGTCAGTGCGGACGCCTCGTCCGACTCGTCCGTGTGTCCGTATCCGTACCCGTAGCCGTATCCATAACCGGCTGTGGCGTAGTTGCCGGCGCCGTAGCCGTAGACCGTGGAACCCATGGATCGCGGCGGGGTCATGTTCAGGATCGAGCCGAAGTAGTGGGCTCCCACCTGATCCAGGATCTTGGTGCACAGAGCGATCTGCTCCTTGTGCGTGGTGCCGTGGTGGTAGACGACGGCCGCACCGCTGGCCGCCACCGACAGCAGACCGGCGTCCGTGACCGGGAGCAGTGGTGGCGCGTCGAGCACCACGAAGTACTCCTCCTCCAGGGCATCAATGACGGCACTCATCCGGCGCGAGCCCAGAAGTTCTGAGGGGTTCGGCGGGATGCGTCCGGACGTGATGATCGACAAGTTCTTGTGGTCGCCGGGCTGGATCGCCTGACGTAGCGAGGCCTGGCCCGTCAACACCTCCGTGAGACCCACGGCGTTGTCCACGTCGAATGTCTCGTGGATCACGGGGCGGCGGAGGTCGGTGTCCACGAGGACGACGTGCTGGCCGGCGGCAGCCAGCACGCGCGCCAGGTTGGACGCGACCGTGGACTTTCCCTCGCTCTGGACGGCCGAGGTGATCACGAGGGATCGGGGTGGCTGCTCAGCCGAGACATACCGCAGATTCGTCCGCAGCATTCGGAAGGCCTCAGACGTGCTGCCGAGCGCCCCCAGGCCTCCCCGACTCTTGGTCTGCAGGTTCTTGGCCTTCGGAATGACTCCCAGGGTGCCCACGCCGGTGACCTTCTCCAGGTCGCTGGTGTGACGAATGCGCGAGTCGAGCTGCTTGCGCAGCACGACCAGGACCGTCCCCGCGACCAGGCCCAGAAAGGCGCCGATGAGAAGGTTGACGGGCCACTTGGGTGACGTCTGCGACGCCGGCAGGCCCGCTCGTGAGAGGGGATAAGCGTCGTACACCGTCGACTTGGCGCCATTGAGGGTCTCGATGTGCTTGATCTCCTGCGAGAGAGCCGCGGGTGCCAGGTTGGCTGCTTGCTGCGCCTTGGCGGCTGAACTCGAGGATGCGGTCAGCGACAGATTCGAGGTGCCCTCAGATCCAGCGCCTGCGAGCACGAAGTCACCAGGCGAGAGGGCCCCCTTGGACAGGGCGACGACGCGGTCGGCGACACCCGATCCTGAGGCCAGCTGGGCGTACGCACCGGAACGCTGGTTGGCCAGTTGCTGGTTGACCATGGCGGCACTCGCATCATTGGAGGCGCCGGCCATGATCTGGGCCGTCGAGGTGGCCTGATACTCGACAGGCCTGGTCAGGGTGTAACCAGCGGCTACGACGATGCCGAGCAACATGCTGAGCAGCAGCAGTTTGAGGTTCGTCCGAATGATACGAACCAGGTCCAGAATGGTCACGGGTGCTCCTGTCGTCGCCCACGTTGTGCCCCCGTGGCGACGTATCACTGGTGAGAAGGGTCGGGGTCAGTCTAGGACGGCCGTCTGAATGCGGGTGCTTCAAGGCCCGGTTGCGTGTCTCACGTTTGCGCTCGAGGGGGTGGGGGTCACCCGTCGGCCTGATCGCCTGGGGTGTCATCACGCTTGGCCACGATGAGCTGGCCGACCTTGTCGCTCACGAGGCGTCGTGCCTCGACGTCGAGCTGAGCGTCGGTGACGAGCACGTCGACGCGTTCGAGGGGAGCGATGGTCGACAGCCCGACGACGCCCCACTTCGTGTGGTCGGCGACGACGATGACCTTGCGCGCCGCCGCGATGAGCAGCCGGTTCGTCTCCGCCTCGAGCAGGTTGGGCGTCGTCAGCCCCGCGTCGAGGTCGATGCCGTGGATGCCGAGAATGAGCGTGTCGACGTGGATGTCGGCGAGCATCCGGTTCGCGACGGGGCCGGCGAGGGCGTCGGACGGGGTGCGCACGCCGCCGGTGAGCACGATGTTCTGATCCTCGCGCACCGGGTCGTAGAGCAGCTCCGCGACACGGGGGGAGTTCGTCACGACCGTCAACCGCTTGACGGGACGCAGTTCGACGGCGACGGCGTAGGCCGTCGTCCCCGCGCTGACCGCGATCGTCTGGCCGTTGCCGATGAGGCTCGCGGCAGTACGGGCGATCTCCGACTTCTGCACGGGGTTCATCGCCGACTTCACCCAGAAGCCAGGCTCGTCGATGGGGTGATCCCCGACGGCCGTCGCCCCACCGTGCACCTTGAGCACGAGCCCCTTGCCGGCGAGGAACTCGATGTCACGACGGATCGTCATGTCGGAGACACCGAGCCGTTCGACGAGGTCGCTGACGCGCACCCCACCGTCGTCCTCGATGCCGCGCAGGATCGCTTCCTGACGCTGACGTGCGAGCATCCACCCTCCCGATGGTCCGGGGCGTAGCGCCCCGCTCGTGCTCGACCGCGGCTCGGAGCGTTCGGTCGATTCAACAGAAACCAACATAGACGCAAGTGCGAACCTGTGTGTCGATGCACGCCCCTCAGGCGGGCGCGAGCTCGCGCCGCAGCCGGCCGGCGTCACCCCTCGAGCCGCCGCGGCGTAGGGCACGTCGACGATCCGAACGCGCGCGGACGCGTCGGCGGTGTCAGAATGGGGCACATGTCCGACAACACCTCACCCCTCATCGCGGGCCAGACCCGCCCGCACATCCTGTCCGGCATGCAGCCGACGTCCGACTCGCTGCATCTCGGCAACTACCTCGGTGCGCAGATCAACTGGGTGAGGATGCAGGAGGGGTTCACGCCGTACTTCTGCGTCGTCGACCTGCACGCGCTCACCGTCAGCCCCGACCCGGCGCTCCTGCGTGAACGCTCCTACGCGACGGCTGCGCAATACCTCGCGGGCGGCGTCGACCCGGAACGCTCGGCCGTCTTCGTCCAGAGCCACGTGCGTGAGCACGCCGAACTGGCGTGGGTGCTCAACTGCATCACCGGTTTCGGCGAGGCCGGGCGCATGACGCAGTTCAAGGACAAGGCCGGCAAGCGCGGCAACGACAACACGAGCGTCGGGCTGTTCACCTACCCGATCCTCATGGCCGCGGACATCCTGCTCTACGACGCGCAGTACGTGCCGGTGGGGGAGGACCAGCGTCAGCACCTCGAGCTGACCCGCAACCTCGCGCAGCGCTTCAACTCCCGTTTCGGCGAGACGTTCGTCGTGCCCGAGCCGTACATCCCGGAGGGCACGGCGAGGGTGATGTCGCTGCAGGATCCGACGAAGAAGATGAGCAAGTCGGACGAGAACGCGAACGCCTCGATCAACATGCTCGACGAGACGAAGAAGAACACGAAGAAGATCAAGTCGGCCGTCACCGACCTCGACAACCTCGTCGCCTTCGACGTCGAGAACAAGCCCGGCATCGCGAACCTGCTCCGCATCCACGCGGCGGTCTCTGGTGAGCCCATCGAAGCGCTCGTCGAACGCTTCGCCGGCGAGAACAAGTACGGAGCGTTGAAGGTCGAGGTCGCCGAGGTCGTCGCCTCGGTGCAGGGCCCCTTCCGCGAGCGGTACCTGGAGTTCATGGGCGACCGCGGGGAGCTGGATCGGATCCTCGCCGACGGTGCCGCACGAGCCCGCGAGGTCGCGGCCCCGACGCTCGCCCGCGCCTACGACGCCGTCGGCCTGGTGCCGGCGGTGCGCTGAGGCCGTCGCGATGATGCGGACCGTGGGCGTCTCCATCGCCATCCCGGAGCCGTACTTCTCGCAACTGCGCGAGATGCGACGCGCCGCCGGCGATCCACTGGCGGATGCCGTCCCGCCACACGTGACGCTCATGCCGCCGACCGAGGTGGAGGATGTGTCACTCACGGCGTTCGCGGAGCATCTGCGTGATGTCGCGCGCGGCTTCGCGCCCTTCGAGATGATCCTGCGAGGAACCGGGACGTTCCGGCCGACCTCACCCGTCGTGTTCGTCCAACTGGCGCAGGGCGTCGACTCGTGCGAGCAGCTGGAGTCGGCCGTGCGAGCCGGCCCCGTGGGCCGCGAACTCGAGTTTCGCTACCACCCTCACGTGACCATCGCCCACCACGTCGACGACGCCGCACTGGAACGCGCTTTCGAGGCCGACAAGCGGTACGAAGCAGCCTTCACCGTGACGGAGTTCCACCTGTACCACCAGGAGCCGGACGGCGTGTGGTCTCCCGTCGAGGCGTTCCCGCTCCAGGGCTGAGACGCCTGCCACCACCCACTACCCTCCCAGCGTCCACTTAGGTAGCCCTATGGCGTGTGTGTTATGTCACGATTTGCGCACATTGGGAACACCCGGCCTCCGAGGCGTCGCCCGGACGGCGTAAAGTGCCCTGCGTGGCAACGAATACTCTCCCCGCGAAGCGGACTGGCAAGGCTGGGAGCACCCTCTTCCTGAAGACGCTGATGGCGGGCTCAGGACTCTTCTTTGTGCTCTTCGTTCTTGGGCATATGTACGGAAACCTCAAGCTCCTGTGGGGCGAAGAGACGTTCAACACGTACGCCCATCACCTGCGCACGATCGGCGAGCCCATGCTCCCGCATCGTGGGCTTCTCGACATCATCGAGGTTCTCCTCGTCCTCGCGCTGATCGCGCACGTCTACTCGGCGGTCAAGCTCTGGCAGCGCGCCGGCACGGCGCGCACGCAGCGCTATGCCGTGAAGAAGACGCAGCTCGGCTTCGGTGGGCACGCCAACAAGGCGATGCGTTGGGGCGGGCTGTTCCTGCTCCTGTTCGTCATCTTCCACCTCATCCAGTTCACCCTGCCCAAGGTGAACTTCAACGGTGACGACACGAACAACCCGTACTGGCTCGTCCACGACAGCTTCCGCCTGTGGTGGGTCGCCCTCATCTACATCGCGGCGATGATCGCCCTCGGCATGCACCTCATGCACGGCATCTGGAGCGCGGCGCAGACCCTCGGGTGGACCGGTTCGCCGGCGGCACGCAAGAAGGCCAAGCTCGTGGCGCACCTGACGGCCGTCGTCGTCGTCGTCGGCTTCCTCATCCCGCCGCTCGCCGTCCTCTTCCACCTCATCTGACAGGAGACAAGACACCATGAGTACTCCCATGGGTGAAACGGCGCAGGGCGGCTCCGGCGACACGCCGACCGCGACCCAGGAGAAGGGCGGGCGCAACGACGCCCACGCCTTCTTCACCGAGGGCGCGCCGATCAAGGACACCAAGGCTCCCGACGTCGACATCGCGCAGATGTGGACGCAGCACAAGTTCGACGACAAGCTCGTCAACCCCTCGAACCGTCGCAAGCTCGAGGTCATCATCGTCGGTACCGGCCTCGCCGGCGCCTCAGCCGCCGCGACGATGGGTGAGGCCGGGTACAACGTCAAGACGTTCTTCTACCAGGACTCGGCCCGTCGCGCGCACTCGATCGCCGCGCAGGGCGGTATCAACGCCGCGAAGAACTACAACGACGACGGTGACTCCACGTACCGCCTCTTCTACGACACGGTCAAGGGCGGCGACTACCGCAGCCGCGAGACCAACGTCTACCGCCTCGCCGAGGTCAGCACGAACATCATCGACCAGTGCGTCGCCCAGGGTGTTCCGTTCGCGCGTGAGTACGGCGGCTACCTCGACAACCGTTCGTTCGGTGGTGTGCAGGTCGCGCGTACGTTCTACGCCGCGGGTCAGACGGGCCAGCAGCTGCTCATCGGCGCCTACCAGGCGATGGAACGTCAGGTCGCGAAGGGCACCGTCAAGGAGTACAAGCGCCACGAGATGCTCGAGGTGATCATCAAGGACGGTCGTGCGCGCGGCATCATCACGCGTGACATGGTCACCGGCGCGATCGACACTCACCTCGCCGACGTCGTCGTCCTCGCGACGGGTGGCTACGGCAACGTGTTCTTCCTGTCGACGAACGCGATGGGCTGCAACGTCACCGCGACGTGGCGTGCGCACAAGAAGGGTGCCTACTTCGGCAACCCGTGCTACACGCAGATCCACCCGACCTGCATCCCCGTCTCCGGTGATCACCAGTCGAAGCTGACGCTGATGTCGGAGTCGCTGCGCAACGACGGCCGCATCTGGGTGCCGAAGAACGCAGCCGACTGCGACAAGGACCCGCGCGACATCCCGGAGGAGGCGCGCGACTACTACCTCGAGCGCATCTACCCGGCGTTCGGAAACCTCGTGCCGCGTGACATCGCGTCACGTCAGGCGAAGAACATGTGCGACGAGGGCCGTGGCGTCGGTCCGCTCGTCGACGAGGTCGACGAGAACGGCGAGAAGCGCCAGATGCGCCGCGGTGTCTACCTCGACTTCACCGCTGCGATGGAGCGCATGGGTGAGGCGGCCGTCAAGGAGAAGTACGGCAACCTCTTCGACATGTACGCCCGCATCACCGGTGAGGACCCGTACAAGACGCCGATGCGCATCTATCCGGCCGTGCACTACACGATGGGTGGCCTCTGGGTCGACTACGACCTGGAGACCTCGATCACGGGCCTGTACTGCACGGGTGAGGCGAACTTCTCCGACCACGGTGCCAACCGTCTCGGCGCCAGCTCGCTGATGCAGTGCCTCGCGGACGGCTATTTCGTCCTGCCGAACACGATTCGCAACTACCTCGCCGAGGGGCCGTTCGAGAAGGTCGACGAGAACGACCCGGCCGTCGTCGAGGCGCGCCGCTCGGTCGAGGAGCGCATCGAGAAGTTCTTGTCCATCAACGGAACTCGCACCGTCGACAGCTTCCACAAGGAGCTGGGACGCATCATGTGGGAGTACTGCGGCATGGAGCGTTCGGAGGCCGGCCTCACGAAGGCGATCGGTCTCATCCGCGAGCTCAAGAAGGAGTTCTGGAGCAACGTCCGGGTGCTCGGCGCGGCCGACACTCTCAACCAGTCGCTCGAGAAGGCCGGTCGTGTGGCCGACTTCATCGAGCTGGGCGAGCTCATGTGCATCGACGCGCTGCACCGCCGCGAATCCTGTGGTGGTCACTTCCGCGCGGAGAGCCAGACCGAGGACGGTGAGGCGCTGCGTCACGACGACGAGTTCGCGTACGTCGCTGCCTGGGAGTACGGCGAGGACGGGCTCGCGTCCGAGGATGCCGCCAACACGCCGGTCCTGCACAAGGAGGACCTCGTCTACAAGTTCATCGAACTGAAGCAGCGGAGTTACAAGTGAATCTCACACTCAAGATCTGGCGTCAGGACAACGCGGCCGCCGCTGGGCGTTTCGAGACCTACCCGGTCAAGGACATCAGTGAGGACATGTCGTTCCTCGAGATGCTCGACGTGCTCAACGAGCAGCTCCAGGCTGACGGTATCGAGCCGATCGCGTTCGACTCCGACTGCCGCGAGGGCATCTGTGGCATGTGCGGGCTCATGATCTCGGGCATGGCACATGGCCCCGAGGTCACGACGACGTGCCAGTTGCACATGCGCTCGTTCACGGACGGGGACGAGATCACCGTCGAGCCGTGGCGCGCCGACGCGTTCCCGGTCGTGCGTGACCTCGTCGTCGACCGCAGCGCGTTCGACCGCATCATCCAGTCCGGCGGTTACATCTCCGTCAACACGGGTGCTGCACCGGAGGCTCACAGCCAGCTCGTGCCGAAGCCTCAGGCAGACCGCGCGTTCGAGACGGCGAAGTGCATCGGCTGCGGCGCGTGCGTGGCCGCGTGCCCGAACGCCTCCGGCATGCTCTTCCTGGGCGCGAAGATCACGCACCTCGGTGAGCTGCCGCAGGGCCAGCCGGAGCGCGACGCCCGCGTCGTGTCCATGGTCAACACGCATGACCACGAAGGTTTCGGCGGTTGCACCAACATCGGTGAATGCGCCGCGGCCTGCCCGAAGGAGATCCCGCTCGACGTCATCAGCCAGCTGAACGCCGACTTCCGGACAGCCAGGTCACGTCACTGACGATCGCTTGTCTCGACTCGACACCCCATAGAATTGCCTGCAATTCTATGGGGTGTCTTCATCGATGGCCATGACTCTTGTGCCGTCACGAAAGATTGTTGATCGGATACTAAACGGAGGTGATCTCGTCATGGGTTTGACCGTGAGACAGCGGGAAACAATCACGCGTATGGCTGGGTACGTGACGAACCCGCTGCACGTGAAATACCGAGTGTGGCGCGGCCGGGAGCAGGCCCACGTCATAGGTGATATGACGATCATCTTGCCTCCCGAACACAATCTACCTTTTTATCAACGCAGAGATCCGACGTATGACACGTACGCCATCGGATTGTTGTCGGCCCTGGCCACGGGCTCGCGCAGGGTGACCGTCATCGACGTGGGAGCCAATGTTGGTGACACGGCTGCGGCGATCTTGAGTTCTGACGAAGACACCCGGGTGATTTGCGTGGAAGGCGCTCCGCGATTCGTGCAGTATCTCAAGCGAAACTTGCGTGGAATGGGCGCGAGGGCCACAGTCGTCGAAGGCTTCGTGGGTCCGGTCGGCTCGAACGTCGAGTTCTCCATGCATGGCAGCACGGGGGGATTCAGGGCGGGTGGCGACGACGCGCAAGCCGTCACCAGGTGGGTGCGTTCCGCTGAGTTACTAGACATGACGGATCACAACGATCTCGTCGTCTGGAAATCGGACGTGGACGGCTTTGACATACATGTGCTGGCGAACCACTGGACTGACATCGATGAGCGCGCCGATGTCATCTGGTTCGAATTCGATACCCCGGGGACCTTGGGGGATTCGAATGACGTTGATGCCCTGATCGAGGCTCTGATCGCGTCTGAGCGTCATTGCCTCGTCTACGACAATCTCGGACGTTTGATGGTCGATCTGGCTCCCGGATGCGCCAACGGCCTGGCCACACTCAGCAACTGGCTGCATCAGCAGCGCCAGGGGCACGTTACAGTACCATACTTGGATGTTTGGGCGCTCACCCCCGAGGCCTATGGCTTGCTGGAAAGCCCCAAGGCGTCAGGTACGAAAGTGAATTCAGGGCCGCAGTGATCCCAGGCGGACTGTCGAGAGTTGAGGAATGTATGCAGCCAGTCGCTTCACCTGCTTCGAAAATGAGTATTTGCATCGTGTCGGGAGGTGACGAGATACGATCGCGAGCTTATGTGAACCAGGCTATCTATGCTCGCGAGTGGGATCTGGATTATCGTCTCGAGATTGCGGTCGCACCGGGAGTCTCTGATGTCTTCTT
Source organism: Dermacoccus sp. GAS27A (assembly GCF_044909235.1). NCBI lineage: Bacteria > Bacillati > Actinomycetota > Actinomycetes > Micrococcales > Dermacoccaceae > Dermacoccus > Dermacoccus sp. GAS27A. The sequence continues at coordinate 197,971 of NZ_JBIYDW010000003.1, read as the reverse complement.
CTACAAGACGGCGATCGTTCGTCGAATCGCTCCGTTGTACGACTGGATACTCTGGGTGGACGATGATGTCTACTTCACCGATTTCGGTCGCGATGGTGTGCGAGAGCTCGTGGACCGGGCTGAAGCTGCTGGATCATTCATGGTCTATGCAGAGAACCCGCGTGAGCCGAATGGTAGCTGGTCTCGCATAAACGCGGGCGTTTTCATGCTCAAGAACGACCAGAGAACGTTTCGCTTCCTTGATGAGATCGTGGAGGGGAATCTGCAGGCCACGCGGGATTGGTGGGATGAAGACGTTCACGGCATGCAATCGGGTGGCGACCAGGATATTCAGTTGTGGGCGTTGCACCATCTAGGATTGGCTGAGGATGCTCTCGTCGTCGACCATCGAGACTTGAACTCACGATGGCATTACTATGCGAATGGTTTGAGTGATGCTTTCTTGTGTCATTTCTGTGGGCACTACGACAAGAAGCTGAGCGTGGCGCTCTTCGGCCGTCGCTTCGGCGTGGGTCAGGAACTCGTGCCGTCCGATCTGCTCGACAAATATAGTGTCAGGCGCCGTGACCCCATGGGGGAGATCGAATATAAGGCCAGATTTTTCAGGTGGAATGCGGTCGGATTCTTGAAGCCGTACGTCAAGCCTGTCCTCGACGTGTATCGAGGCCGATAGGCCCCAATGGCTCCAGCTTCGCTACCGTATCTGTGAGAGCGTCTGCATCACTGTGCTTGCAATGTCTTCCCAGGAGAATTGCGCGGCGCGGCCCAGCGCGGCTTCGCGCAGGCCTTTTCGCAGGCGGTCATCCGTGAGGGCGCGTGATAGCGCACGGGCAATCTCCATCACGTCGCTTGGGTCGACGAGTAGAGCAGCCCCGCCAGTTACCTCGGGAAGGCTGGTCGTGCTCGAGGCGACCAGGGGGGTTCCGCACGCCATGGCCTCGATGGCAGGGATGCCGAATCCCTCGTAGAGGGATGTGAATGCTACGACGGACGCCCCGCGGTAGTAGTTCGGCAGGACTGCGTCGGGAATCAGGCCCTCGAAGACAACGCGGTCGGAAACCCCGCCCCGGCTGGCCGCCGCGAGCGAATCGGCGTCAGGATGGCCGGAGAGGACGAGGTGAACGTCATCGCGCGGTAGCTCGGCGAACGCTGAGATGAGGCGGGGCGTGTTCTTGTGCGGCTTGGAACTTCGCACGCTGAATATATAGGGGTAGTTGGGTTCGTGGCGTGGTCCTTCGGGTGAGAAGCGTGTATCTGCAGCGTTACCCGTGACGACGATTCGGTCGGACTCGACGCCAGTCCACTCCACCAGCCTGTTCTTGGAGAACTCTGAAACGGTGAACGTCACATCATTTCGACGTATCGCAGGTTTGACGTGACGCTCGTAGTAGAGCTTCTTGGGTCTGGACGACTCAGAGAAGACGTCGAGGTGGATGAGGTCATGCACGGTGATTGCTTGTGGTCCTGGCCAGAGGCGCGACGGTGTGAAGCTCGGCGAGAGGAGTATGCGCTTCTGCCGATGAGCGCGCCTGGTGGTGCGTTCCCACTCGAACAGACCTCTGGCTCCTACGGGGTCCCCTGGCGCCACGATGTCGTACACGTTGCCGGTGAGGCGCGAGCGTAGCTCGTGTGAGTACCTACCAATGCCAAAAGCCCCGTGCCAACGTGCGTCGTAGGCGATGTCGTGCATAGCAGATTCCGCTCCAGTCTTGCCAGGCCCGTGGAAGTCACCATGCACATTACGGGACGGAGGAAGCTGGCTCCTCGCGTACCTGTGACCAGGATCCAGACATGGGCGTCGCGCGGCGGTCTGGCGGGCGGACTTCAGGCAGCTCGGCTGTGCACCGGGGAACGACGCGCAATGATCACGCTCCGGTAGTGCTGGGTGAGCGATCCTACGAGACCTGCCCAGGAGCGGTCGGCCACGCTGCGCGCCGCCGATTCGCTCATGCGTCGGCGCATACCCTCGTCGGCCACGAGTGTGCCGACGCTGCGACGTAGTTCTCCAAGGGTGCCGGGGTCGAAGAGGAGACCCGTGACGCCTGGCTTGACGATGTCGAGCGGACCGCCGGCTGCCGGCGCGACGACGGGCACCCCCGAGGCCATCGCCTCCTGCAGCGTCTGCCCGAAGGTCTCCTTCGTCCCCGTGTGGCAGAAGCAGTCGAAACTCGCATAGCTGAGGGCAAGGAGGGCCCCTTCTTGACGCCCGAGGAAGTGCGCTCGCGGCAGGAGCCGTTCGAGGTCTGTGCGTGACGGCCCGTCCCCGACCAGTGCGAGGCTGACACCAGGAAGGTCTGCGATCTCCGCGAGGCGGTGCAACTCCTTCTCCGGCGCGAGCCGCCCGACATACCCGACGATCACCTCCCCGTCCGGGGCGAGGCGCGAACGCAAGTGAGCAGACTCCGGTGTCTGCTTGAGCTGTGGCGAGTACGTCGACGTGTCGACCCCCCGCCCCCAGAGAGCGAGGCGGGGCACGCCATGAGCGGTCAACTCCTCGATCGCCGCGCTGCTGGGCGCAAGCGTCAGATCGGCGAGCGAATGCAGGTGACGCACCCACGCCCAGGACGCGCGATGCGCCCACGGGCCGATCGGGCCCCCGTGCTGGGCAACATAGCTGGGCATGTCTGTCTGGTAGACGGCAACCGTCGGTATGCCGAGGTTGCGCGCCGCAGCCAAGCCCCGCGCACCGAGGCCGAAGGGTGAAGCGGCGTGAACGACGTCCGGAGCGAAATCGCGCAGGATCTGTTCGAGTCTCCGGGTCGGCAGCCCGACACGGAACGCGCGAAGAGTGACGGTCGGCACCGTCGTCACACGGAAGCCGAGGTACTGCGTCGGGGCGGGGGAGGGGCAGATGACGAGAACGTCGTGCCCTCCGGCAGCCGCGAGACAGTCGAGCACCCGGCACACGCTCGTGGTGACGCCGTTGAGCGTCGGCAGGAACGATTCGGTGACGATCGCAATTCGCACGTGCTCAGCACACCCCGCGACGGTGACGCGTGCGCACCCGCGCGATGGCGCCACGCTGAGCGTCAGGTGAACAGCACGTGGCCCCACGCGAATGCACGCCTCGACCCGCCACGCCCGCCCGGGTGAACTACGGTAAGGGTCATGTCAGACGTGGAGTCGAGCCCGATCGAGGGCTTCTGGGGTGTGATTCCCGCGGGTGGATCGGGAACACGGTTGTGGCCGCTGTCGCGCGCGAGCTCGCCGAAGTTCCTGCACGACCTCACCGGGTCGGGGCGCTCGCTGCTGCAGGGGACGGTCGACCGGCTGCAGCCGCTGTGCGGCTCCAACCTGCTCATCGTCACGGGCGCCTCGCACGCCGAGGCCGTGCGTGAGCAGCTGCCCGAGCTCGGCCCGAACGACCTGCTCGTCGAACCCAGCCCGCGCGAGTCGATGCCCGCCATCGGCCTCGCCGCCGCAATCCTCGAGAAGCGGGATCCCGAGGCAGTCCTCGGCTCGTTCGCAGCCGACCAGGTCGTCGGCGACACGTCGGTGTTCGAGGACACCGTGCGTCAGGCCGTCGAAGTCGCGCGCGAGGGCTACCTCGTCACCGTCGCCATCCGCCCGACGTACCCATCAACCGGCTTCGGCTACATCCGCGCCGGCAACAACCTCGGCATCGACGGTGCGCCGGACGCGACGATCGTCAAGGCCTTCGTCGAGAAGCCCGACGGCCCGACGGCGCAGGCCTACGTCGCGACCGGCGAATACGCCTGGAACGCCGGCATGTTCGTCGTGCGCGCCGCGACGCTCATGGAGATGATCGAGCACTACCAGCCGCGCCTGGCCGAGTACCTGCGCATCATCGCCGACAACCCGTTCCGCCTCTCGGAGCTGTGGCCGCGCCTGACGAAGATCGCCATCGACAACGCCATCGCCGAACCGGCGGCGGTCGACGGCCGCGTCGCGACGGTGCCCGGCTCGTTCACCTGGGACGACGTCGGTGACTTCGCCTCGCTCGCGTCGCTGCTCGTCGAATCGGCCGACGCGCCGGGCGTCAAGGTGCTCGGGGAGAGCGAACTCGTCGTCATGCAGGACGCGACGGGCGTCGTCGCGCCGCGCTCGGGGCGCACCGTCGTCGCCATGGGTATCGAGGACGTCGTCGTCGTCGACACCGTCGACGCGGTGCTCGTCACGACGCGTGAGCGTGCCCAGGACGTCAAGAAGATCGTCGAGCAGCTCAAACTGAGCGGCCGCGAAGACCTCACCTGAGGATCTCGGACAGAAGGCTGTCGCGTGCGTGCGCCTCGGTTGGGTTCGCGCATCCGAACCCCCGCGTGGTGGGCGGGCTCGCATCGGCGACAATGACCGCATGAACTTCGATCTCGACGCCCTCCGCCGCGCCGCGCTCACCCACGGGTACGAGAAGGCGCTGAGGCCCGCTCTCTTCCGCATCGGCGGGGGAGACGCCGAAGCGGCGCACCACGCGACGATCACGGCGATGGCGCAGCTCGGCGCCCTGCCCGGCAACGGCCTCGCCGTCGACGCCCTCGGCGCGGCCCTGGGCGGACCGTCGAGCCCGGTGACGCTGGCGGGAATACGGTTTCCCGGCCGCGTCGGCCTCGCCGCGGGCGTCGACAAGGACGGCGTCGCCGTCACGTCCTGGCAGGCGCTCGGCTTCGGGCACGTCGAGGTCGGCACCGTCACCGCGCACCCCCAGCCAGGCAACCCGACGCCGCGGCTGTTCCGCCTCAAGGCGAGCGAGGGCATCATCAACCGGATGGGGTTCAACAACGCCGGTTCCGAGGCGCTCGCCGACACCCTGAGCGCCGCGCGCGCGACCGGCACGCTCAAGATCCCCGTCGGCGTCAGCCTCGGCAAGACGAAGACGACGGCCGTCGAGGAGGCAGTCGGCGACTACCTCACGTCGCTCGGACGCCTCTCCGGTCTCGCCGACTACTTCGCCGTCAACGTCTCCAGCCCCAACACGCCCGGGCTGCGTTCGCTGCAGGACAAGGCCCCGCTGCTCGAACTGCTGCAGGCCATCACGACGCGCGAGGCGCGCCTGACGCAACAGCGCGGCGCGCGCCCGACGCCGGTGTTCGTCAAGATCGCGCCCGATCTCACCGAGGACGCGCTCGAGGACGTCCTCGACGTCGCCCACGGTGCCGGGGTGGCCGGTCTCATCGCGACGAACACCACGCTGACGCGCGACGGCATCGCGCGCGCGGATCAGCCGCTGGCCGCCGAGGCAGGCGGGCTCTCGGGTGCCCCGTTGACCCGCCGGGCGCGCGCCGTCGTCGCGTTCCTGTCGGCGCGCACCCAGCTGCCGATCATCGGCGTCGGCGGCGTCATGACCGCCGACGACGGCCTCGCACTCGTCGATGCGGGTGCCGACCTCGTCCAGGTGTACTCCGGTTTCATCTACCGCGGCCCGGCGCTCGTGCGCGATCTCAACGCGGCGCTGCGAGCGCGTCACGCCTGAGAGCGTCCTGCGCCGGCGGACGGGGCACGTGACCTGGGTGACCCGCCCGCCCTTTCGGACGTGACGCGGGTTACAGTGCCCTCATGAGTGGCGCAGACGACCGCAAGCAGACGACCGAGTCGGGCCTCGGGCTCAAGCCGGTGTACTCGGCCAACGACCTGGCGGGCTTCGATCCCGCGACGAGGCTGGGGGAGCCCGGTTCGTACCCGTTCACACGCGGCGTGTACCCGTCGATGTACACGGGGCGCCCGTGGACGATGCGCCAGTACGCCGGGTTCGGCACGGCGCGTGAGAGCAACCAGCGCTACCACGAGCTCGTCGCCAACGGCACGGGCGGGTTGTCCGTCGCGTTCGACCTGCCGACGCAGATGGGCTACGACTCGGACGCACCGCTCGCGCACGGCGAGGTCGGCAAGGTGGGCGTCGCCATCGACTCGCTCGACGACATGCTCGTCCTGTTCGACGGGTTGCCGCTCGACGAGGTCTCGACGTCGATGACGATCAACGCGCCCGCCTCGAGCCTGCTGCTCATGTATCAGCTCGCTGCCGAGCGGCAGGGCATCCCGGGCACGAAGCTCACGGGCACGATCCAGAACGACGTGCTCAAGGAGTACATCGCGCGCGGCACGTACATCTATCCGCCTGCCGAGTCGCTGCGGCTCATCTCGAACATCTTCGAGTACTGCCACACCGAGATCCCGCGCTGGAACACGATCTCGATCTCCGGGTACCACATGGCCGAGGCAGGCGCGACGCCCGCGCAGGAGATCGCGTTCACCCTCGCCAACGCCAAGGAGTACGTGCGGGCGGCGCTCGCCGCGGGCCTCGACGTCGACGACTTCGCGCCGCGACTGTCGTTCTTCTTCGTCGCGCGCACGACGCTGCTCGAGGAGGTGGCGAAGTTCCGTGCCGCTCGCCGTCTTTGGGCGCGCATCATGCGGGACGAGTTCGGCGCGAAGAACCCGAAGTCGCAGATGCTGCGCTTCCACACCCAGACCGCCGGCGTACAGCTGACGGCCCAGCAGCCCGAGGTCAACCTCGTGCGCGTCGCGCTTCAGGGCCTCGGCGCCGTCCTCGGTGGCACGCAGAGCCTGCACACGAACAGCTACGACGAGGCCATCGCGCTGCCGACGGCCAAGGCCGCCCGCCTCGCGCTGCGCACCCAGCAGATCTTCGCGTTCGAGACGGACGTGACGAAGACCGTCGACCCGTTCGCGGGTTCCTACGTCGTCGAGTCGATGACGGATGACCTCGAAGAGGAGGCGATGACGCTCATCCAGGCCGTCGAGGACAAGGGCGGGGCGGTGCGCGCCATCGAAGAGGGCTTCCAGAAGAACGAGATCGAGAAGAGCGCCTACGACGTCGCGCTGCAGATCGACTCGGGGGAGCGGGTCGTCGTCGGCGTCAACAAGTACACCCTCGACGAGGAGGAGCCGTACGAGCCGCTGCGCGTCGACCCGGCGATCGAGGCCGAGCAGTGCGAGCGTCTCGCCACGCTGCGGGCGAACCGCGATCAGGGTGCCGTCGACGCGGCTCTGGAGAAGCTGCAGACCGCGGCCTCCGGCGCCGACAACGTCCTGTGGCCGATGCGTGAGGCCCACGCCGTCGGCGCCACCGGCGGCGAGGTGAGCGACGCCCTGCGCGCGGTGTGGGGCAAGTACACGCCGCGCGACGCGTTCTGAGGCATCGCTCGGGCCGGCCGAGGTGAACGAGCGGCGGCGGTGCGCGGCCGCGCGACAATGAGCACGCTCGAGAAATCGTCGATACCTCCGGCCCGGGCTCGGGCCCCGAACGAGAAGGACGTGGTGGCCCTGAGCTCCCGCAAGTCACCCCTGGCCGGAATGGGCCTCGGCCAGAAGATCGCGACGATCGCGCTCGCCGTCCTCGCCGTCATCGCGCTACTCGCTGTCCTCACCGGGCGCGGGGGAGGAGGCGGCGCGAGCAGCTCTCCGTCGTCGAAGTTCTCGCCCGCGACCTACTCGGACGGCCCGTCAGGCTCATCGTCTGGTCCGAGCGCGGGCGGTTCAGGTCGCGCGTCCTCGGGTGCCACCGCCTCGGGCACTTCGGGTGACGGCGATGCCGCCGACGTGGTGCCCGTCGCGCAGCTGCCCGCGCAGGCGCGGGCGACGCTGAAGCTCATCGACGCAGGGGGACCGTTCCCGTACTCGCGCGATGGCATCGTCTTCGCCAACCGTGAGGGCCGCCTGCCCAAGCATCCGCGCGGCTGGTACCACGAGTACACCGTCGAGACGCCGGGGGAATCCGACCGCGGCGCTCGCAGGTTGATCCAAGGCAAGGACGGCACCATCTATTACACGGGCGACCACTACGAGAGCTTCCGGAGGGTGCAGAGATGACGGCTGCGACGGTGCGTGGGCTGATCGAGGCGGGCCAGGGCGGCTGGGTGCCGCGGGGGCTGACAGGCCCGACGTCCGACGAGTTGCGCTCGCTGTGCAAGGACGCGGGGTGGTGCTTCGTCGAGGTGCGCCTCTCCGGGGTGGCGGACAAGCCCGACCTCATGCGCACTCTCGCGCGCCAGCTCGAGCTGCCCGCTTACTTCGGCGGCAACTGGGACGCCCTCGAGGAATGCCTCGGCGACGTCGTCGCGCGCGAGGACGGCATGGTCCTGCGGCTCAAGGGCCTCGGCGCGCTACCTGCGGGCCTGAGCGACCCGCTCGTCGACATCGTCGACGACCTCGTCGAAGATCATGACGGCGCGGGCCGCACGAGCCCGATCGTCGTCGTCGCCGACCCGCCGTTGCCGCGCTGAGCGGCGCGGCGGGCCCCGGTGAGAACCCACCGCCGGGGGCGGAGCGTGTGCTGTATCTCATCGAGTCGCGGCGGCGCCCAATAACGGTTCGGTCACCTCGGATCGTTGTCGCTTCAACCCGGCGCGCGGCCCCGGTAGGCTGAACCGGTCCGGTGGCGTGACGTGCGCCACCTCTGCCAAGACGAAGCCTGTCGTGAGCACGCATCGCGTGCCTGGACGTCGCTCGCCCGCCCCGGGTGCTGACGCACGATGCGGCCTTCGTTCCGATAGACCCAAGGAGTCCCCGTGAAGCGGGTTGTTTCCATCGCTGCCGCCGTCGCCATGACGGCCGGTCTCGCCGCCTGTGGTTCGAACGACAAGTCCTCCGGTTCGTCCTCCGGGGGCACCGACCAGTTCAAGGCCGCCATCGCCTTCGACGTGGGTGGCCGTGGTGACCACTCCTTCAACGACGCCTCCTACCAGGGCCTCGAGGACGCGAAGAAGAAGATCTCGAACTTGTCGATCACGACGGCCGAGGCCTCCGAGTCGGACAACGACCAGGCGCGTGTCAACCGCCTCACGCAGCTCGCCTCGTCGGGCAACAAGGCGATCGTCGCCGTCGGCTTCGTCTACGCGAACGCCGTCGGCCAGGTCGCCAAGAAGTTCCCGAATGTCAAGTTCGCGATCATCGACGACGCGACGCCCGCGTCGGCCGGCTCTAACGTCGAGCAGATCACCTTCAAGGAGAACGAGTCCTCCTACCTCGCCGGTGCCGCGGCCGCCAAGACGAGCAAGACGGGCCACATCGGCTTCGTCGGCGCGCTCAAGGTGCCGCTCATCCAGAAGTTCGAGGCCGGCTACATCGCGGGCGCGAAGAAGGTCAACCCGAACATCAAGGTCGACTCGAAGTACCTCGCCTCCGACGGCAAGGGCTTCAACGACACCCCCGGCGGCAAGGCCGCTGCCGACGCCATGTTCCAGTCCGGCGCCGACATCGTCTTCGCCGCGGCCGGCAAGTCGGGCGACGGCGTCATCTCCTCGGCGCACTCCAAGGGCAAGTGGGCCATCGGCGTCGACTCCGACCAGGCCCTGACGGCTGACAAGTCCGTCGCCGGCTCCGTCCTGACGTCCGCGACGAAGCGCTGCGCGGGCACGGTCGAGGACTTCGTCAACTCGGTCAAGGACGACTCGTTCAAGGGCGGCAACAAGGTCTACGGCCTCAAGGAGGACGGCGTCTCGCTCTCCACGACGGGCAACCACCTGTCCGCCGACACGCTCAAGACCGTCGATGACCTGAAGAAGCAGGTCGTCGACGGCAAGATCACGGTTCCCACGACTCCGTCCAACTGAGTCGCCACCCGGTGAAGGTCCGGCAAGCGGGTGTTCTGCTTGCCGGGCCTTCACGGTTCGAGCAGGAGTGTGCGTCATCGACACCACCGATCCCACGACGACGTCGGCCGCGGCGCCCGACGTCAGCGCGCCCCCGCAGGGGCCCCTCGCCGTCGACCTGCAAGGCATCACGAAGCGATTCCCCGGCGTCGTCGCGAACTCCGACCTGTACCTGCAGGTCGAGCGCGGCACGATCCACGCCATCGTGGGGGAGAACGGTGCCGGCAAGTCGACGCTCATGAAGATTCTCTACGGCGTGCAGAAGCCCGACGAGGGCACGATCCGCATCAACGGTGACGAGGTCTCGTTCTCGTCGCCGAAGGACGCGATCAAGGCCGGCGTCGGCATGGTGTTCCAGCACTTCATGCTCGCGGACAACCTCACCGTCCTCGAGAACGTCGTCCTCGGCGCCGAGAAGCTGCACGGCATCGGGGCGAAGGCGCGCGCGGAGATCACGCGCATCTCGCAGGCCTACGGGCTCGGCGTCCACCCCGACGTGCTCGTCGCCGACCTCGGCGTCGGCGCCCGCCAGCGCGTCGAGATCCTCAAGGTGCTCTACCGCGGGGCGAAGATCCTCATCCTCGACGAGCCGACGGCCGTGCTCGTGCCGCAGGAGGTCGACGAACTGTTCGCGAACCTCGCCGAGATGAAGGCCGAAGGCCTCACGGTGCTGTTCATCTCGCACAAGCTCGACGAGGTGCGCGGCGTCGCCGACGACATCACCGTCATCCGCCGCGGCACGACGATCGACCGCGTCAAGAGCGCGTCGGTGACGAGCAAGCAGCTCGCCGAACTCATGGTCGGCTCGCAGCTGCCCACCCCCGAGACGCAGGAATCGACCGTCACCGACCGCGTCGTCATGCGCCTCGACGGGCTGACGCTCGCCGACCGCGCCGGCGGCCCGGCGCTGCTGTCGAACATCGACCTCGTCATCCGCGCCGGCGAGGTCGTCGGCATCGCCGGTGTCGAGGGCAACGGCCAGGCCGAACTCGTCGAGACGATCCTCGGCATGCGCCGCGCCGACAGCGGCCACGTCGTCATCGGCGACGACGACGTCACGACCTGGCCGACGAAGCAGATCCGCGACAGCGGGGTCGGCTACATCCCCGAGGACCGTCACCGTCACGCGCTGCTTCTCGGTTCGCCGCTGTGGGAGAACCGCATGCTCGGCCACCAGCGACAGGCCCCCGCGAGCAAGGGCTGGCGCCTCACGCCCGGCGCGGCGAAGGAGGACACGCAGCGCATCGTCAGCGAGTACGACGTGCGCACGCCGAGCATCGACGTGACCGCCGGGTCGCTGTCGGGCGGCAACCAGCAGAAGCTCATCTTCGGGCGCGAGATGTCGCACGCACCGCGCGTCCTCGTCGCCGCGCACCCGACGCGCGGTGTCGACGTCGGCGCGCAGGCCGCGATCTGGGATCACATCAAGGACGCACGCCGCGAAGGTCTTGCCGTGCTGCTCATCTCCGCCGACCTCGACGAACTGATCGGCCTGTCCGACACGATCCGAGTCATCCTGCGAGGGCGGCTGTCGGGCGAGTTCGACCCCCATCACGTGACCGCCGAACAGCTCGGCGCCGCGATGACGGGTGCCGGTTCGGACGCGAGCGACTCGAGCGCACCCATTCCCACGACCTCGAAGACCGAGAACACGACCGGCGCCACCGCCGCCGGCACGAGCGAGGACACCGTCCGATGAACTCCACCCTCCGCCGCGTCGGCGTCGCGCTCGCCGCGCCGCTGCTCGCCATCGCCATCGCCGTGGTGCTGACGTCGATCGTCCTGCTCGCGCTCGGAAACTCCGTCGGGCCGGTGTGGCAGGTGTTCCTGTCCTCGCCGATGCCGGGCGTCACCGAGGCGATCATCAACGACACCGCCGTGCTGTACCTGTCGGGCGTCGCCGTCGCCATCGGCTTCCGGATGAACCTGTTCAACATCGGCGTCGACGGCCAGTACCGCGTCGCCGCGTTCGCCGCCGCGCTCTTCGCGGCGCAGGGCTGGCTCCCGGGCTTCCTCAACGTCATCTTCGCGCTGCTGCTCGCGATGCTCGTCGGCGCGGTCTGGGCCGGGATCATCGCCGTGCTCAAGGTGACGCGCGGCGTGTCCGAGGTCATCAGCTCGATCATGCTCAACTCGATCGCGACGGGTGTTGTCGCGTGGCTGCTCAACAAGGTCGCCGATCGCACGCCCGGATCGAACGCCACGGTGACGAAGAGCATCCCCGACAGCTCGCACGTGCCGGCGCTCGCGAACCTGTCCGGTGGGCCGATCTACGGCCTCGGCATCCTCGCCGTCATCGTCGGCCTGGTCTACTGGTTCGTCATCAACCGCACGCGCTTCGGCTTCGACCTGCGCGCGACGGGCACGTCGGAATCCGCGGCCGTCGCGAGCGGTGTCAACGTCAAGCGCATGACGATCTCCGCGATGCTGATGTCCGGCGCCGTCGCCGGTCTCGTCGGCATGCCGCAGCTGTTCGGCCAGGACTACAACTACGGCTCCAACAGCCAGAGCGGTCTCGGCTTCGCGGGCATCGCCGTCGCACTCATCGGACGCAACAACCCGATCGGCATCGCGTTCGGTGCGCTGCTGTGGGCCTACCTCAACGGCCAGTCCGACGCGTTGCAGATCAACGCCGGCGTCAACGCCTCCCTCGTCAACATCATCCAGGGCGTCATGGTGCTCGCCGTCGTCATCGCGTACGAACTCGTGCGCCGCTGGGACAAGAGCATCGAACAGCGCCACGTCGCCGCGGAACTGGCCGCCGGAAACACCGCAGGAGCGAGCGCATGAGCACCGTCGCAACCCGACCCGCGGCAGGGATCACCCACCGTCTCGGTCGCAAGGCCCTGCTGCCGCTCGGCCTGCTCGGCATCCTCGTCGCGCTGTCCGTGCTGCGTGTCGCGACGGGCGTCAACGACATCGACTCGGCCAACGCGATCTCCGCGGCCGTCGTCGCCGCCGTCCCGCTCGCGCTGGCGGGCCTCGGTGGTCTGTGGTCCGAGCGCGCGGGCGTCGTCAACATCGGGCTCGAGGGCATGATGATCATGGGCTCCTGGTCGGCGGCATACGCGGCCTACCACTGGGGCGCGTGGGCGGGCGTCATCGCAGCGATCGCCGGCGGCATGCTGTTCGGCGTGCTGCACGCCATCGCGACGGTGTTCTTCGGCGTCGACCAGATCGTCTCCGGTGTCGCGATCAACCTGCTCGGCGCGGGCCTGACGAAGTTCCTCGCCGAACGCTTCTTCTCGAGCCTGCCCGGCGGCGGTGCGACGCAGAGCCCCAGCCTGCCGGACATCGGCACGTTCACCGTGCCCGGTTCGTCAGCGCTGTCGGATCTCGAGGGCAAGCACTGGTTCCTCGTCTCCGACCTCGCCGGCATCCTCGGCGGCCTGTTGACGAACGTGTCGTGGCTGACGCTCATCACCGTCCTGCTCATCGCGGCGACAGCGTACGTGCTGTGGCGCACGCCGTTCGGTCTGCGTCTGCGCAGCTGCGGTGAGGCGCCGCAGGCCGCCGAGACGCTCGGCGTCAACGTCTACCTGTACAAGACGATCGCGGTGCTCGTCTCCGGCGCCCTCGCCGGCCTCGGCGGCGGCTTCCTCGCGATGGTCGCCTCCGACGGCTTCCAGCAGGGCCAGACCGGCGGGCGCGGGTACATCGGTCTCGCCGCGATGATCTTCGGCAACTGGATGCCGCTCGGCACCGCCCTCGGCGCGCTGCTGTTCGGCTACACGCAGGCGCTGCAGCTGCGCGGCGGCGACCAGGTGCATGCGCTGCTGCTGCTCGTCGGCGCGGGCGTCATCGTCGGCGCGATCTGGATGGCGGTGCGTCGTCGCTGGCTGCCGGCGGTGATCCTGGCGGTGACGGCGGTGCTCGTGCTGAGCTGGTACTTCGGTTCGAACACGATCGACCCGAACCTCACGAGCACGGCGCCATACGTCGTGACCCTGCTCGTCATGGCGTTCGCCAGCCAGCACCTTCGCATGCCGGCGGCCGACGGTGACGTCTACCGCAAGGGTGAAGCCGGGTGAGCGAGCACTCACGCGTGACGGCCTCGGCTGCGCAGACACCCGACTGGGCGCACCTGCGCTCCGAGGCCATCGCCGCGTCGCGGCGCGCCTACGTGCCCTACAGCCGGTTCCCGGTCGGCGTCGCCGCGCTCACGACCTCGGGTCGCGTGCTCACCGGCTGCAACGTCGAGAACGCCGCCTATGGCGTCGCGCTGTGCGCCGAGTGCGGGCTTGTGTCGTCACTGTTGAACACGTCTGACCGAGACGGTCTCGGCGGGGGTGTGAACGCTGGTGTGGCTGACAACGTGATGGCCGGCGCAGACTGTTCCGACGCCGGCCTGTATGACGGCGGGGCGGGCCCGGTCGTCGATGCGACTGCGGCGCGCGAGCGGCTCGTCGCGCTGTCGTGCGTCGACGGCAACGGCACCCCGATCACGCCGTGTGGACGCTGCCGTCAGTTGCTGGCCGAGCACGCCGTGGCGCCGTCCGTCGATTCACCTGGCCTGCTCATCGACATGGACGGGCGCGACCCGCTGCCGTTCGTCGAGCTCCTTCCGCACGCGTTCGGCGTCACCAACCTCGACGCCGTCGCCACCTCCGCCGCCCAGCTGAAAGGCGAATCATGACCTCCGCTGCCTCCACCCACGAGGCGTTCGACGCCGTTGACCTCATCCGCACGAAGCGCGACCGCGGCACGTTGAGCCGCGACGAGATCGACTGGATCATCGACGCCTACACACGCGGCGCCGTCGCGGACGAGCAGATGTCGGCGATGGCGATGGCGATCCTGCTCAACGGCATGACGCGGGACGAGATCGCACGCTGGACCGCAGCGATGATCGCGAGCGGTGAGCGGATGGACTTCTCGTCCCTGCGCGTGCCCACGGCCGACAAGCACTCGACCGGGGGAGTGGGCGACAAGATCACGCTGCCGCTCGCGCCGCTCGTCGCGGTGTTCGACGTCGCCGTGCCGCAGCTGTCGGGCCGCGGGCTCGGTCACACCGGCGGCACGCTCGACAAGATGGAGGCCATCGCCGGGTGGCGTGCAGGGCTGACGAACGCCGAGATGATGCGTCAGCTCGACGAGGTCGGCGCCGTCATCTGCGCCGCCGGTGACGGGCTGGCACCCGCCGACAAGAAGCTGTACGCGCTGCGTGACGTGACGGGCACCGTCGAGGCCATCCCGCTCATCGCCAGCTCGATCATGAGCAAGAAGATCGCCGAGGGCACGGGCGCGCTCGTGCTCGACGTCAAGGTCGGCTCGGGTGCGTTCATGAAGACGCAGGACGACGCCCGCGAACTGGCGCGCACGATGGTCGACCTCGGCAACGACGCCGGCGTCGACACGGTCGCGCTGCTGACCGACATGTCGACGCCGCTCGGGCTGACGGCCGGCAACGCTCTCGAGGTGCGCGAATCGGTCGAGGTGCTCGCCGGGGGCGGCCCGAAGGACGTCGTCGACCTCACGGTGGCACTCGCCGTCGAGATGCTCGCCGGCGCCGGTCGGCCCCAGGACGAAGCGGCCGTACGCGCAGCGCTGAGCGACGGGCGTGCGATGGACGCGTGGCGCCGCATGGTCGCCGCGCAGGGCGGCGACCCCGACGCCGAACTGCCCGTGGCGAAGGAGTCGCACGTCATCACCGCGCCGAGCGACGGCGTGCTGACGCGCCTCGACGCACTCGCCGTCGGCGTCTCGGCGTGGCGACTCGGCGCGGGCCGTGCGCGCAAGGAGGACCCGGTGCAGGCCGGCGCGGGCATCGAACTGCACGCCAAGCCCGGCGAGACCGTCAGCGCCGGCACGCCGCTCATGACGCTGCACACCGACACGCCGGAGCGTTTCGAGCGCGCCGTGGCCGCCCTCGACCGCAGCTACGACATCAGCGCCGACGCCGACGCAGGCTCATCCACGCCGCGCGACATCGTCATCGACCGCATCGCCTGACCCTGCCCCACCTGCGATTTTCGTCCACATTCGCCATTTCCCGTCCCCTTCGGCGATTCCTGCCCACCCTTGCGACTCTCGTCCCCATCTGCGGTTTTCAGTCACTCTTGCGAGAGTGACTGAAAATCGAAGATGGGGACGGGATGTGCGAATGGGACGGAAATCGCGAAGGTGGACGCCGTTCGCAGAGGTGGACGAAAATCGCGAATGTGGACAAGAATCGCAGATGGGGACGGGGCAGGTGAGCCCTACACTTGGGCCATGACTGACACCTCTGCGACGACACACAGCTTGGACGAAACGGCGGCGCGGGCACTCACACAGGACGTCGTCGCGGCGCTGCCGAAGGTCGTGCTGCACGATCACCTCGACGGTGGGGTTCGTCCGGCGACCGTCCTCGAACTCGCGCGCAAGACCGGCTACGACGCGCTGCCGGCCGACGACGCCGAGACACTCGCGCGCTGGTTCCGTGACAGCGCCGACTCGGGTTCGCTCGTGCGTTACCTCGAGACGTTCGAGCACACCGTCGGCGTCATGCAGACCCGCGACGCCATCGTCCGCGTCGCCGCCGAGTGCGCCGAGGATCACGCGGCGGACGGCGTCGTCTACGCCGAGGTCCGCTTCGCGCCGGAGCTGCACATCGAGAAGGGTCTCGCCCTCACCGAGGTCGTCGACGCCGTTCTCGAAGGCTTCCGACGCGGTGCCGAACGCGCCGCCGAGCAGGGCAGGCCCATCGTCATGCGCGCCCTGTTGACGGCGATGCGCCACGCGGCGAAGAGCGTCGAGATCGCCGAACTCGCTGTCGCCTACCGCGACCAGGGCGTCGCCGGTTTCGACATCGCCGGCGCCGAGGCCGGTTTCCCTCCCACACGCCACCTCGACGCGTTCGAGTACCTGCGCCGCGAGAACGCGCACTTCACGATCCACGCCGGTGAGGCATTCGGGCTGCCGAGCATCTGGGAGGCCATCCAGTACTGCGGCGCCGAACGGCTCGGGCACGGCGTGCGCATCACCGACGACATCACGATCGACGGCGTCGCCTACCCCGAACTCGACGAGCAGGCTCGCGCCGCGCTGCCTGAGCGTGTTCGTGCGGGGGAGGCCGACGTCCGCCTCGGACGCCTCGCCGCCTTCGTCCGCGATCGGCGCATCGCGCTCGAGGTGTGCCCGCTCTCGAACCTGCAGACGGGTGCGGCGTTGTCGCTGCGCAGCCACCCCATCTCGTTCCTGCTGGCACTCGGTTTCCGTGTCGCGCTCAGCACCGACAACCGTCTCATGAGCGACACGTCGATGACGAAGGAGATGACCGGGCTCGTCAGCGAGGCAGGCTGGGGTCTCGACGACCTCGAGAAGGTCACCGTCAACGCGATGAAGTCGGCGTTCATCCCGTTCGACGAGCGCCTCGCGATCATCATGGACGTCATCAAACCCGGGTTCGCCGCGGCCCGCGCCTGACGCGCCTGACCTGGTCGGTGACCCACGCTGCTGCGTTCGGCGGCCGGGCACGCGCACCCTGAGCGCCGCCCAGGTGCGCCCGTCAGAGCGCTGACGACTGCAGCGTCGCAGCGCGGCGCACGGCCTCGGAGAACGTGACGGGTTGGGCGCCGCGCGCCAGGTGCGCTCTGACGAGTTCAGGTTCGTCGCGCCACAGCCGCGCCCCACGCCGCACGAGGACGAGCGGGGGCTTGCGGCGCTCGGCCACGTCGCGGATGAACCGCCGGGCCGCAGTCACCGTCCGGTTGCGACGCAGGCACCACGCCTCGCCGAGCACACCGCGCTCGGCGAGCGGGGCGATGACGTCGGGCGCAAAGATGCCCTCGGCGACGACGAACCGGGCTCCGTCGAGCGTGACGGAGTGCGTGCCCGTCGCACGACTCTGCGAGATCGAGTACTGCGGCACGTCGGTGGCACCGGTGCGGCACAACCGTTCCAGCGACTGCGCAGCGGCCTCGACGTTCCACGTGCCGGCGTTGTCCCAGTCGATCTCGCCCGAGGCGAACCGCGGCAGATCGGGCGCGTCGTGATCGCGGTAGAAGTCGTCGAGATTGACGAACGGCCACCCGTGGCTCGCGCACAACTGGCGAGCCAGCCGCGACTTGCCGCTGCCCGACGGCCCCGACACGACGATGACGCGGGCGAGCGCTCCCCGCGCGCCCACGACAGGCCCGTCTGCGTCAGCCGGAGCCGGCGGGTGAGTCGTCGAAACCTTCTCGGGGGCAACGTCGCTCGTCGGAAGGGCCCCTTCGGCGGCGCTCTCGTGAGACGTCACAGTGCGGTGAGCTCCTCCATCGCACGCCGCGTCGCGGCGAGACGGCGGGCCGCCTCCGCACGCGCCGCGGCCAGGGCGTCGTCCACGCCGGGCGCCAGGTCGTCCACGGGCACGATCGCCTCGAGGTAGACCTTGACCTTCGGCTCGGTTCCGCTCGGGCGCACGATGACGCGGGTGCCGTCGGCGAGCAGGTAGCGCAGGCCGTCGGTCGGCGGCAGGCCGCCGTCACCGAGGGCGAGGTCGTGGAACTGCGCGACGACGACGTCTCCGATCTGCGTCGCAGGTCGTTCGCGCAGGGCCGCCATGATGGCGGGGATCTGCGCCAGCTCGGCGACGCGGATGCTGAACGAGTCGCTCGCGTACACGCCGTGGCGGCGGGCGAGGTCGTCGAGCAGGTCGACGAGGGTGCGGCCCTCGGCCTTCAACCCGGCCGCCAGTTCCGCGACGGCGAGGCCCGCGGAGATGCCGTCCTTGTCGCGCGCGACGGACGGCGCGGTGCAGTACCCGAGCGCCTCCTCGTAGCCGTAGGCAATGTCGGGCACCCGGGCGATCCACTTGAACCCGGTCAGCGTCTCGACGTGCGCGACGCCCGCATCGGCCGCCATCGCGCCGAGCTGGCGCGAGCTGACGATGCTGTTGGCGAGCACGGGCGCGCCCCCGTCGACGCCGTGCAGCGCGCCGGTCGCAGCGAGGTCGAGTGCACGCTGCCCGAGCAGCACCCCCACCTCGTCACCGCGCAGCATGCGCCACCCCTGGGGGTCCTCAGCCGACGCGCACCTCGGGTCGGGCGCGGCGACGGCGCAGCGGTCGGCGTCCGGGTCGGAGGCGATGACGATGTCGGGCCGCACCTCGCGCGCGAGGTCGAGCGCCGCGTCGATCGCGCCGGGCTCTTCTGGATTCGGGAAGCTGACGGTGGGGAAGCGCGGGTCGGGCTGTTCCTGCGACGCGACGGGCGTCGGGCGCGCGAAACCGGCCTGCTCGAACGCCGCGAGCAGCGTCGTCGACCCGACGCCATGCAGCGCCGTGTGGACGACGGCGACCTCGCGCGGTCCGCCCGGGGTGATCGAGGCGACACAGGCGTCGCGGTAATCGGCCTCGAGGTCGTCGCCGAGGGTCTCCCAGCCGTCCTCGGCGCGCTCGATCGACGCCGCGGACGGGAACGTGTCGATCGCCGCGGCTATTTCGGCGTCGGCGGGCGGGACGACCTGGCTGCCGTCGCCGAGGTAGACCTTGTAGCCGTTGTCCTGCGGCGGGTTGTGGCTCGCCGTCACCATGACGCCCGCATCAGCCCCGACGTACCGGATCGCGAACGCGAGCACCGGCGTCGCCAGCGGACGCGGCAGGACGAGCGCCCGCCCACCCGCAGCGGTGACGACGGCCGCGGTGTCGGCGGCGAACACGTCACTGTTCGTGCGCGCGTCGTACCCGATGACGACCGTGACGTCCCGCTTGCCGAGCGAGGTCTGCAGGTAGCGCGTGAGCCCCGCCGCAGCACGAAGGACGACGACGCGGTTCATGCGGTTGGGCCCTGCTCCGAGCGCGCCGCGCAGGCCCGCGGTACCGAAGGCGAGCAGTCCGCGGAATCGATCGGCCAGATCATCGAGCGCCGCAGCGTCGCCGGATTCGGCTGCCGCCACGACGGATTCGAGTTCTGCGCGTGTCACCTCGTCGGGGTCGTCGGCGATCCAGGCACGTGCCTGGTCGAGCAGGTGGGCCGTGTCGGTCGTCATCGTCGTTCCTCGCTCGCGTCGGTGATCGATTCGGTGGTCGGCGCCGTCACAGCGCCCGGACGATGCCCGACAGCAACTGCCCACACCGCTCGGCCGCTGCCCGCCCGGCTTCGATGACCTCGGCGTGGTCGAGCGGAGTGGGGCTGATACCCGCCGCCGGGTTCGTGACGAGGGAGATGCCGAGCACCTCGAGGCCCGCGTGACGCGCCGCGATGGCCTCGAGGGCCGTCGACATGCCGACGAGGTCGGCGCCGAGCGTCTTCGCCATGCGCACCTCGGCGGGCGTCTCGTAGTGCGGCCCGGTGAACTGCGCGTAGACGCCCTCGTCGAGCGAGGAGTCGATCGAACGCGCCACGTCGCGCAGGCGCGGTGAGTACAGGTCGGTGAGGTCGACGAACGTCGCGCCCTCGAGCGGCGAGGTGGCCGTCAGGTTGATGTGATCGCTCATGAGCACGGGCGTGCCCGGGCCCCACTCCGGGCGCAGGCCGCCGCACCCGTTCGTCAGCACCACGGTGTCGCACCCGGCCGCCGCGGCGGTACGCACGCCGTGGACGACGGCGCGCACCCCCTTGCCCTCGTAGAAGTGCGTGCGCGTGCCGTAGACGAGGGCGCGCTTGCCACTGCCCTCGATCTCGATCGAGCGCATCTGCCCGCTGTGACCAGCGACGGCCGCCGCGCCGAACCCGGGCACGTCGGTGTTGTCGATCGTCGCCTTGACCTCGCCGATGAGGTCGGCGGTCTGGCCCCAGCCGGAGCCGAGGACGAGCGCCACGTCGTGCTTCTCGACGCCCGTGCGTTCGGCGATGACGCGCGCGGCGTCACGCGCGATCTCGAAGGGATCGACGCTCGGATCGGACAGGGGCGAAGTGGTCTGCTGAGTCACCCCTTCAGGGTACGTGGCGAGGCCGACAACCGGTGCCGACCGCGCGAACGTCCCTGTTGCCGATGCGCCCGCCGACGCACCTGCAGGCGCACCTACCGCCGTGCCCTGCTCGCGCCACATGCATCGACGTGCCCGCGATTCGAAGTCTCTTGACGTCAAGTGATTGGATAGGGGGGTGAGCTCACGGAAGAAGTCTGTCGTCGTCATCGGTGGTGGCCCGGGCGGTTATGAATCCGCGCTCGTCGCCGCCCAGCTCGGTGCGCAGGTCACGGTCATCGACCGTGACGGCCTCGGTGGTGCCGCGGTGCTCACCGACTGCGTCCCCTCCAAGACCCTGATCGCCACCTCCGACTTCCTCTCGCGCTTCGAGGCGGCCGGCCGCCTCGGCGTCGGCTTCGAGGGCAACGAGGAGAACCAGCACGCGCACGCCAACCTGGGCCAGGTCAACGAGCGCATCCTGCGCCTGGCGAAGGCGCAGTCCGTCGACATCCAGGCTCAGCTCGAGAGTGTCGGCGTGCGCATCCGGCGCGGCACCGGCCGCGTCAAGGGCCACGGGTGGGTCGAGGCCGAGCTCACGAACGGCGAGACCGAGGACATCCGCGCCGACGTCATCCTCCTCGCGATGGGCACGACCCCGCGCGTCATGGACACCGCGAAGCCCGACGGCGAGCGCATCCTGACGTGGAAGGACATCTACAACCTCACCGAGGTCCCCGAGAAGCTCATCGTCGTCGGTTCTGGTGTCACCGGTGCCGAACTCGCGCACGCCTACCTCGGCCTCGGCGCCGACGTCACGCTCGTCAGCTCGCGTGACCGCGTGCTGCCCGGCCAGGACGCCGACGCGGCCACGGTCATCGAGAACGTCTTCCGCCGCCGCGGCATGACGGTCCTCAACCGCAGCCGCGCCATGGCCGCAACGCGTGAAGGCGACACCGTCGTCGTGACGCTCGAGGACGGACGCAAGGTCGAAGGCACGCACGCGATCCTCGCCGTGGGTTCGATCCCGCAGACGAAGGGCATCGGCCTCGAGGCCGCGGGCGTCGACCTCACCGACTCGGGCCACATCGTCACCGACCGCGTCTCGCGCACGAGCGCGCAGGGCATCTATGCCGCCGGCGACTGCACGGGCGTATACCCGCTCGCGTCCGTCGCAGCGATGCAGGGGCGCGTCGCCATGCACCATGCCCTCGGCGACGCGGTGCAGCCGCTCAACCTGCGCGGCGTCACGGCCAACATCTTCACCGACCCCGAGATCGCGACGGTCGGCTACAGCCAGGCCGACGTCGAGGAGGGCAAGATCGAGGCGCGCGTCGTCACGCTGCCGCTTTCGACGAACCCGCGCGCCAAGATGCGCAACATCACCGACGGCTTCGTCAAGCTGTTCGCCCGCCCGGGGTCGAACACGATCATCGGCGGCGTCGTCGTCGCGCCGCAGGCCTCGGAGCTGATCTACCCGATCGGCATGGCCGTCGCGAACCGCCTGACGGTCGACCAGGTCGCCAACACGTTCTCGGTGTACCCGTCGATGACGGGTTCGATCGCCGAGGCCGCACGTCGTCTGCACAGCAGCGACGTCTTCTGATCCCTCGCCGCACGCGATGACGAGGACGAGCGCGCCCAGCGATGCCGCCTGCGAGAACCCTCGCCGGACGGCGCTGCTCGACGCAGCGACGAGCGTCCTCGCGACGAGTGGGCTGCGTGGGCTGACGCATCGGGCGGTCGATCGTCAGGCGGGTTTTCCCGAGGGCACGTGTTCGGTCAGCTTCCGCACGCGCGCCGCGCTGCTCGCCGGCCTGACGACGCATGTCGGCTCCCGCGTGGCCGTGCAGGTCCGCGCGCTGGGCGAGCAGATCCCGTCCGGCACCGACGACCCGCTCGCCACCGCACCGTTCGCGACGGCCCTGCTCGAACGCTGGGTGACGCAGGACGACGGCGCGTTGATGGTCGCGATCCTCGAACTGTCCCTCGAGTCGCTGCGCACGCCCGAGCTCGCGCCGGCCGTGGGGGAGTGGCGCAGCGAGCTCGTCAGCATCGTCGAGACGATCGTGTGCCGCACCTCGGAGACCGGCGCGCGCTCCGATTCGCGTCTGCGCGCCGAGACGGCCGTCGCGAGCATCGAGGGCATCGTCCTGTCGGCGCTCTCGCAGCCTGCGGAGCGTCGCGGCCCGTACATCGACAAGACGCTGCGCATGGTGCTGCTCGGCACCGCGTCGCCAGAGGACGCGCGCCCCACGCACTGAGCTACGGGCGCACTGAGCTACGGGGCATCGAGCCAACCAGCGTTTCGCGTCCATCGTGAGACGTAGGAACCCGTGAGACGCAGGCGCCCCGGCACGCTCGGCGTGCCGGGGCGTTCGAACGTCGGAGCCCGTCAGGCGTCGACGTCCTTGATCTGCGCGAGGACCGTGCCGGCCGTCACCGTCTCGCCGACGGTCGCGGCGAGGCCGCTGACGACGCCCGCCTTGTGCGCGGTGATCGGCTGCTCCATCTTCATCGCCTCGATGACGACGATCGTGTCGCCGGCTTCGACCGTGGTGCCGTTCTCTATGGCCACCTTGACGACGGTGCCCTGCATCGGCGCGGTGAGCGAGTCACCGCTCGCCGCGGCGCCGCCACCGCCCTTGCGTGCGGCGCGACGCGGGCCGGCCGAGGGGCCCTTGCCCGCTCCGGAACTCACGGCGAGGTCGCCCGGCAGCGACACCTCGAGGCGCTTGCCGCCGACCTCGACGACGACGCTCTGACGGGCGGCCTGCTCGGCCGCGGTCTCGGGCGTGCCGTCGTACGGCGAGATCTGGTTGTCGAACTCCGTCTCGATCCAGCGCGTGTGCACGCTGAACGGCGCGTCGGGGGTGTCGGTGAACTCGGGCGCGAACGCCGGATCCTCGACGACGACGCGGTGGAACGGCAGCACCGTCGGCATGCCCTCGATGACGGTCTCGTCCAGCGCGCGGCGCGAGCGCTCGAGCGCTTCCTTGCGGGTGCGGCCCGTCACGATGATCTTCGCGAGCATCGAGTCGAACGCGCCACCGATGACGTCGCCGGAGACGACCCCCGAATCGACGCGCACACCCGGCCCGCTCGGCGCCTCGAACTTCTCGACGGTGCCCGGCGCCGGCAGGAAGTTCCGGCCTGCGTCCTCGCCGTTGAGGCGGAACTCGATCGAGTGTGCGTGCGGCGTCGGGTCGTCATAGCCGAGCTCCTCGCCGCGGGCGATGCGGAACTGCTCGCGCACGAGGTCGATACCCGTCACCTCCTCGGAGACGGGGTGCTCGACCTGCAGGCGCGTGTTGACCTCGAGGAAGCTGATGACGCCGTCGGTGCCGATGAGGTACTCGCAGGTGCCCGCACCCGAGTAACCCGCCTCGCGCAGGATCGCCTTCGACGCCCGCAGCAGCTCGGCGTGCTGCTCGTCACTGACGAACGGCGCCGGCGCCTCCTCCACGAGCTTCTGGTTGCGGCGCTGCAGCGAGCAGTCACGCGTCGAGACGACGACGACGTTGCCGTGGTTGTCGGCGAGGCACTGCGTCTCGACGTGGCGCGGGCTGTCGAGGAAGCGCTCGACGAAGCACTCGCCGCGCCCGAACGCCGTGACGGCCTCGCGCACCGCCGACTCGTACAGCGACGGGATCTCCTCGATCGTTCGCGCGACCTTGAGGCCGCGTCCGCCACCGCCGTAGGCGGCCTTGATGGCAACGGGCAGGCCGTGCTCCTTCGCGAACGCGACGACCTCGTCCGCGTCGTCGACCGGATCCTTCGTACCGGGCACGAGGGGAGCGCCGGCCTTCGTCGCGATGTGACGCGCCTTGACCTTGTCGCCGAGCGAGTCGATGGCGGCGGGCGACGGCCCGATCCACGTCAGGCCCGCATCGAGGACGGACTGCGCGAACTCGGCGTTCTCCGCGAGGAAACCGTACCCGGGGTGGACGGCGTCAGCGCCGGAACGCTTCGCGACGTCGAGGATCTTGTCGACGACGAGATAGGAATCGCCGGGCGTCGAGCCGCCGAGGGAGTAGGCCTCATCGGCGACGCGCACGTGCAGAGCGTCACGGTCGGGTTCAGCGTAGACGGCCACGGAGGCGATGCCGTCGTCCTTCGCCGCTCGCGCAATACGGACTGCGATCTCGCCACGGTTGGCGATCAGGACCTTGGTGACACAACTCATGTCCGTGACCTTATCGCCGCGGGGGGTGACCGGCGAGAATACCCGGCGGTAGGTTCCTCAGGCGCCGGGACCGACGTCATCCGAGCGCTCAACGCCGGAATACGAGAGCGCGCGGCGTGGTTACCGCTGACATGGCTGAGAACACGAACGTCCCCACCGTGACCCTCCAGGCCGGCTCGGCGAGCATCGAGATGCCGCAGTTGGGCTTCGGTGTCTGGCAGGTCGAGAACGACGGCGCATCCGCCGCCGTGCAGGAAGCCCTGAAGGTCGGCTACCGCAGCATCGACACCGCCCGCATCTACGACAACGAAGAAGGCGTCGGGCAGGGCATCGCCGCCTCCGACGTGCCGCGCAGCGACATCTTCCTCACGACGAAGGTCTGGAACGACGACCAGGGGGCCGACTCGACGAAGAAGGCCTTCGACGCCTCCATCGAACGCCTCGGCGGCCAATCGATCCTGCCGCTCGACCTCTACCTCATCCACTGGCCCACGCCCGAGAAGGACACCTACGTCGACACCTTCAAGGCGATGCTCGAACTGCGCGACGCCGGCAAGATCCGCGCCGTCGGCGTCTGCAACTTCGAACCCGAGCATCTGCAGCGCCTCAAGGACGAGACCGGCGAGTTCCCCGCCATCAACCAGGTCGAACTGCACCCCAAGTTCCAGCAGAAGGCCGTCCGTGACTTCTGCGCCGACAACGGCATCGTCGTCGAAGCCTGGAGCCCCCTCGGCCAGGGCGGCGACATCCTCACCAACCCCGTGCTCGAAGGAATCGCCGAACGCGTCGGCAAGACCGTCGCGCAGGTCATCATCCGCTGGCACCTGCAGATCGGCAACGTCGTCATCCCCAAGTCCGTGACGCCCGCCCGCATCGCCGAGAACTTCGACGTCCTCGACTTCGAACTCACCGAAGACGACCTCCACGCCATCAGCGACCTCGACGACAAGGACGGCCGCATCGGCTCGCACCCGAACGACCTGAATTGATCGATGATGTGACGAAGCCCCGCGCGAGCAAGCTCGCGTGGGGCTTCGTCACATCATCGATCAAATGTTTTCTGCCGCATCTTCCGGCCAGGCCCTGGGGGCCTGTCTCGGTGCGACACGGGTTCGTTCCTGGTTGTGGTCACGTAAGCTGAGACCACATTCGAGCAGGCTGCGGGGAGGCAGACGAACCCATGGGTGAGATGTTCGCTGGACGCTACGAACTCATCGACCAGATCGGTGAGGGCGGCATGGGGTCCGTGTGGCGCGTCAACGACCACAAGTCGCGCCGCCTCGTCGCAGCGAAACTGTTGCGCCAGTCCGACGCCGGATCGCTGCTGCGCTTCATGCGCGAACAAGGCATGCGCATCGAGCACAACCACGTCGTCACCCCCCTCGGCTGGGCCGGCGAGGACGGCCGCGTCATCTTCACGATGCCCCTCATCGACGGTGGCTCGCTCAGCGAACTCGTCAAGGAGAACGGCGCCCTGCCCTACCCGCTGGTCGCCGAACTCATGCGCCAGATCCTCGACGGACTCGACGCCTGCCACAGCGCCGGCATCGTGCACCGCGACATCAAACCCGCCAACATCCTGCTCGAAGCGACCGGCCTGGGCCGCCCCTCCGCGTGGATCACCGACTTCGGCATCGCCGTCAGCGTCGACGCGCCCCGCCTCACGAGCAACGAGATGGTTCTCGGCACACCGGGCTACATGTCGCCTGAGCAGGCCAAGGGCGACGATCCCGACCCCCGTCAGGATCTGTACTCCGCCGGAATGATGGGCCTGCACATGCTGACCGGCATCAAACCCGGAGCGAGCATCCGTGTCCGCAAGGACGACGTGCCCCCGCGCCCCGAGGGTATCCCCGACTCGCTGTGGAACCTGCTCGTCGCCCTCGCCGATCCCGTCGCCGACCGGCGGCCCGCCAACGCGCGCGACGCCCTCAGCTGGCTCATGCTCCCGGAGAACGCCTGGCAGGAATGGGCGGCCCGCCCGATCCCCGACCGCCTGCCCGAGATGACGACGTCAGGGGAGTTCGTCCGCCTCGAGGCAGGTGCGGCCGCCCGCGCCCTCGACGGGTTCACGGACTCCTCCGCGGCGCCCGCCACGGTCATCGACGGCGCAGCGGTGCGCCGTCGCCCCACCGTCAAGGCGTGGATCGCGGCTCCGGCCGCTCTGGCGGCGGCCATCGCGGCAGCGTTCGCGCTCTGGCAGCCGTGGGGCGCGGGCGACGGCGCGTACGACCCGCAGCTCGCCAACACCGGCGGCGTCTGCGCCTACGCCGACGCCGGCACGACCGCCCAGACGACGAGCGGCAAGACCCTCACCTGCACCGAGAAGGACGGCTCGTACTCCTGGCAGGGCTGACGCCGGCGAGGCGCTGACCTGCAGCCTCACGCGGCCAGAGCGAGCGTGTCTGACGGCGCCTGGCGAATGTCAGTGATTCTCGCGGCGTCGCAGCACGTACCCGAGCCCGACGACCGCGCCGATGCCGAGGACGAGTGCGCCGCCCCACAGCAGCGGGTTGGCCGACGACTTGCCGACGCCGCTGACGTTGCCCGGCTCGGGCTGCTGCACCGCCATCGACGGGCCCGCGTTCGGCGTCCCCGTGACGCGCACGGACAGGACACTGTCGAACTCCGAGGAATCCTGCAGCTTCGGCGTCGACGACGACGGCGTCACGTCGAGCACCACGTAGTACCAGCCCGGGTCGCTGTGCCACTGCAGTGCGTCCGAGCCGCTCGAGTCGACGTTCGCGTTGCCGTAGTCGATCGGAGCGGTGTAGACGCCGAGATCCTTCGAGCCCGAATCCGACGACGACTCGAACAGGTAACCCGACGACGTCCCGGCGCCCGACAGCGTCGCGGAGACGAGGGAGGGGTTGAACATCTGCATCGACAGGTTGAGATCCTGCGACGGGTTGTACGTCGTGCCGTTCTTTGGCGCCTGCCAGCCGAACGACATGCGCTGACCCCACGACAGATGCACGCGGAAGAACATGCGCCGGCCGATGGGCGTCTTCACCGTGTACCCGCCGGGACGCAGGATCGTGGCGTTGGCGAAGCCGTCACCGGCCGTCGCCGTCGTGGACGCCTCGAGCGCCTGCGTCGTCATGTCGGGCACCTCGCCCGCAGGCACCTTGACGGTGCCGTTGACGCGGGGCGTGCGCTTCACGGCGATCTGCACGGGCATGGGCGTGGCGTTGTCGCCGTCGATGGTGCGCTTGATCTCGAGCCGATACGACGTCGCGGCCAGGCAGGCGTCAGCGCCCGAACCGAGCGATGACGACGTGCGCGCCGTCTTGGTCTCGTCGACGTCGACGTGCGTCGCGAGCAACCCGGGCGTGCCGCTGCTCGTCAACGAATCCGAGTCGGAACCGCATGTCGTGGCGCCGTCCGCCGTCGTCAGCGTGAGCTGCAGGCCCTGCGAGCCGGAGTCGACGGACCACGCGTTGCCCTTCCAGCTCGCCGAGCCGTTGATGCTGACGCTGAGGCGCTCGCCCTCGCCGCGCTTGACCTCGACGTACCGTGACGTCGCGTCGACGGGCAGCGTCGAGGAGTACAGCCCCGGCGCCAGCGGCGTGCCCTGGCCGGAGGCGAGGGACAACTCGACCGCGTGGCCGCCGGGAACGAATGTGTTCGTCGTGGCGTCCTCGCCGTACGCCGGTGCTGCCGCGAAGGCGGCCGCGCACGTCAGTGCCGTCAGCGATGCCGCGACGCGCGAGTTGCCCATCGTGTTCCTCCCCATGAGTTCGTGCGCTGACAGTGTCTCAGGTGATCAGGCGCACGGGGGCCGTAAGTGGCCTTTCGATGCGTCGCCCTGTGCCGGACGCGGTGCGGCCAGCTCTCGCCGTCAGGGGTTGACGACAGGGCGACGGATCAGGGTTTCCTCACGCGCCCGTGCGGTGGTCCCTGCTGACCGAGCCAGGTCAGGCTGCCATGTTCCACAGCTCGTGCCAGGCGACGCCGATCTCGGCGAGCATCTCGCGCAGCAGCGGCAGACCGAGGCCGACGACGGTGTGCGGGTCGCCCTCGATGCGTTCGACGTAGGCGCCCGCGAGGCCGTCGATCGTGAACGCGCCCGCCACCCACAGCGGTTCGCCGGTGGCGACGTAGGCGTCGATCTCCGCGTCGTCGAGGTCGGCGAAGTGGACGATCGTTGACGAGACGGCGCCGAACGTCGCGCCGGTGCCCTCGACGCGGTCGTCGACGATCCAGTGACCGGTGTGCAGGGTGCCGCTGCGCCCCCGCATCGCGTGCCAGCGCGCGCGGGCGTCGGCGGCGTCCGCGGGCTTGCCGAGGATCGCACCGTCGAACTCGAGCACCGAGTCGCACCCCAGGATGATGCCGCCGTCCTCGATGAACGCGTCGGGCGTCTCGGCCGGAACCTCGTCCTGCGCGAGCACCGACGCGACGGCCTCGCACTTCGCGTTCGCGAGCAGCAGCGCCACGTCCTCGGCGGCGAGTTCGTCCGGCCCGTCGTGCTGCGCGCGGGCGGCGACCACGGCAGCGTCCTCGTCGACGTCGGAGACGAGGACGAACGGTTCGATGCCGGCGCTGCGCAGGGTCGCGAGGCGGGCGGGGGACTTCGAGGCGAGCACGAGGACGGTCATGGGCTCAAGAATATCGGCGCGCCGAGGCGGGCCGGACGCCCGTCAGCCCGGCAGGTTGTCGACGAAGCACCAGCGCCATTCCTCACCCGCCTCGAACGAGCGCATGACGGGGTGACCGGTCGCGCGGAAGTGCTTCGTCGCGTGTTGACCGGCGGAGGAGTCGCAGCAGCCGACGTACCCGCACTCGGTGCACATGCGCAGGCGCAGCCACGTCCGACCCTCTTCCAGGCAGCCCTGGCAGCCGTCGTGCGACTGGGGTGAGGCGTAGTCGTGCGCGGCCTTCTCCAGGTGTTCGCAGCCGCCCTGACGAACCTCCGGCGTGAGCAGCGGGCCTGCATCGCGCAGCCCGGCGTTGCGCTCCTCGGCGGTGACGATCATCGACTCCTCGATGTCGAGCTGCATCATGATGCTGTCGATGACCTCGTGGTCGACGCGGCCCTCGTTACGCATCTCGAGTGCCTTGTCGCGTTCGGCGTTGATCATCTTCTGACGCAGGATGCGGTACTGCTGCGTCGGGCCCATCGTGTCGTTGTTGCCGAGCAGTTCCCACTGCAGGTTCGCGCGGCGCATGTCCTGCTTCTGCAGCGACTTGATGATTGCCTCGGGGGTGTCCGCCAGTTCCGGGTCGTCGGCGAGGGCCTTGCGCATCGCCGCCTCACCGGCATCGACGGAGGCCTGCATGACCTGGGCGCGCGCGAGGGCGTCCTCACGCGGGTCGGGCGCGCGTAGCTTCATGAGGTTGGCGACGCGGCCGAGGGTGAAGCCCTGGATGACGAGCGTGCCGATCGTCACGACGAGCGCGATGAAGACGAGCGACTCGCGGTGCGGCGTCTCGGGCGGCAGCAGGAACGCGGCGGCGAGCGTCACCACTCCGCGCATGCCCGCCCAGCCTGCGACGGCGCCCTCGCGCAGGCTGAGGGGGCGCGAATCCCAGCGCGAGACCTTGCCGAGCCAAGCCGCCGCGATGATGAACATCGGCCGCACGAGCATGACGGTGACGAGGACGGCGACCGCGTACAGGCTGGTGCGTTGGAGGCCGAGGTCCGATGTTTGGACCTGGTCGATGATCATCGACACCTGCAGGCCGATGAGCAGGAACACCATGTTCTCGAGCAGGAACTGGATCGAGTTCCAGTTCATCCGCGATGCGACCCGCGCCTGCGCCGTGTTGTAGTACGGCGCCTTGAAGCCGAGCAGCACGCCGGTGACGACGACGGCGATGACACCAGATGCCTTGATCGCCTCCGCCGGGAGGTAGGCGACCCACGGCGTGATGATGCTGATCGCGACGCTCGTCACGGCGTCGCGGATGTGCTTCTGCACGAACTCCACGACGTAGAACGCGATGACACCGATGACGATGCCGCCGAGCGCCGCGATGACGAAGGCGAGGCCGGCCCTGCTCGCCGAGAACGACCCCGTCAGCGCGCTCACGGCGGTGCCGACGGTGACGAGGGCCGTCGCGTCGTTGAAGAGCGACTCGCCCTCGAGGATGGCGACGAGACGTCGCGGCAACCCGATACGGCGGGCGACGGCGGTCGCGGCGACGGCGTCCGGGGGAGCGACGACACCGCCGAGCGCCATCGCGGCGGCGAACCCGACGGGCATGAGCCACCACGAGACGAGCCCGACGGCGAACGCCGTCACGAGGACGAGCAGGATCGACAGCTGGACGATCTGGAACACGTCGCGCTTGAGATCGATGATCGAGGTGCGGATCGCCGTCGCGTACAGCAGTGGCGGCAGGAACCCGAGCAGGATCACTTCGGAGTCGACGTGGACCTCGGGGACCTGCGGCAGGTACGACGCCACCGCGCCGATGGCGACGAGCAGCAGCGGCGCGGACAGGCCGACGCGGCGCGCGAGGACGGAGACACTGATCGTCGTCGCGACGAGCAGAAAGATGGGGAGAGCGATGTGCACGTCGACATTGTCGCGGATGACGAGCGGACCGCCGAATGCGTCCGCCCGTCATGCGGGGCGTCAGAGGGTGAGCTGACTCAGGGCAGCATCCACGACAGGGCGTGCGCCTGCAGGTAGACGAGCGTGCACAGCACGAGCAGCATGCCGAGCGACCACAGCACGACGGCGCGGAAGATCTTCGACTCCTTGCCCTGCAGGCCGACGGCTGTCGCCGCGATGGCCAGCGACTGCGGCGAGATCATCTTGCCGACGACCCCACCGGAGGTGTTGGCCGCCGTCATGAGGTGCGGGTCGAGCCCGGCCTTCTCCGCGGCCGTCTGCTGCAGCGTCGAGAACAGGGCGTTCGCCGAGGTGTCCGAGCCGGTGACGGCGGTGCCGACCCAGCCGAGCACGGGCGACAGGAACGCGAACCACGCGCCCAGCCCGGCGACGAACGCGCCGATCGCGATGGTCTGGCCGGAGAAGTTCATGACGTAGGCGAGCGCGAGCACCGACGCGATCGTCAGTGCCGAGAAGCGCATCGTGTAGAAGCAACGCCCGATCTCCTTGAACGCCTCACCCAGCCTGAGCGGGAAGCGGCCGCCGCCGTCTCGCAGGGAGTAGACGATCGCGACGATGAGCCCGGTGAGGAACAGCAGCGTGCCCGGGCTCGACAGCCACTGCAGCGTGTAGACGGTCGAGGAGATCGACTTGCCCTTGGCGTTGACGAGCTCACCGTTGAGGCCCGGCCAGGGAATCTTGACGTCGGTGGCGCTGAGCTTCGCAGGGATGTCGACGCCCAGCTTCCACAGCTTCGCGATGCCGAACACGACGACGACGAGCAGATAGGGCAGCACGGCCATCCAGATGCGGGAGGCGCTGAGCGCCTCGGCGGGAACGGGCGCTTCGATGTCGAGGCTGCGACGCACGTCGTCGGCGCCCTTGGGCTTCCAGAAGCGCAGCAGGACGATGGCGGCCGCGAGCCCGACGAGCGAGGCGACGACGTCCGTCAACTCGTACGAGAAGTACGTCGAACACCACCACTGCGCGATCGCGAACGCGCCACCGGTGACGAGCGCAGCGGGCCACGCCTGGACGAGCCCGCGCTTGCCGTCGATGATCATCATGAGGAAGAAGGGAACGGCTATCGCGAAGAACGGTGCCTGGTGGCCGACGACGGCACCGATGTGCGCGGGGTCGAGGCCCGTCAGGTTGCCGGCGGTCGTGATCGGGATGGCGACGGCGCCGAACGCCACCGGCGCCGTGTTCGCGATGAGGCACACGACGGCCGTCTTGAGCGGCTTGAGCCCGAGGGCGAGCACCATCGTCGCCGTGATGGCGACCGGCGCGCCGAACCCGGCCAGGGCCTCGAGAAGGCCGCCGAAGCAGAACGCGATGAGCATGGCCTGGATGCGAATGTCGCCGCCGCCGATCGCGTCGAAGATCGAGCGCAGGTCGTTGAAGCGGCCCGAGATGACGGTGACCCGGTAGAACCACAGCGCCATGACGACGATCCACACGATCGGCACGAGACCGTAGACGGCGCCCTGTGTCGCCGACAGCAGGGCGAGGTGTGTCGGCATGCCGAACGCGACGACGGCGATGACGAGCGAGACGACGAGGCTCGCGAGGCCCGCGACGTAGGCGCTGGCCTTGGCGATCAACAGCATCGCGAAGAACGTGAGGAGGGGCAACGAGCCCACGAGAGCGGACAGTGCCAGGCTGTCGCCGACGGCGTCGGGGGTCGCGGTGTAGGTGATCACGCGGACTCCTTGCGGGGGTGGGGAGGCTGGCTCAGCTTTGGTCGGACCATTATTGGTCAGACCAAACTGTACATGATGCAGGTCACATCGACGTGATGCAGCTCTCGTTGCGTCTCGGACGGGGAGGGTTGTGGCGCGGCCGGTGGGAGCATGACGAAGCCCGGCATCGGTGAGGACCGATGCCGGGCTCCATTCGATGAGTGGGTGAGGGTCGGGCAGCGTGAGCCGTCAGCCCCCGATGATGCGCGGCGCGCCGCGGTAGGCGCGCACGTGGTTCCACGCCGCGATCTGCGCGTACGCCTTGTGCTTCGGGTTGCGCTCCCCGTCGTACTTGAGCGGGTCGGCCCAGCGTCCGCGCTTGACGAGCGCCGCGGCGGCGTCGCGCTCTGCGCCCTTCGGCAGCAGACGCGCGATGGTCTGCGGCGGCAGGACGGTGTAGACGAGGTCGTCGGACGGCGCCGGCGCGGTGACGGGGGAGTTCTCGACGAGGTCGCTGACGAGCTGCTCGGCGACGTTCGCCCCCGAACCGGTGGCGTAGTAGCAGTTGCGTCCGTAGCGCGGGTTGACCTCGAAGAACTTGACGGAACCGTCACGCGGGTCGCGGATGGCGTCGAGGTTGGCGAAGCCGTGATAGTCGGCCGTCTCGAGGATGCGGCGCGAGGCTTCGACGACGTCGGGCATGTCCTGCACGACCTGGACGTCGGGGATGCCGAGGTAGGCCGGGCGCGGATCCTGCAGGAGCACCCGCGACGTGCGCGCCAGCGTCATCTCGCCGTTCTTCGCGCGGTACATCGTGACCGACAGGATCTCGTCGCCGGGGATGAGATCCTGCGCGAGCATCTCGCCGGTGAAGCCCGCGTCGACGAGGCGGGTGATGAGCGCGTCGAGCTCGTCGCGCGAGTCGACCTCGTACAGCTTCTTCTTGCCCGGCATCGACAAGGCGTTGTGCAGTGCCGAATCGGCGGGCTTGACGATGATCGGGTAGGGGAAGGTGACGTCGTCGGCGCTCGGGCGCCCGATGGCGAAGTCGAGGACGACGGTGCCCGGCGTCGCGACGCCCGCCTCGGCGCAGACGGCGTTGAAGTGGTTCTTGTCGGAGATGCGCTCGAGCATCGCGGGGCTCTCGTGTGGCACGACGACGTTGGTGCCGAGCGTGTCGCGCTTCGCCGACAACGACTGCACGTAGCCGTCGTTGTTCGTCAGCGGAATGATCGTCAGGTCGGGGTTCTCAGCCGCGATACGGCGGATCTCGGTGAGGACGAGGTCGTGGTCGTTGATCGCGGCGAACCCGAGTTCTCGCGTGTCGTGGAACAGCGTTGAGTCGGCCGTCGCGCCCGTCGTGAACGGGACGACGAGGACGCTCGTCAGGCCGTAACGCTCGTGGAACGCGCGCGCCAGGGCGTAGCCGGAGAGGGTGAAGTCGAGCACGACCGGCAGCACCGCGGGAGTGCCGCCCTGACCCGGCGTCGCACCGCGTGCGGGGCCGGCGACCTTCGCGGCGAGGGCGGTGGCGGCGGACGAGGCGGTGCGCATCGTCTGCGACGGCAGGCTGCGAACGGTGCTCGGACCCTTGCTGCGGGCGTCACGCACGAGGGCCTTGGCCTTCGTCGACGCACGGTACGCGGAGAGCACCTGCGGGCGCACGACGAGATCCCACGGGCCCGGGACGTCACGCGCGCCGTCCTTGCCGAACTTGAGCTTGAAACCGTCGAGCGAGCTGAGCGCGGGCGCGCGGTCGCTGCCCAGCCCCATGAAGTCGAACGTCGACGCGCCGCGGCTCTTCGCCGCGAGCATGCACTCCCAGACCATGCGGTTGGCAGCGAAGCTCTTGCGGGCGGCCGCGCTCGTCGCGGCGTAGAAGTAGCGCGCCTCGCCGTCATAGATGGTGACGAGCGCCCACGCGACGACGGCGCCGCCCGCAGAGGTGTCTCGCACCGTGTAGAGGCGGCAGATGTCGGGGCCGAGCTGGGAGAGCATGTTGAAGTAGAACTGCGCGGGACGCAGGTCGAAGTGGCCGCGTTCGGCGGTCTCGGTGAAGACGGGGAAGACCTGCTCGGCGAAGTCCTGTTCGCTGATGCCCGTCTCGTCGGTGAAGACCAGGGCGTCGTTCTTGAGCCCGTACCGCAGGTCACGGCGGCCGTTCTTCGACATCGACGCCATCAGCTCGTCCTCGCTGAGCGAGAGGTCGAGCACGAGCGTACGGTCGTAGAAGACCTCGGTGAGCGGCTCGATGAGGTCGGGCGCCGCGTGCGTGGCGTGCAGGCGGACGAGTGCCGCCCTGGGGTGCTCGGCCTTGACGTACGCGGCCAGGGCGTCGCGCAGGGCGCGCTCGTCAGCGGCGCTGGGCGCCGCGTGCGTCAGCCAGATCGGGGCGAACTTGCCCCACAGCTGCACGAGCGCGCGGCCGGCGAACTCCGTCAGGCTCAGTGCGGCGACGTGGGCGCCCGCGGCGTCGTGGACGAGCAGGTAGCGCCAGTGACGGCGGCCCGGCAGCGAATCGTCGTAGCGCGCCCACTCGGGCGACTGCTCGACGGGCACGCGCGCGCCCGCGTCGTGGATCGTCCGGACGAACTCGTCAGCGTCGACGGCGACGATCGAGTAGGGCGAGGTCGTGGCGAGGCTCGACTGGGTGGGCGACATGGTGGCGTAGCGCTCCGAAGGTTGGGGACATCGGCTTGCGCCAGCCTACCGGCGCCCCCGCTCCCACCCCGTCAGGCACGCATGGGGCCCGCCGCATCTGCGATTCCCGTCCTCATCTGCGTTTTTCGTCCACATTCGGTCAGAGGCGCGAAGGTGGACGCGGTTCGCCGATGGGGACGCGAATCGCGAAGGTGGTGAGGAATCGCAGGTGGGTCAGGGGGCGAGGATGGCGTCGCGCAGGACGTCGAGGCCGACGCCGCCGATGTCGAGGGCGCGACGGTGGAAGGCCTTGAGGTCGAAGGCTGCGCCCTCGCGACGACGCGTCTCCTCGCGCAGCGACAGCCACAGGCGCTCGCCGATCGAGTACGACGGCGCCTGCCCCGGCCAGCCGAGGTAGCGGTCGAGCTCGAAGCGCAGGAAGCCCTCGGCCATGTCGGCGTGCGCCGACAGGAATGCCCACGCCTTGTCGTACGTCCAGGCGCCCCCACCAACCTCGGCGGGAGCCTCGAAACCGCAGTGCACGCCGATGTCGACGATGACGCGCGCGGCGCGCAGCGACTGCCCGTCGAGCATGCCGAGGCGGGTGGCGTCGTCCGTGTGGAAGCCGAGCTCGTCCATGAGGCGCTCGGCGTACAGGGCCCAGCCCTCCGCGTGCCCGGACGCCCACGACCCCATGCGGCGCCACCGGTTGAGCAGGCCCGAGCGGTACATCGTCTGCCCGATCTGCAGGTGATGGCCGGGGACGCCCTCGTGGTAGACGGTCGTCAGTTCGCGCCACGTGCCGAACCGTTCGACGCCCTTCGGCACCGCCCACCACATGCGTCCGGGGCGGGAGAAATCCTCGCTCGGGCCGGTGTAGTAGATGCCGCCCGAGGACGTGGGCGCGATCATGCACTCGATGCGACGCACCGGGTCGGGGATGTCGAAGTGCGTGTCCGCCAGAGCGCTGACGGCGGTGTCAGCGCTCGCCTGCATCCAGGCGCGCAGCGCGTCGGTGCCGTGCAGGGCGTACGCGTCGTCGGCGTCGAGGGCGGCCATCGCGCCCTTGACGCCGGCGCCGGGCGCGATGCGTTCGGCGAGGCGCGACATCTCGTCGGTGATGCGCGCGAGTTCGTCCTGACCCCAGCGGTAGGTCTCCTCGAGGTCGACCCGTGCGCCGAGGAACTCGCGGCTGTGCAGCGCATACCGCTCACGCCCCACCCCGTCGTGCTCGGGCGCGCGCGGCAGCAGTTCGTCGCGCAGCCGCGCCCCTGCGTCGGCGTAGGCCCGCGCGGCGAGCGCGGCAGCCTCGCGCACCTCGTCCTGCACCGCGCTGGCATCGCCACCACCCTCGACGGCGGCGCGCTCGGCGAGCGAGAGGAAGTACCCGTCGCGTCCGCCGTGCTCGGCGCATTGCTCGCTGCAGCGTTCGATCTGGCGCTGCGCCGCGACGATGCCCTGCGACGCGGCGTGATCGAGCGACGCGAACCAGCCGTCGAGCGCCTCGGGGACGGCGCGCAGCCGGTCCGCGATCGTCTCCCAGTCCTCGTCGCTGTCGGTCGGCATGAGGTCGAAGGTGTCGCGCATCATCTGCAGCGGCGACGCGATGACGTTGAGGTCGGCGAGGTCGTAGCCGGCGTCGTGGATCTCCTCGGCGAGCTCGAGGCGCTCCTGCAGCGCGGCGAGCGTCACGGCGTCCACGTCGTCCTGCGCCGACGCGGTGCGCAGCGCCGACAACGTCGAGCGACGCAGATCGGACGCGGCCGCGTAGCCGTCGGGGGAGAAGTCGTCGAGCAGATGATCCTGGCCCGGGATGCCGAGCGCCGTTGCCTCGATCGGCGACAGCGCGACGGACGCGTCGAGGTAGCCGTCCGCGATCTCGTCGAGACGGGTCGTGGCGCGGGGCTCGCTCGAGGTGCTCATGTACCGATCCAACGCGACGCACGTCAAAGCGCGCAAGTACATTGACGCCCATGACGACGCCGCCGATGAGTCCATCTCACGCCGATCCTGACGCCCGGCCCGCTGCGGCGGGTGTGGTGAAGGCGGCGGCAGCGGGGCAGAGGGCGTCGGCCGAGGCCTCGGCATCGGGCTCGGAGGAGCAGGCGAAATCCACCGCGACGACGGCCGCGTCACCGACATCCGGCTCGGCGGAGTCCGTGAGCTCCACCGCGGCGTCCACGGACTTGGCTTCCACCTCAGCGGCGCGGGCCGACGCCACGTCACCCACCGCAGGTGGAGAGCTCGTCGTCGTCGGTGTCCAGATCGGCCGACCAGAGGTGTGGGATGCGAAGAAGCACCTCACGGGGATGCGCAAGCGACCCGTCGCGAGCATCGGCGTCGTCGACCCCGGCCCGCGCGAGGCGGGTGGGCGCAGCGGCGTCAGCGGTGACCACGTCGGTGATCTCGAGCATCACGGGGGCAGCGAGCAGGCGGTGTACGTGGTCGCGCGTGAAGAGCTCGACCACTGGGGCGCCGAGCTGGGGCGTTCGATTCCCGACGGGGCCTTCGGCGAGAACGTCACGACGCGGGGCGTCCGCGTCGACGACGCCGTCATCGGCACCCGCTGGCGCATGGGCACGGCGCTGCTCGAGGTGACCGGCCCCCGCGTTCCCTGCCGAACCTTCGCCTGGGCGATCGACGAGCCGCGCTGGGTCAAGCGCTTCACCGACCACGGACGGCCCGGCGCGTACACCCGCGTCGTCGAGCCCGGGACGATCACGGCGGGCGACATGGTCGACGTCGTCGACGTGCCCGAGCACGGCGTCACCGTCGTCGACGTGTTCCGCGCCTACACCGGCGGTGCCCGCGCGATCATCGAACGCGTCGTCGCGGCCGGCGTGCTGGCGCCGCGCTACCAGGCCAAGCTCGAAGCCAAGCTGCGCTGAGCATCATTGCCCGCAATCGCGTCACCTCTGACGCGATTCCGGGCGACGATCATCCGCCGAAGGCCAGCCTCAGCGCGGCAGGCGCGATTCGGCCCAACTGCGCGGACGGGCGTGGCGGACGTGCGCGGGGCGTCCCCACATGGAACGCACCGGGGCGGGTGATTCAGTGACCGACGCCGCAGCCGCTCGCGCCAGGACGACAGCAGTGACGGCGGCGATCTCCTCGTCGGTCGGCGCGCCGCTGACGAACCGGATCGTCGGGCGCGGGCTCTCGGTTGCCTCGCTCACAGCGGGATGTTTCCGTGCTTCTTCGGCGGCAGGTCCTCGCGCTTGTGACGCAGCGCCCGCAGCGCCTTGACGACCTGGACGCGCGTCTCGTGCGGCGGGATGACCGCGTCGACGTAGCCGCGGTCGGCTGAGATGTACGGGTTGGCGAGCGTGTCCTCGTACTCGGCGATGAGCTGCGCGCGACGCTTCTCGACGTCCTCGGCGCTGCCGTTCTCGGCGACCGCCGTCAGCTCCTTGCGGTACACGATGTTGGCCGCGCCCTGCGCACCCATGACGGCGATCTGCGCCGTCGGCCACGCGAGGTTGATGTCGGCGCCGAGGTGCTTGGACCCCATGACGTCGTACGCACCGCCGTACGCCTTGCGCGTGATGACGGTGACGAGCGGTACCGTCGCCTCCGCGTAGGCGTAGAGCAGCTTCGCGCCACGGCGGATGATGCCGCCCCACTCCTGGTCGGTACCGGGCAGGAAGCCGGGCACGTCGACGAGCGTGAGGATCGGGATGTTGAACGAGTCGCAGAAGCGGATGAAACGCGCCGCCTTCTCGCTCGCGTTGATGTCGAGCGTGCCGGCGAGCTGAGCCGGCTGGTTCGCGACGATGCCGACGCTATGCCCCTCGACGCGCGCGAGCCCGCAGATGATGTTGGGTGCGAACAGCGGCTGCACCTCGAGGAAGTCGGGGCCGGAGCCCGCATCGTCAGGATCCGCGGGGTCGACGACGGCGGCGATGACGTCGTTCATGTCGTAGGCGAGGTTCGCCGAATCGGGCACGAGCGTGTCGAGCGCGCGGTCGGCGTCGGTGATCTCGAGGTCGGCGGCGACCTCGAACGAGGGCCCCGGGTCCATGTTGTTGCTCGGCAGGTAGCCGAGCATCGCCTTGACGTACTCGATCGCGTCGTCCTCGTCGCTCGCCATGTAGTGCGAGACGCCGGAGCGCGAGTTGTGCGTGTGCGCGCCGCCGAGCTCCTCGAAGCCGACGTCTTCACCCGTCACCGTCTTGATGACGTCAGGGCCGGTGATGAACATGTGCGACGTCTGATCGACCATGACGGTGAAGTCGGTGATCGCGGGGGAGTAGACGGCGCCACCGGCGCAGGGGCCCATGACGAGCGAGATCTGCGGGATGACACCGCTCGCGTGCACGTTGCGACGGAAGATCTCGGCGTAGAGACCGAGCGCGACGACGCCCTCCTGGATGCGCGCGCCGCCCGAGTCGTTGATGCCGATGACGGGTGCGCCGAGCTTCATCGCGAGATCCATGACCTTGCAGATCTTCTCGCCGAAGACCTCGCCGAGGGAGCCGCCGAAGACCGTGAAGTCCTGACTGAACACGCAGACCGTGCGCCCGTCGACCGTGCCGTAGCCGGTGACGACGCCGTCACCGTAGGGGCGGTTCTTGTCCTGCCCGAACTGCGTCGAGCGGTGACGCGCCAGGGCGTCGAGTTCGACGAACGAGCCCTCGTCGAGCAGCCGTTCGACGCGCTCACGAGCCGTCAGCTTGCCCTTGGCGTGCTGCTTCTCCACCGCGCGGGCCGAACCGGCGTGCACCGCCTCCGCCGTGCGGTTCGCCAGATCCTTCAACCTTCCGGCCGTGGTGTGCAGATCGAGGCAGGTGTCCGGGGGCACGTCGTCGAGCGTCATGGGCGACAGCCTAACCTTGTCACGTGACCTCGAACACGAACTCGTCAGTAGCCTTTTCGCCAGGGATGCCGCGGGATCTGCGTGCCGACGGGTGGGCTCGCGTCGACCTGTTCGACGAGGTCGATTCGACGAATGTGGTCGCCCTCGACACCGCCGAGCGCTGGCACCTCGTGGCCGCCCATCGCCAGCGCGCCGGGCGCGGACGCCTCGATCGGGCCTGGGTGACGCCCGCGGGCGCCGCCGTCACCGTCTCGATGACGCTGCCGCTGCCACGGGACGCGGCGACGTGGGGTTGGGTGCCGTTGTTCGTCGGTGACGCCGTGCGCGCCGCCCTCGCGCAGCTGGCCGACGAGCGCGGGGCGGACGTCGAGTTCGTCACGAAGTGGCCCAACGACGTCCTGGTGTGGGATGACGACGGCGACGAGAGCGGCGTCGACGCCGGCCCGGGCACCGGCGGGGCGAGCGGCGACTGGCGCAAGGTCGCCGGCGTCCTGTGTCAGGTGGCGCCGGGCAACCTCGTCGTCGCGGGCGTCGGGGTGAACGTGGCTCAGCAGCGCGGCGAGTTGCCCGTCGACACGGCGACGTCGACGTCACTCGTCGGGTTGGACGCCGCGCGTGACGAGGTGCTCGCGGCCGTCGCTGCGCACGTCGCCCGTGCCGCGCGTGCCTGGTGCGAACCCGTGGCGCTCGCGGCCGCCCGCGAGAGCGTGCGTCGACACTGTCGCACGATCGGCAGCCTCGTCGACGTGCACACCCCCGACGGCAAGGTGGCGCGGCGGCGAGGCGCCGGCATCGACGACGGCGGGCGGCTCGTGACGACCGTTCCCGGTGCGCGTCCAGGCTCAGCGCCTACGATGGCGTACTCGGTGGCGGACGTCGTGCATGCCCGCTTGGGCAGCCGCGCGGAGGCCGGCGAGCGACGCGGGCGGAACGCCGACGAGTGATCGGTACGAGGCAGAAGGCGAGACGTGATGGCTGACCCGGTGTCCCACCTCGATTCCGACGATTCGATGTTCATCGACGCGGTCGAGCGACGCCTCATGGGCGCGCCGCGCCGCTACAAGCGCCGTGACCTGTCGACGCACGCCGGGGTCGACGCCGACGACACCCGTCGCGTGTGGCGCGCTCTCGGTTTCGCCAACTCGCGTGAGGCGGACGTCGCGTTCACCGACACCGACCTCGACGCCCTGCGCGCGGTGTCCGCGATGACGGCCGCGCACGATCTCGACGTCGACACCCTCCTCGGGTTGGCGCGTGCGCTGGGGCGCACGACCGGCCGACTCGCGATGTGGCAGGTGCAACTCGTCGTCGACATGCTCGCGCAGCGTGACGGAGGCCCGCGCGGCGGCAAGCCCCTCGCCCGCGCCGCGGCGGAGGAGATGGCGAGCCTCGTCGACGACCTCGAGCCGTTGCTCCTCTACGTGTGGCGCCGCAACGTCGGCGTCGCACTCGCGCGCCTGCTGGCCGATGCGCAGCCCGAGACGCACCTCGGTGTCGTGCGCACCGTCGGTTTCGCCGACCTCGTCTCCTTCACGCGCCTCGCGCGTCAGCTCAGCGAGAGTGATCTCGCGGCGCTCGTCACGCGGTTCGAGGCGGTCGCCTCGGACATCGTCAGCGAGCACGGGGGCGCCGTCGTCAAGACGGTCGGTGACGAGATCCTCTTCTCGCACCAGGACCCGGAGGGCGCCTCGCGCATCGCGCGTGCGCTCAAGGAGATGTCGGAGGTCGACGACCTGCTGCCACAGATGCGCGTGGGCTTGTCGACGGGTCGCGTGCTCGCGCGTCTCGGCGACATCTACGGCACGACGGTCAACCGCGCCGCACGCCTGACGAACGCCGCCGCGGCGAGTCAGATCCTCGTCGACGAGGCGACGGCCGACGCGCTGCGTCACGACCCGGAGTCGACGCTTCGCGCGCACGAACCGTTGGAACTCGCGGGTATCGGCCTCAGCGCGGCCTGGATCCTGCTCTGACGGACCTGTTCTGAAAGCACCCTGCTCGGGACGCATCCTGCTGGACGGATCGGGCGTCGGACCCTGCGGGTGAACGCCTGGTGACGATTCGGCGACAAAGCCATGCTGTATACATTTCTGTCAAGTCGGCTGGATGGGCAACTGACAATTCGTCGGTCCGCAAAACACCGCAGGGTATGCCGGGCTGCCTATAGTCGTGCTCATGAACGACGTCCTGGTCGCCCGCGGGGGTTTCGGCGACGACACGGCTCTCATGCGCATGAGCCACGCAGCACACCTCTCGGTCCGCACCGTGGAGGGCACGCTCGAGACCGTGACGCCCGAATCCGTCGGAACGGCGACCGCGTGCATCGTCTTCGCGGCGAACTGCCGCCGCGTCGACGGCGACGCCGACCTGGGCGGCTGCGCCACGGCCGCGCCCGACGGGGTGCGCGAGAGCGCCGCCGCCGTGCGCACCTCGTCCCGCCGCCATCCGGGTGTGGCGTTCGTCGCCGTGCTCGACGACGCGGCGCTCGTCGGGGACGTCGAACGCGCGGCCGCGACCGTCGCGCTGCTCGACGCGGGGGCCGACGACGTCATCTCGTGCGCGATCACGCCGGCGGAGCTCGAAGCGCGGGTCAGCGCCGCGGTGCGCCGGGTCAACCGGGCGCATGGCGGACCGCGGCTGGTGGCGAACGCCGTCGAGGGGAGCCCACCCCACGTGGACGCGGCGCGGCGCGAGCTCGTCGGCGCCAGCGGGCGGGCGGTGATGACCGCGAAGGAAGCCATCATCATGGGGGTGCTCGTCGGGCGGCATGACGTCGTCAGTCGCGCAGAGTTCGAGGCGGCGCTGTGGACGGGCCAGTGGCGTGGCACACCCAAGGCGGTCGACATGCACATCGCCAAGCTGCGCCCCAAGCTGCGGGTCGCGACGGGCGGGCAGTGGCAGATCGAGACGGTGCGCGGCGCGGGCTTCGTCCTGACGCGGCGCGAGGGCGAGGCCCTCGTGTCGGTGGGGGTGGGCCTTGCCCACCCGGCGACGCCCGCCTGACGACCGCGCCACGCGCGTGATGAATCCGCCGGATAATCTTGGCGCGTGAACCAACCCCAGCCCCATGCGCGCAACGCCGCCGAGCCGGACGCTGCGACGCCCGACACCCAGCCCGCCCACGAGGCGCGCCGCGCGCCGGGCGGATTTCCCGTCGTCGGCATCATCGGCGGCGGCCAGCTCGCCCGCATGTGTGCCGCCCCCGCGGCCGAGCT
Source organism: Dermacoccus sp. GAS27A (assembly GCF_044909235.1). Taxonomy (NCBI): domain Bacteria; kingdom Bacillati; phylum Actinomycetota; class Actinomycetes; order Micrococcales; family Dermacoccaceae; genus Dermacoccus; species Dermacoccus sp. GAS27A. Next base: position 154,493 of record NZ_JBIYDW010000003.1, on the reverse strand, counting down.
CGCGCTGACGTTGTCCGTCTTCGCCGAATCCGACGACGCCGCAGCGGCACTCGTCGTCCCGCATGCGCCTGTCGGTGACTACCGCGACGCCGAGCAGGTGCGCGAGTGGGCACGCGGATGCGATGTCGTGACGTTCGATCACGAGCACGTGCCCGCCGGCGTCCTCGCCGCCCTCGAGGCCGACGGCGTCGCGCTGCACCCGCGCCCGAGTGCGCTGCGCTTCGCCCAGGACAAGCTCGCGATGCGTCAGCGCCTCAGCGACCTCGACGTGCCGTGCCCCGCCTGGGCTCCCGTTTCCACGAGCGACGAGTTGAGCGCGTTCGGCGAACAGCACGGCTGGCCGCTGGTGCTCAAGACCCCGACGGGCGGGTACGACGGCAAGGGCGTCATGCTCGTGCGCACCCCCGACGACGCGGACGCCTGGTTCGCGCAGGCTGACGGCGCGCCGCTGCTCGCGGAGGAGGCCGTCGCGTTCGAGCGGGAGATCGCCGTCATGATCGCGCGCAGCCCGAGCGGCCAGGTCGCCGTGTGGCCCGTCGTCGAGACCGTTCAGGTCGACGGCGTCTGCACCGAGGTCCTCGCCCCCGCCCCCGACCTGAACGACGACGCCGCCGAACGCATCACCTCCGCCGCCATCACGATCGCGCGCGAACTCGACGTCACGGGCGTCATGGCCGTCGAGCTGTTCGACCTCGGCGGCGGCGAGTTCGTCGTCAACGAGCTCGCGATGCGCCCGCACAACTCGGGACACTGGTCGATGGACGGCTCCGTCACCGGTCAGTTCGAGCAGCACCTACGTGCCGTCCTCGACCTGCCCCTCGGCGACACGCGCGCGCGGGCACCGTGGACGATCATGGGCAACGTGCTCGGCGGCGAGTACGAGGAGTTGTACCCCACCTACAAGCACCTCATGGCACGTGATCCCGGCCTCAAGATTCACCTCTACGGCAAGGGTGTGCGCCCCGGCCGCAAGATCGGGCACGTCAACGTCTTCGGCGACGACCTCGTCGGCCTGCGCGCACGAGCCCGCCACGCCTGTGACTACCTCCAAGGAACGGTGACCGAATGAGCGACGCGACCACCCCCGACGTGACGACGAACGCTGCGGGTTCGGCGACCCCGGCCACGAGCTCGACGACCCCCACGAGCGCGACGCAGCCGGCGAAGGCGCCCGTCGTCGGGCTCGTCATGGGCAGCAACTCGGACTGGCCGACGATGTCCGCGGCCGCCGATGTCCTCGACGAGTTCGGCATCGGCTACGAGGCCGACGTCGTCTCGGCGCACCGCATGGCGCACGAGATGGTCGAGTACGGCACCCGCGCCGCGGAGCGCGGCCTGCGCGTCATCATCGCCGGCGCCGGGGGAGCGGCGCACCTGCCGGGCATGCTCGCGTCGGTCACGACGCTGCCCGTCATCGGGGTGCCCGTGCCGCTGAAACACCTCGACGGCATGGACTCGCTGCTGTCGATCGTCCAGATGCCCGCCGGCGTGCCCGTCGCGACGGTCTCGATCGGTGGTGCGCGCAACGCGGGCCTGCTCGCGGCGCGCATCCTCGGCGTCGGTGACTCGGACGAGGCGTGTCGCATCGCCGCCCAGATGATGCAGTTCCAGGCGAGCCTGCGCGACGAGGCCCACGCCAAGGGCGAGGCGCTGCGGCGCGAGGTCGCCGAACGTCAGGCCTGAGTGCCCCGATGTTGCCCGGGCCTGGCGGCGCCGGCGCCCCGAAACCCGGGCAACATCGACGGAGAGGGGCTGCCGCTGCGACGTACTGGCGGGTAGCATGCCGGTATGGCTGCTAACCCTGACTTCGACCTCTACAAGATCTCCGAGGAGCACGAGGCGCTCCGCGAGGCCATCCGCCCCGTCTGCGAGAACAAGATCGCGCCGCACGCGGCCGACGTCGACGACAAGTCGCGCTTCCCTCAGGAGGCCCTCGACGCCCTGATAGAGGCCGGCATGCAGGCGCCGCACGTCGACGAGCAGTACGGCGGCATGGGCATCGACGCGCTCGGCACGTGCATCGTCATCGAGGAGGTGGCCCGCGTCTGCGCGAGCTCCTCGCTCATCCCGGCCGTCAACAAGCTCGGCTCCATGCCCGTCATCCTCGGCGGCGGCGAGGAGATCAAGGCGAAGTACCTACCGAAGCTTGCCTCCGGTGAGGCAATGTTCTCCTACGGTCTGTCCGAGCGCGAGGCCGGTTCCGACACCGCGTCGATGAAGACGAAGGCCAAGCGCGACGGCGACCACTACGTCCTCAACGGCCAGAAGTCGTGGATCACGAACGCCGGCGAATCCGAGTTCTACACCGTGCTCGCCGTCACCGATCCCGACGGTGAGCGCGGGCGCAACATCTCCGCGTTCGTCGTCGAGAAGAGCGACGAGGGCTTCAGCTTCGGCGAGCCCGAGCGCAAGCTCGGCATCAAGGGTTCGCCGACGCGTGAGCTGCACTTCGACAACTGCCGCATCCCCGCCGACCGCATCGTCGGCGCCGAGGGCGAGGGCCTCAAGATCGCGCTGCGCACCCTCGACCACACGCGTGTGACGATCGGTGCGCAGGCCGTCGGCATCGCGCAGGGCGCGCTCGACTACGCCGTCGGCTACGTCAAGGAGCGTCAGCAGTTCGGCAAGGCCATCGCCGAGTTCCAGGCCATCCAGTTCATGCTCGCCGACATGGCGATGAAGGTCGAGACGGCCCGTCAGATGGTCTACGTCGCGGCCGCGAAGTCGGAGCGTCAGGACGCCGACCTGTCGTTCTTCGGCGCCGCCGCGAAGTGCTTCGCCTCCGACGTGGCGATGGAGGTGACGACCGACGCCGTCCAGCTGCTCGGCGGCGCCGGCTACGTCAAGGACTTCCCCGTCGAGCGCATGATGCGCGACGCGAAGATCACGCAGATCTACGAAGGCACCAACCAGATCCAGCGTCTCGTCATGGGCCGTGCGGTCCTCAAGGGCTACTGAACCCAGCCCTGACGACGAGTGCGGGCCGCAGCTGATCTCAGCTGCGGCCCGCACTCGTCCTCCGTTCCTCGCGCTGCGGCGACGCACCGGTATCCGTGCGGACGGGGCGACCCGGCGTCCTGCCGGCCGCGTCACGGAGACGAGTGGCGTCAGTTGGAGACGACGAACCGCTTGTTCGAATGCCGGGGGTTCTCGAGCTCGTCGATGATCGCGACGGCCAGGTCCTGGCTCGAGACGCTCACGCCGATCATGTGGTCGTCGGACGTCTCATAGTGGCCCGTGCGCTCGCCGGGGGCGAGGACGGGAGCGGGGGAGACAATCGTCCAGGTCGGTTCGGGCGAACCGTTCCGGAACATCGCGAGGGCCGTGCTCGCGGCCTCCGCCTCGGGACGGAAGTCGGCGGGGAAATCCTCGCCCTCCAGCAACGGACGGTCGTTCGCGTCGAGCGAGCTACCGGCGCCGCCGACCATGAACAGGCGGGCCTCGAGCGGGGTCGCCGCAAGACGCTCGTGCGCCGCGAGCCACGCCTCGGCGCTCGTCGAGCGTGCGGGCGGCACCGAGACGACGACTGCGTCGACGTCCTTCGCGAGGCGGACGACGGCGTCCGTGTCCTCGATCGAAGCGACAACGTCACCCGCACCGGGCCGCGTCGACACGCTGACGATCTCGTGGCCGCGCGAGCGACCCTCGCTGACGATGGCCGAGCCGAGCATGCCCGTGGCGCCGAACACTGCGATCTTCATGGTGATCTCCTTCGTGGGGATGAATGACAGCACCAACCACCATTCGGGGTTGATTGTTCCCCGCCGGCCGACGACGCGCCTCGTCGTCCCCCCGCTCTCAGGGCGACACCAACCGAAGACGGTGGCCCCACCCCGAGCGGGGTGAGGCCACCGTCACGAGGTTCAGTTCGCCGTCGTCTTCTTGACGAAGGAGGAGGTGTCGCCGTTCTCCTTGATGGCCTTGAACAGCTCGGCCGAACGCGTCGCGTCCCATTCGACGGCCTCGCCGGCGGGGGTGGGCAGCGCCGCGTTGCCGGTGGGCACGACGACGGAGTTGCCGCCGTCTCCGGAGAACTTCTTGAGGTTCCACATCGTCTGCAGGCCCTGCATCATCGACATGCCCTTGTCGACCGAGAGCCCCTGCGCGCCCGATTCGCCGAGGCCCTTGAGCCTCCACGGCACGAGCAGGTTGGAGGGCGAGCTGATCTCCTTCATGAGCGCCGCGAGGAACTGACGCTGACGCTTGGCGCGCCCGAGGTCGCCCTCCGGGTCGGAATAACGGGCTCGCACGTACCCCAGGGCCGTCGGCCCGTCCATCTGCTGGCACCCCTTCTTGAGGTTGATGTGGGCCTTGGGGTCGTTCATGTCGCGGGCGACACAGATGTTGACACCACCGACGGCGTCGACGACGGACGCGAACCCGCCGAAACCGATCTCCATGTAGTTGTCGATGTGGATGCCGGTGTTCGTCTCGATCGTCTTGACGAGCAGCTGCGGGCCGCCGATCGAGAACGACGCGTTGATCTTGTTCTTCGCGTGCCCCGGAATGGAGACGTAGCTGTCGCGCGGGATCGACATGAGGGTCGGCTTGCCGCCGCCCGTGTGCAGGATCATGATCGAGTCGGTGCGCTGGCCCTCCGCGTCACCCGTGCCGAGCTTCTTCTTCTGCTCGGTCGTGAGGCCGCTGCGCCCGTCTGATCCGACGATGAGCGTGTTGTGGCCAGCGCCCGAATCGGCGAGGTGCTCGGACGGGATCGCGTCGACCTTCTGCACCTTGCCCCACGCGGACATGCCGGCCCAGACGAGGCCGCCGACCCACAGCAGGAGCAGGACGAGCACTCCTGCGACGATCTTCTTGCCGCGCCCGAACCGGCGGCGTCGACGAGGCGGTTCCTCGCCCGAGTCGCCCGGCCCGCCGGGGCCACCCTGTCCGACGGGGCCGCCGTGTCCGACGGGGCCGCCCTGTCCGACGGGGCCGCCCTGTCCGCCGGGGCCGCCCTGTCCGACGGGGCCGCTGGCTCCGGCGGGTTCGTGAGGGCCGCCAGGACGGAGGTCGCGGTGGGGGCCGCGCTGGGCGTCGACGTCACGGACATCGGGCCCCACGCCGGCGGCGCGAGCGTGCGCGGACGCGGCGGCGCCCGCGGCCCCGGCCGCCGCAGCACCTCCGACGACTCGACGTCGCCCGCCCTGGCGGGGGGCATCCTCCTGCGGCATGGCGCGCGTGGAGTCGCGGCCCGGGGCATCTTCCTGCGGCATGGCACGGGTCGAGTCACGGTCCGGGGCGTCGGGTGAGGTGCGGCGGCGCTCGTCGGCGGAGGCCGCCGAACCTGCGGCTGCAGCACCTGCGCCCGCCGAACCTGCGGCTGCAGCACCTGCGCCCGCCGCGGCAGCGCCTGCAGCACCTGCGCCTGCAGCACCTGCGCCCGCCGCGGCAGCGCCACCGGGACGCCTCGGAAGACGCCCCGCCGGGCGGCCGTCACCGGTGCGGGCGTCGCCGTCACGGCGCTCGCCGATGCGAGCCTCGGTAGGGCGGGCGTTCGAGGCGCGGGGATCGCTCCCACGGCCTGCGGGGCCCGCGTTGTCGCGCCGCGCGCCGCGCACGGGGATCGCCTGGGCTCCTGCGACGTCCTGGTTTCGGGGCGTGCCGCCGGGCGTCGGGCGTCCCTGCGGCGGACGCTGCTCCTGTGGGTGGGGACGTCGGGCGCCGGCGTCACGGGGTGCGGCTGGCCCACGGTCGACATCGGGCGCGCGACGGGGTGCGTCGGGCCGCCGCTGAGGTTGTTCGGCCCCGCGGCGGGGACCTTCGTCGTCGCGCGGTGCGTCACCCGCGCGTGGTGTGTCGGCGCGCTGCGGCATCGCGCGTCGATTGCCCTTCGAACGGCGCGTGTCGACGACGAACGCGTCGTGCTCGTGAGGGCCGCCATGCCCGTCGGGGCGGGGGCGGGGCTGACGAGGTTCACGGGGATCATTCGGCTGCGGCACCCCTCGAGGTTAGACAACGGCGCTGTGTTTTTCGGGGCAGCGCCACGCGGGGCGAGCAGGTCGGGGCCCCGCCGCCCGTGCCCGGGCCCCCGGTAGGCTGACGAACGCATCCGCGCCGCCGCGGGCCCAGGACGGGGCCGCCGACGGCGCACCGAGCTCGATCAGGAGACGTCGTTCCGTGTCAGATGAGCATTCGCACGCCGCACAACCGGCCGGAGCCGACGACGGGGAACGTCGCGGCATCTCCGTCTTCATGCCGATCCTCGACGAGGAGAAGCACCTCACCGAGTCGGTGCGCGCCATCCTCGCGCAGGAATACGACGGCCCACTCGAGGTCGTCCTCGCCATCGGGCCGTGCCACGACCGAACGTGGGACGTCGCGCGCGAGCTCGCAGACGCCGACGATCGCATCACCCTCGTCGAGAACCCCGCGGGCCGCACGCCGGACGGCCTCAACGCCGCGCTCGCTGCGACGCGCCACGACATCCTCGTACGCGTCGACGGCCACGGCATCCTCTCGCCGGGCTACCTGCGCACGGTCGAGCGGCTGCTCGCCGAGACGGGCGCCGCGAACGTCGGCGGCATCATGGACGCCGAGGGAACGACCGACTTCGAGCAGGCCGTCGAATGCGCGATGAAGTCGAAGATCGGCGTCGGGGGCGTGAAGTTCAAGCAAGGCGGTGACGCCGGCGCGGTCGAGACCGTCTACCTCGGCAACTTCGCGCGCGAGTGGATCGAGCGCGTCGGGATGTATGACCCGCGCTACACGCGGGCACAGGACTGGGAGATGAACTACCGCATCCGCCGCGCGGGCGGCACCGTCTGGTTCACCCCCGAACTGCGCGTCACCTATCGTCCGCGGGCGAGCTTCAAGGCGCTCGCCAAGCAGTACTTCGAGTACGGCATGTGGCGTCGCGTCGTCGCGCGTCAGCACAAGGGGTCGATCAACCTGCGCTATCTCGCGCCGCCCGTCGCGGTCGTCGGTGTCGTCGGGGGTGCTGCGCTCGGCGCGTTCTGGCGCCCGGCGCTCGCAGCGCCGCTCGGGTACGCGGCCCTCGTCACCGCCGGAGGCGTGCACGCGGCGCGCGGGCGCGACGCGGCCGTCGTCGTCCGCATGCCGGCCGTGCTCGCGACGATGCACCTGGCCTGGGGCCTGGGCTTCCTCACCTCCCGCGTCGAGCTCGAACCCGCCGAACCGGGGCAGGCCCCGCGAGCCTGAGCGAACTCCCAGCGCGTGCTCGGTAGGCTGAGATGCCTGCGTCGTGGCACCGCCAGGTGCCGCTGCCCTCGAGCCGGTGGGCGAACCAGCTGGTCAGCATGAAGGAAGACATGAACTCATCGAACCGCTTGGCGCGGATCTGGGACCATCGAGCGACGCTCGACACCCTCGTCCGACGTGACCTTCGCGTGCGTTATTCGCGCTCGGCGTTGGGTTACCTCTGGACCCTGATCGACCCCCTCGCCATGGCGCTGGTCTACTCGTTCGTCTTCGGCGTCATCTGGGCGAGCAACCCCTCACCGGGTGAGCCGATGGCTCAGCGGTTCAAGAACACCGACGGTGTGCCGATCGTGCTCTTCATCGTCGCTGGCATGCTCGCCTGGAACTGGTTCAACAACGTCATCAACGAGAGCGCGCGAGCGCTCTACGCGGAGCGGTTGCTCGTCCGCTCGACGAACCTTCCGCGCGAGTTGTGGGTGGCGCGCGTCGTCATCTCCAAGGGCATCGAGCACCTGCTGTCGCTGCCGATCCTCATCGGCTTCATGCTCTTCTACTGGGCCAAGGGGGAGGTGCAGGTCAGTTGGGAGCTGGTGTACTGGCTCCCGGCGCTGCTCATCGAGTTCATCCTGCTCATGGGGATGGGCCTCGTCATCGCTCCGGTCGCGGCGCTCGTCGACGACTTCATCCGGATCGTGCGCATCATCCTGCGCGTGCTGTTCTACCTCACGCCGATCATCTACTCGATCCACCTGCTCGCCGAGAAGGCGGCGCAGCACCATGCGTCCTGGGCGATGACCCTCATGCAGATGAACCCGCTCACCGGCATCATCGACATGTATCGCGCCGGTTTCGTCAACCAGCACGGCCCCGACTGGCACAGCTGGATCTTCGCCTTCGTCATCTCACTGCTGTGGCTCGCCTTCGGCTCGTGGGTGTTCCGCAAGCTCGAGCCCGCGATCCTCAAGGAGATCTGACATGGCCGTCGAATGGAAGACCCCCGAGGGCAAGCCGGTCATCGAGGTCGACGACCTGGGCGTCGAGTTCCTCAAAGGGCGCAAGCGCAACCTGTCGTTGCGGGAGATCATCTACAAGCGCAAGACCTCCTACGACAAGGAGACGTTCTGGGCGCTGCGCAACGTCTCGTTCGACGTCGGCCGCGGGGAGGCCGTCGGTCTCGTCGGGGCCAACGGTGGCGGCAAGTCGACGCTGCTCAAGATGATCGCCGGCACCTTGCTTCCCGACGAGGGCTCAGCGCGCATCCACGAGGGCGTCGCCCCGATGATCGAACTCACCGGTGGCTTCATCGGCGAGTTGTCGGCTCGCGAGAACATCTACCTCATGGCCGGCCTGCACGGCATGAAGAAGGAGACGGTCGACGAGCGATTCGACGACATCGTCAAGTTCGCCGGGCCGCAGGTGCAGCGGGGGCTCGACCTGCCGTTCCGCCACTTCAGCTCCGGCATGCAGGTGCGGCTAGGCTTCTCCGTCATCACGCAGCTCGACGAGCCCATCCTCCTCGTCGACGAGGTGCTCGCTGTCGGCGACCGTGCCTTCCGCGAGCAGTGCTACGAGCGGATGGAAGGGCTTCTCGCCGAGGGACGCACGCTGTTCCTCGTCAGCCACTCCGAAGGTGACCTCACGCGCTTCTGCACGCGCGGCATCTACCTGCAGGGCGGCACCCTCGTCGGCGACGGGCCGATGAAGGAGATCATCGACCGTTACAACAAGGATCTCGACGCCGGCGTCAGCTGACCTACCTGCGATTCCCGTCCCCATCGGCGATCTTCGTCCACATTCGCGAATCGCGTCCACCTTCGCGATTTCCGTGCACCTCGGCGAAGTTCGTCCACCTTTGTGCACGCCTGGCGACGACGCCTCATCGAGGCTGCGCAGACTCCTGCTCCAGCAGGCGCGCCAGGTCAGCGGCCTCCATGTCGCCTCGCACGAGCACGACGCTGCCGCCGCCCGCCAGGACGCCGGCGAGAAGCTCCGGCGACGGCGAGGCCAGGAAGTGCCGGCCGGCGTCGGTGAGTGGCGTCGTGAGGTCGGCGTACGACGTCTGACGCTCGTCGCCGGCGCCCGTCACCACGGTCAGCGCGGCGGCCGTCGACGCCGGGACGTCGAACGGGGTGAACACGTCGCCGAAGGTGCTGAGCTCCTGCGCCTCATCGATCGCATCGGTTGGCAGGGGAGCGGACGATCGACGCGCCAGCATCGCGAGCGTGACGACGACGATGTCGCTGTCGACCTCGTCCGCAGGGTTCGAGGTGACGAGCACGTCGGCCTCCCGCACGATGGGGGCAGACGGCAGGGCGCCATCGTCGTCGTCGGCATCGACGAAGACGGCCTGCGCTCCGAGCGACCACACGGCGAGGCAGCAGTAGGCCGTGCGCCAGTGAGCAGCGGGCAGGTGCACGATGACGCTCGAGGACGCGTCGACGTCGAGCTCCTCGTTCAAGAGGTTGGCGGCCTTGCTCACCCAGTTCGTCAGCACCTTGGCGGACAACTCGATGCGTTCACCCTGCGTGGGGCCGGGTGTACGTTCGTAGAACGTCACGCGTGGTGCCGTCTGATCCGTCGCGACGAGGTGTTCTAGCACCTGCCACGGGGTGCGGGTCGTCATCAGGACACCACCGCGTCGAGGCGTTCCTCGACGGCGTCGCGCTCGTCGGCCGTCAGCGGGGCGTTGAGGCAGTAGGCGAGGTCGTCGATCATCTGCTGGTTGCTGCGGGTGCCGATCGCGAGGGAGTCGACGAACTGGTGCGACAAGCTGTAGGCGACGCACAGGTCGGCGACGTTGGCGCGTCCCAGTTCGTGTGCAAGAAGCACGAGCTGACGGTTGAGTTCGCTCGGGTCGAACACGGTGCCGCCGGCGAACGTCGCGTGCGTCGTGACGACGACGTCGCGCCCTCCGAGCAGCTCTCCCGCCGCGCGCAGTTGCCGGTCGGCGACACCGAGCGGGAACTGCACGTAGCCGAGCCCGGTGAGGTCGAGGGCGCGTTCGAGTTCTTCGAGCGATTCGACGTTGACGCCGATGCGGCCGACCTCGCCGCTGTCCTGATAGTCGCGCAGGCGGTGCCAGCCGGCGCCGTCGGCGTTGTGCGCCTCGTCGACGTTCGCCATGAGCACGGCGGACGCCCGACGCCGGCCGAGTTCGGCGAAGGAACGTTCGAGCTGGGCCTCGATGACGGCGGCCGCGAGTCGCGGGTCGTTGGTGCGCATCTCGCGCAGGCGGGAGATGAAGTGCAGCCGCTGTGTCAGCTGCGGCTCGCCGCACTTGTGGAGGATCTCCTCGGCGTTGTGGTCGCCTCGACCGACCTCGACGTGGTTGACGCCGCGGTTTACGGCCGTCGCGAGCATCGCGCGGATCTCCGCGGCCGACGGCGCGTTGGGGCCGGCGAACGCCTGGCCGCCGAGGATCATGACGGACTGATCGAGTTCGCTGTCGTCGCGGCGCGGCACGCTGGGGCCGGCGGTGAAGGCGGGCCCGCCGATCTCTGCGATGAGGTCCGTCCATGGGACGGCGACGGGGTCGGCCTTGTCGGCGAACAGACGGCAGACACGGTCGTAGTCGGAGAGCACATCGACCGTGCAGCGGAACCGTTCGGGATCGCCGGGGTTCGCGGCCGGGACGAAGTCGAGCGTCTTGACGTTACGGCGCAACCACGGGGTCACGTGCTCGCGGTCGTACGGGTCGCTCGTCGATGCGGCGGCGCGCCGCAGATCGCGTACGCGGAAGACCTCGCATCCGAGCCCCTCGGGCATGTGTGAGACGTCGTTGCGGCCGTATTCGTAACCGCCCGCATCCATGGCCTCGACGAGTTCGTCGATGAGGCTCGAGTCGCCGACGGGGTTGTCGCCGGTCAGGCGGACGACGCGGTCGTCGTCGTCCATGTCCTTCGTCGCCTCGACGAAGCGGCCGAGCACGTCGTCGAGTGAGCCACGCATCGCCGGGATGTCGACGCGGGCGAGGTGGTCGAAGATGCGGGTGTCGTACTGCTCCTCACTCGTGGCGACGACGACCTCGTGGCCATCACGCGAGGCCCGGCGCGCGACGAGCTCGATCAGCGGCATCCCGCCGATCGTCATGAGCGCCTTGCCGGGCAGCCGGCTCGAGTTCAGGCGGGATTGGATGACGACGCGGGTGCGGGTCACGGTGAGCCTCCGGAGCTGCTGGGACGGTGCTGTTCGAAACAGTGCCGATTCGACGAGGGTGCGTTCGCCAGCCTAGCGAGCCAGGCTGACAAGAGCCTCCGCCACGCGGGCGCGACCCCGGCCGTCGAGCAACTCCTGAGCCCGTGCGGCCCGCTCGACGCGCACGTCGCGGTCGGTGAACGCCTCGCGCAGCGCGCTCACGGCCGCGGCGCGCGCGTCATCGTCGCGTCGCAGCATCTCGAGGTCGCCGAGCCCGAGCGCCAGATCTGCATCGGCCACCATGTCGTAACCCGGGCGCTGGTTGTCGATGACGCAGACGACGCCGAGCGGGACACCGAGGCACATGAGTTCCCACACGGATGACCCGCTCGCGGTCACGACGAGGTCGCAGGCCGCGGCGCGCGCGGCGAGGTCGCTCACCGGTCCGCTCGCTCGCAGTTCGACACCGGGGGGTGCATCCGCGGCGAGGGGGGCGACCCACGTCCGGTCAGGCGTGACGACGGTGATGTCGGCGGCCAGGCCGCTGCATGCCTGCAGTACGAGAGGTGTGACGACGGGCGCCGCGCCGCACGGGTCGGTGCCGCCGAACACCTCGAGCACGCGCAGAGGGCGCTGCTCCTCGTCGGCGACGTCATCGACGGCGACGTCACCGACGGGGCGGCGCAGCGCGAGCACGTCGTCACGAAAGAGGGTGTAGTCCGCCCCTGCGAGGGCGAGCTGTCCCGCGCCGACGGCACGAGGCGTCGCACCGGGATTCTGGTCGACGTAGAGGTCGGCGTCTTGATCAGCCGAGAACGGCCCGTCCACCATCGCCATGACGACGACGCCGGCTCGCCGCAGCCACACGCCCCAGCGCGGACCCAGGTCGTAGCGATCCAGTACGCACCACCGCGCGTCGAGATCGAGCACGAGCGTGACGAGGTCGTCGGGGTCGGTGGGGCAGGGGTGCACGAGAACGCCGGCCTCGGCGTAGGCCGACGCCACCCATGCCACATCGAGATCGCCCGCGAGGTGCACCTCGATGCCTCGTCCGCGCAACTCCTGGGCGAGCGCAAGCAATCGCATCGCGTGCCCGACGCCGATGGTCGGTGTGGCATCGGCGCGCAGCACGACGCGACGGGTGGGGGAGGAAGGCGTCGTCGCGGCGGGCTCCCCGGGCCACGCAGCGGGAGACGGGGAACGAGAAGCGTCCATGCGTCGATGCTCTCACCCCGCCTGCACGGGCGGGGGGCGCCTACGGGCCGGGTGCTAGCCTTGACCTGATATCGAGCAGAACGGTGAGGCGCCACGTCGCGTGGCGTTTGCTCCGGCGTCACCGACGTACGACATGATTTGGGAGCCCGCGTGAGCATTCTTGACGGTTCGTCCATCCTGGTCACCGGTGGTACCGGTTCCTTCGGCAAGGCCTTCATCACGAAGCTGCTCGCCGAGCACAACCCCAAGCGCGTCGTCATCTACTCGCGCGACGAACTGAAGCAGTGGGAGTGCCGCGCGCTGTTCAAGGACGACCCGCGCCTGCGCTGGTTCATCGGTGACATCCGTGACCTCGACCGTCTCAAGCGCGCCATGCACGGCGTCGACTACGTCGTGCACGCCGCGGCGCTCAAGCAGGTCGACACGGCCGAGTACAACCCGTACGAGTTCGTCAAGACGAACGTCATCGGTTCGCAGAACGTCATCGAGGCGTGCATCGACGCGGGCGTCAAGAAGGTCGTCGCACTGTCGACCGACAAGGCCTCTAGCCCGATCAACCTCTACGGCGCGACGAAGCTGACGGCCGACAAGCTGTTCATCCTCGGCAACCACTACGCCGCCGCCTACCCGACGCGCTTCGCCGTCGTGCGCTACGGCAACGTCATGGGCTCGCGCGGCTCGATCATCCCGAAGTTCAAGGCGATGCACGAGGCCGGCGAGTCGCTGCCGATCACCGATCTGCGCTGCACCCGCTTCTTCATCACCCTCGACGACGCCGTGCAGATGGTGCTCGACACCTTCGACCTCATGCAGGGCGGCGAGTTGCTCGTGCCGCGCATCCCGTCGATGAAGGTCACCGACCTCGCGCAGGCCATCGCGCCCGGCGCGCAGATGCACGACGTCGGCCTGCGCCCCGGCGAGAAGCTGCACGAGGAGATGATCTCCCCGGAGGAGGGCCGCCGCGCGGTGATCGTCAAGGACGGCAAGTACTTCGTCCTGCAGCCCGACTTCGCGACGTGGGGCTACGAGCCGCCGAAGGACGGCAAGCCCGTCGAGGACGGCTTCCACTACTCCTCGGGCGACAACGACCAGTGGTACACGATCGAGCAGCTGCAGCAGATGCTCGCCTCGGGCATCTGAGGTCGCGCGGATGCTGCCCTACGGCCGTCAGTCCATCAACGACGCCGACATCGCCGCCGTGCAGGAGGTGCTGTCGGGTGACTGGCTGACCACCGGCCCGTACGTCGAGACGTTCGAGAAGCAGATCGGCGAACTGGCCGGCGTCGCCGAGCCGGCGGTCTCCGTCACCTCCGGCACGGCTGCGCTGCACGTCGCGTACGCCGCGGCCGAGGTCGGCCCGGGCGACGAGGTCATCACGACCCCGCTGACGTTCCTCGCAACGGCGACCGCGGCGGCGCTGCTGGGCGCTAAGATCGTCTTCGCCGACATCAGCGAGGACACGGGCAACCTCGACCCCGAGGCCGCCGCCGCCGAGGTCACCGCCTCGACGAAGGTGATCGCGGGCGTCGACTACGGCGGCCACCCCGTCGACGCCCCCGCGCTGTCGAAGGTCGCGAAGGATGCGGGCGCGTACCTGCTCGAGGACGCGGCGCACTCCGTCGGCGGCTCCCTGAACGGTGTGCCGGTCGGTTCCCTCGCGGACATCACGACGTTCTCCTTCTTCCCGACGAAGAACCTCACGACGGGTGAGGGCGGCGCCGTCGTCGCGAAGGACGCCGACGTCCTCGAGCGCGCGCGCCGGTTCAAGGGCATCGGCATGGTGCGCGAGGCCGACCAGCTGCGTCATCCCGACGAGGGCGCGTGGTGGTACGAGATGCCCGAACTGGGCCTCAACTACCGGCTCAACGACCTGCAGGCCGCGCTCGGCTCGAGCCAGCTGACGCGACTGGAGCAGTTCAAGACGCGCCGTCAGGAGCTGACGGACCGCTACAACGAGGGCCTCGCGGGCATCGAGCAGCTGACGTTGCCCGGCCACCGCGCGGGCGCGGAACCGGTCTGGCACCTCTATCCGCTGCGCATCACCGACGGCCGACGCCGCGAGCTGTTCGACCATCTGCGTGCGCAGGGCATCGGTGTGCAGGTCAACTACATCCCGGTCTACTGGCAGCCGTACTTCGCCGATCTCGGCTACAAGCGCGGCATGTGCCCGAAGGCCGAGGCCTACTACGAGCAGGAGATCAGTCTGCCGATGTTTCCCGACCTCGCCGACTCGGACGTCGATCGGGTCATCGAGATCATTCGGACGTTCTGCGGGGCGTGACTCACATCGTCGATTCGTGAAGAAGGCGTTCGCCCCGGCATCGGGGTGAGCGCCTTCTTCGTGGGCGTCGCCCTTCGCTCGCGTCGTCGCAGGCGGGGCTCCAGCTGTGCTGGCCGGGCCTGGTCAGACGTCGCCGAACGCCGCCGGGAGCTTGCGCAGCAGCGCGCGCCCGCGGCCGTCGCGCGCGAGCTGCACCCGGGCGCCGTCGGGCAAAGACACCTCGAGCGGGCCCGCCGAACCGGAGATGAGCAACGGGCGGCGCTCCCCGTCCTCGATTCCCAGCAGTGCGGCCTCGTGGATACCGTCGACGGGGTTGATGGGCGCGTCCCCGGCGAACATCTCAGCAGGGTCGAGGCGGACGGCGCCCGCCGTCACCACCACATCGAGCGGATCGATCGGTGCGCGACGATGCACCTGAAGGGCCGAGACGCCGGCCGGAAGGGCGAGGACGAAGGCGTCGCTGACGAGCCGAGCGCCGGCGAGCACGACCTCGTCGCCCGCGAGGACCGCCAGGCCTGCTCGCGGCTGCGTGACGGGCTGCACCCAGCCTGCTCGTGGAATCGATGCGCGCGTGGCGCGAGGTGGGGCGGTCGCGGTCCTCGTGGGGCCGGCGAGCACATCGGGGGAGCCTTCCACCTGGCCGCGCCAGCGCTGCAGACCGCCGGGCAGGCTCAAGCGCAGGTCGAGGGCGTAGTGGCCCAGATCGACGCGCGTGCCCAGCGCGGCGCTCAGGTGCAGTCGAACACCCCACGGCATCGACTCACGGGTCGTCACCTGCAGCGCCACGGCGCCCACATCGCTCGGCGAGTGTGTCATGCCGGGGGAGGCCGCCTGGCCGTGCGAGGGCCCTTCGACATGTGACGACCGCTCGTCACGCACTGACGTCGAAGGGATGAGCTGTGCACTGACGGTGGCATGGCGCGCGAGCGCCGGATTGAGGCGCGTGTCGATGACGACGTCGATCCGCGCAGCGTTCGTCGAGACGGCGTGCAGGCTGGAGCGCAGTCGGCGCTCCTTGAGTGGGTGCTGGGGTGTGCGCGAGGCGATGAGCGCGACCGCGACTTCGCTTGCGGCGCGCGGGTCGCGCAACCGGGCGACGTCCCGCACGAGCGTCTTTTTCGAGCCGCCATTGCGCCAGCGCGCCAGCGCGCGGGCGAACGGCAGGTCGCAACGGCGCAGGGCGGTGTGGATCAACTTCGAGACCTGCGTCTGATCGCTTGCTTCGCGTGGGTCGATCATCGCCGCGAGCTCGCACGCCATGCGCTCCAACCCCGGGCGATCGGCCTCGGGTGCGCTCACCATCGTGCCGGCGAGAGAGACGAGGTCGACACGGGCGAAGTAGCTCGCGACGCGACGCGTCACCTCGGCCGGGGCATCGTGGGCGTGCAGGACATCCATCACCAGGCGGGCTGACTCGAAGCGTTCGGCGGCGTTGCGCGCATCACCCGTCTGCTGGGTGATCGACGTGCCCGACTCGCGATCGCGCCACAGGTAGACGTGCTCGTCGACGATGTCGACACTGCGTGCTTCGAGGTAGGCGCGCAGGGTGACGGGGTAGTCCTCGTACCGGATCGGTGGAAAGGCGAAGTCACCGCGCTCCCAGAACGAACGCCGGTACACCTTGTTCCACACCATCCGGTCGCGGATCAGGTCGGGGCGTTCGGCGAGAGTGGTGCGGCGGGCCGGTGTCGCGAACGGCAGGGCGTGCGTCCACGACTGGTAGGTGCCGGCCGCGTCGGTGAACCGCAGCGCATTGCCGGCGGCGAAGTCGGAACCGGTGGCTTCGAGCGTGGTCACGAGCGTCCAGTACCCGCGTGCGGTCAGGAGGTCGTCGCTGTCGAGGAAGGTCAGGTACTCACCTGTCGCGTGTGCGGCCCCGGCGTTGCGTGCGGGCCCGAGGCCGGCGTTCTCCTGCGTGACGAGCAGGAAGCGCGCGTCCTCGTCGACGAAGCCTTGGGCGATGGCGCGAGAACCGTCCCGCGAGCCGTCGTCGACGAGGATGACCTCGACGTCGTGCAGGAGCTGGTCGCGCACGGAGACGAGGCACGCCTCGAGGTAGTCCTCAACTCCGTAGAAGGGGATGACGACGCTGAGCTTGGGCACGGGGCCTCCTGATGGCGTGGGCGGACGGGGCGAGTCTAGTCAGCGAGCGGGGGAGCGGCCGGTGCCCACGCACGTGGGCGGCGATCTGCGTTCGATGTTGCCTGCCCCGCTGTGGCACCATGGTGTGTCGCCGTCTAGCCTCGGGACTGCCCGGTGGCGACGCGCGGCAAGCCGCCACGAGACGAATCCGGAGGAGCCGCCACCGTGGACTCCAGCAACCACTGGTACGGGCACGCCCACCTGCTCGCCGAGTACTGCGGGCTCGACCGCGAGCACCCCCCACGGATCAACGGCGTGATCCAGCACGGCTGGACGTTCGTTCACGGATTCGGCTACGGCCACCGCCCCCCGCACGGCTTCGCCAAGTACGTGTGGGGTGACGTCAACCGCCGACGGGGCCAGGCCATCGGCTGGCGTGACTACGTGACGATCGGCGCGCCTTTCCTTTATCTCGACCGCATGCGCCCGCAGACCGGAACCGATATGGGCGCGCGCGAAGGCACCATCTGGTTTCCGTTCCACGGAACTGTGGATTACGAGGCCGTCGACGGAGACCATGATCGCCTCATTGCACAGATCAAGGACGTCGAGGGTGACGGTCCTGTGACGATGTGCCTGTACTACGTCGAGTACGAACAGGAGGAGGTTCGCCGGCGTTACGAGGACGCGGGTTTCCGCGTCATCACGCTCGGCAAGCGCGGCACGTTCTATCAGGGCGGTACCTCGAACTTTCTCGAACGACAGCTCGTCGAGCTGCGACGGCACGAGCGCGTCGCCTCGAACCGCTTGTCGACCGCGATCTTCTACGGCATTGCCGCCGGTCTCGACCCGGCTGTGTACGGCGATCCCATGGACATCCCGGGCATCAAGCAGGGCTTCGACGGCACGCACCTACTGGAGAAGACCTTTCCAGAACTGCACGGAGAGCACCTCGACCTCGACCTCGCTCGTCAGGTCGCGGACGAGGAACTTGGCCGTGACTTCCTCATGACACCCGAAGAACTCGGCCTCGTTCTGGGCTGGGGCGAAGAGATGGAACTGCTGCGATGACGATCGACCTGGAGAACACCGGCCTCATGCGCCTCGAGCGCGGCGCGATGCAGAACTGGTCGGACGTGGCACGGATGGGGGCACCTGCCTCCGCCGCGGTGCGTGAGGTCGTCGCCAACCTCGTCGACGCCGGAGACCGTGTCCTCGTCGTCGGCCCGACGGCCCTCGACCTCGTGACCGAGTTGGCCGACCTCGCCGGCGCGTTGACCGTGCTCACCCGATCGATCCCCGACGGCGCGACATACGCCGAAGCGCTCGTCGACCGCCCCACCGCACAGGTCGTGTGCGGCGACATCCTGAACGTCGAGCAGAAGCTCGGTGAGTACGACGTCGTTCTCGTTCTCGACGACCTGGCCAGGGTGCCCTCGCTCGAGGACGTGACACCCACGTGGACCGCGGTGTTCGAAGCGGTCGTCGCGTGCGTCGCACCCGGTGGCCGCCTCGCGCTCGCGGTGGAGAACGAGCTCGGCCTGCATCGCATCACGAGCCTGCGCTCGCGCTACACCCAGAACGATGATGCTGCGTGGGATGTCCTCGCGACGTTCGATGCCTCGCGCCCGCGTCATCGAGATGCCCTCGACGCGGCACTCGCCACCACGGAGCTACGCGAGGTGAGCGTCGCCGACTTGCTGCCCACCTGGGACGAGCACACCCTGCTCGCCTGGAACACCATGTCGATCGATGATGAGGGTCGAACCCTGCTCGATGCCCTCACTCTCGCGTCCCCAGCGCTGCGGCGCATCGGCGCGGACCCGACCCGGGTCACACGCGCCGCCGTGCTGGGCGGACGCCTCGCGCAGATGCCGTCGGGCTGGTTCGTCGTGGCAGGTCGCCCGGTCGCGGCGAGCGGGGAACTCGAGGTGCTCGCCTCGACCCTCGATGGTGGCGTCATCCGCTTCGAGTGCGCGGCCGGGACGATCCGCCAGGGTGATCGGCAGATCGCCATCGCGGCGCAGGCACGCCCGTTCGCAGAAGAGGCGCTCGACGCCTGCGCGAGCGGCGACGCCTCTCGACTTCGCACCCTCCTGGCACGATGGGTGGGGTGGGCCCGTGGGCAAGCGCGTGAGGGCCGTCTCGATGCGGAGGTCGGCGACCTGCGCTTCGACAACCTGCTCGTTGCCTTGGCTCGCGATGACGACCACGCGTTCACCACCGTTGCCCCGGCGCCGGCCTCGAGCCGGCTGGATGACGCACTGTGGGCGGCGGTCGTCGACTTCGTCGCTGTCATCCGAGCACGTGGCTCGCTCCACCTGTGGCCGGCAGCCACCGATGATCGGACGATGGCCGCGACGATCGGCGCGATGGCGGGCCTCGCAGCCCCGGATGACCTGGACGCATTGCTCGCCCAACGCGCCAGCATGCTCGACCTACCCGCGCACGACGTCTCCGGCTTGCTCGCCGTCATCGAGCGCCTGGAAGAGAAGAACAAAGCCCTCGCCTCGCGCGCGAACTGGTTCGAGAGCCGCCTCAACCTGCGTGAGCGTGA
The DNA here is from genome assembly GCF_044909235.1 of Dermacoccus sp. GAS27A. Lineage (NCBI taxonomy): Bacteria > Bacillati > Actinomycetota > Actinomycetes > Micrococcales > Dermacoccaceae > Dermacoccus > Dermacoccus sp. GAS27A. The sequence goes on along the minus strand of NZ_JBIYDW010000003.1, from coordinate 135,063 downwards.
GCTGCGAAGCCGGGCGCAGCGACAGTCGGCCGAGCTGGCCCTCGCCCGCCAGCAGCAGGAGGCCTTGCGCAAGTCCGCCGAGGACCTGCGACGTTCGATGACGTATCGCCTCGGCAACGTCGCCATGGGTCCGCTCAAGCAGGCCAAGAGACGCTTTCTCGACTGAGATACGCGCGAGAGCGCACCGCTCACCCCTCAGAGGAGCGGCCGTGCGCTCTTGCACGTATCCGGTCTGTCGGCCCCACTCAGCCCGCGCGTCGCAGGGCACGAACTCGCGTGTCAGCAGCCTTGCCGAGTTCGCGCACGAGGAGCTTGGGACGGGTGATCAGCGCAGCCTTGCGGAACTGAGACGCGAGTTTGAACGCGGCCGAGCCCTTGATGTCGGCGTTGGCCTTGGCCATGAGGTCGCGGTTCTTCGACGCACTCAACACCTGGCCGCGAAGTGAGCGAATCGCCCGGGCGCGCACGGCCATCTCGGTGTCGCGTAGGCGCAAGGTGGCTTGGAGCGCCGCAATTTCGTCCTCCAGTGCGGCGATGCGTCGCGTCGCTGCCGCTGCAGCATGCCGAGCAGCCCACAGTCCGTCGTCGTCCGTCGTGGCGCGCGCGCGCCCCTCGACCAACTCACGCACGCGCTCCTCGCCGACGCCGCTCATGGACAGCCACAGGTGCACGAGTTCGTCGTCCGTCAGCGCGTCAGGCCAGGGCAGTTCGGGTTGATCGATGCGAGCGGCAGCGACGAAATGGGACCAGCAGCGACAGAGCAACTCGTCGCGGGGGAGCGGGTCAACCGCGTGGCCACCACTCGGCGCCCCCAGCGTGAGACTGACCGTGTCGCCCTCGACGACTACGTCGCGCCAAGTGAGATCACGGCGCGAGTCGAGCGAGGACGAGGTGGCCACCCACTGTGCGAGGCGTGTGGCAAGGTCACGGAAGGCACCGGTGTCGCTCGCAGCCGCAGCCGTGAGCAAGAGACGGTGCGCGGTTGGCGCGAGTGCCACGGTGCTGGGACGATCCGGGTCGTCACTCGAACCGCCGACAACCCACCGACGATCCGCCGCAGAGCCATCGAGCCATTGCACGTCTTGACCGGCGCCCCCGAGGTAGATGCTGCGGCCGCGGCCGCCGACGACAGCGACGAACGCGTCGGCTGCAGTGAACAGAGCGTTCGCTGCCGCCAGAGCCTCCGTGAACTGCTCGGCCGGCAGCACCGGGGCCCGATCCACGGCCGAGCAGGCCGAGGCTACGAGACCGGAGAGCGAATCGGCCGTCCGTGCGGCCTCGAGAGCGTACTCGTCTAGGACGCACCAGCGCTCGTTCGTACCGAAGAGGCTGTGGATGCTCGCCGCAGCGAACCCGACCTGGCGCAGCGCCTCGGTGAACGCTCGCGGCGACGCGGGCCGAGTTTCATCCTGGGCGCTGGCGTCCACGTCGTGCGACGTCAGTGCACGCGGCGTGGCCGTGAGCAGACGAGCTGTCGAATGGGGATTGTCGAGCGCCACGACCATCGTGGCGCCGGACCGCACCTGGCCGGCGAGGCGGGCCAGCCGTTCGACGAAGGTGCGCTCATCCGTCTCCGAGAATGCGGCCTCCCAACCGGGCCCGGCGAGAAGCGTCTCGGTGTCCGCAGGTAGGTCGGCGATCCGGTCCACGAATAACACCGTGCCCGGGGCGCTGTGGGCCCGCATGGCCGCGCGAGCGTCGTCTTCGAATCCCAGCACGACGACATCTACGCCGCTGGGCACAGCGTCAGCGAGGAGGGTGAACAGGGCCTCAGACATGAGTGCTCCAATCGAAGATCGCACGAAGTTCTTGGGCGGGCATGACGCATGACGGGCCGAGTTCGCGCTCGACCAGGGCATCGAGGCGCTCACGTGGTACATGCGCCTCGACGATGGCGCCGGCGCTGTGGGCGAAGAGCGCATACGTGCCCACGACATCGGTGCGCACGGAACGATGAACTCGTATGAGTTGGAGAATTCGCTGCAGGAAGAAAGGGGCGACGCTGCCCACCTCCTGGCGCGCCGGCCCGAGATCCACGACGCGCGCACCGACATCCTCGTAAGCCCGGCGCGTCGCCTCGGACGCAGCCTGTTCGTGGGTCAGTGCGATTGTTGTCTCAGGGGCCTGCGACCCCAGTGCTATGGCTGTTCTTCGGGCGGCAAGCTCGCCCTGCAGCCCGTGGTGCGGGAAATAGAGCAACCGGTTCGGCTCTGGTTCGGGCGGCAGCAGTGCCTTGCGAACCGGAGGCACCGGGATGGCCGAATTCGCCTCGAGCGCCAACAGGTACAGCCATGGTGCGCCGATGGGAGTGTGATTGCGATAGCCGGCACGGTGGCGCCGTTCCCTTGCGGCTGGGCCCCACACGAATGCAGGAACGCCACGAGGATGATCGGAAGTGCTGGACTCCTGACCGAGCCATGGCTGGACGTAGCCGGGGATCGTCGGCGGGAACAGCGGCTGAGGCAGACGTGCTGCCGCAGCCAGGACGACGGAATTTCCGAAGGATTGGTTGGTCGGGAACATCAGCGCACCTGCACTCGAGTACTACCGGCGATGGAGGTGACGAGCACGTTGCGCCCGGCCACGAGGCGTTCGATCGGCAAGGCACCGAGGGCCGAGGGCACGATCGGCGCCGGGGTGTCATACCCCTGCGTCTGGAAGAAGAGGCTGTAGTCCGCTGCGGGAGCGCCCGGCTGGGTCGGGCGATCGACGTCGGGCAGCAGGGAGCTCAGGGTGGTGCGCGACGACCAGCGGGAACCGTCGACGTCCACGGCCACGGGGATGTCGAGATGTTCGTCCGAATCCGGCAGATACAGGCGCCACATGAGACCTTCCTGGACCGGCAGACCCAGGTGGGTACCTTCGAGCAGCAGGTCGTCGCCGACCTGACGGGCGGAGTCCACGTGTGGCACGAGGGGGCCGAAGGTCAGGGTGGCGTTCCCGAAGCGGCTGCGCGTGAGTGCGACGCGGCGACCGTCCTGGGTGATCTCGACGTCTGCGTCGTAGCCGGGCCAGGTGAGGTCGACGTCGCCGAACTCCGTACGCATTGCGACGCGTCGCGTTGCCGTATGCAGGAACGGGTCGTCGCTCGAATCGCCGTCGAGCACGACGGCGGGGTCAAGGCGGGCCGTGAAGTGCTGGATGCCGTCGAGGCCGGATTCCAGCGTGGCGGGAAAGGTCAGAGCACCGTCGGGGCGGACGACGACGACGGCCGCGTTGCGGGCCGGTTCGGCGATGGTGCCACGCACGACGAACGCGCCGTCCGAGGCCTCCAGCACCTCGACGACCGTGGGGAAGGCAACCCGATGGATGCAGTACACGTTGCCCGAGGTGAGGCCCGGCTGGAGGAACTGGCTTGGGCCGAAGAAGGCTCCCTGCGGGTACTGGGCGGACCCTGCGCCCGCGCCCGTCAGCGGGCTCGTGCGGGTGACGCCAGCGCTCGTGCGGGTCACCTCGAAGCGGAGGGGCCAGACGAGGTCGTGGCGGCCACGCAACGACTCGAGATCGACGCCGAAGCGAAGGCCGACGCGGCTGCGGCCGCGGAAGGCGTCGATCGTGTCGAAGGTCTCGACCTCCAGCGGGATGCGGGTGATGCCGTTGACGAGGTTCACCGCGACGGCGTCGTCGTCGCCCGCCTGGAGATGGCCGATCTGAGCAGTCGCCTCGATGTCGAGGCGCTCGCTCGTCGCTCGCGCGGACGTGACCAAGGTCTGCAACTTCAAGGCGGTGAAGGGCAGTTCGTACAGGTTGTTCGGCGTCGCCCGATGGGTGCGGCCGGGGTAGTTGAGGTTCCACCGCCAGGGCTTGAGACGGGATCGACTCACACTCGTGCCGCCGGCCAGCCCGCCGGCGTCACGGAAGATAGCGAGTTCGCGCAAGAGATCGGCGTCACCGGCCTTCAGCGCGTGATACTGCAGGGTATTGTACCGCGATTCACCCGAGTGCGGCGGTTCGAGGCGCTCGACGAAGCGCAACGAGAGCTCCAGCAGACGGGGAACATCGGACGCCTCGGCGACGGCGAACGCCTGCGCGATAGCCACCATGTCGATCTCCAACAGGTGTCGGTGCGCCATCGAACGCACCACGGGGGAGGCCTGGCGATCCAGGACGTCGAAGACCTGCTCGGCGCTGATGACGCGGTCAAGCAGGTTCTCGTACTTGAACACCTGCTGCGTGATCGAGTCGCCGGACTCGCGCTCACGCCAGTAGTACGTAGGCGTCTTGAGCACGTCGACCGTGAGCGCATCGAGGTGGGCCCGCATCGTCACCGGCCAGTCCTCGTACTTGATCGGCGGGAAGGCGTACCTGTACTCCTCGTAGAAGTCGCGCCGGTATATCTTGTTCCACACCATGCGGTCGTACGCGAGGGTAGGCCGCTCCAGGATGTGGGTCGCGATGGCGTCCTTCGCGCACGGTCGTGCGTGGGCCCACGACTGGCGGACGCCCGACGTGCGCGAGAAGCGGCGCGCGTTGCCCACCGCGAAGCTCGAACCGGACGAGCGCAGCGACGCGACCATCTGCTCGTACGCGCGGTGCGGCACGATGTCGTCGGAGTCGACGAACGTGAGAAACTCGCCGACCGCGTGGGCCTGGCCTGTGTTGCGGGCCGGGCCGAGGCCTGCATTCGCCTGGCGCACGACCTGAAAACGCTCGTCGGAGGCCGCGACGGCCTCGGCGATCTCGATGCTGTCGTCGGGGGAGCCGTCGTCGACGAGCACGACCTGGATGTCTCGCAGCGTCTGGGCCTGCAACGACTGAAGGCATTCGAGCAGGTAGTCCTCGACCCCGTAGAACGGGACGACAACCGACAGCAGGGGCGTATCACTCACGGCGATGCGTTTCCTTCGTTAGGCGCGTATCAGACCAGGTCCCAGGACATGGGGGTGCCCTTGGGAGCGTCCTGAGTGAAGGTGCGACCCGCGAGCGTGTCGAAGGTGTCGGTGGGCAGGCCGTTCGCGGGGCGGATGGAGCGCACGTTCTGCGCCGTCACGACGTCGCCGGCCTTGACGTCCTCGACGACGTAAAGGCTGCGGCGGAAGCGCAGGCCCTCCTTCTCCTGCGCGCGGGCGCCGATGCGCGGCTCGCCGAGGCACTGCCACGCGATCTTCGTCTGCGTGACGAGCTGGTTCAGCTCCTCCGGCTCGGACGAGAACGCCGAGTCCACGCCGCCGTCCTCGCGGTTCAGCGTCACGTGCTTCTCGACGAGAACCGCGCCGAGCGCGACGGAGGCGACAGCCGCGCCGATGCCCATCGTGTGGTCGGAGTAGCCGATGAGCGTGCCGAGGGCGTCGCGCATCACGGGGATGCCGCGCAGGTTCGACTCGCTCGGGTCGGCCGGGTAGTTGGCCGTGCAGGCGAGCACGATGATCTGCTCATTGCCCGTGCTGCGCGCCGCCTCGACGGCCGCGTTGATCTCACCCAGCGAGGCCATCCCCGTCGAGATGATGATCGGCTTGCCCTTGCTTGCCGCGTAGCGGATGAGAGGCAGGTCGACGATCTCGCTGCTCGCGATCTTGTACGCGGGCACGTCGAGCTTCTCGAGGTAGTCGACGGCCGTGGGGTCGAAGGGGGAGGAGAAGGCGTGGATGCCGAGCTCCTTCGCGAGCGCGAAGATCGGCTCGTGCCACTCCCACGGGGTGTGCGCCTCCGTGTAGAGGTCGTAGAGGTAGCGATCGCCCCACAGCTCGTGCCCGCCGGAGATCTTGAACTCGTCGGTGCGCACGTCGATCGTGATCGTGTCGGCCGTGTACGTCTGCAGCTTGATGGCGTGCGCGCCCTGTGCTGCGGCCATGCGGACGATGTCGAGCGCGGTCTCGAGGCTGCCGTTGTGGTTGCCCGACATCTCCGCGATGATGTACGGCTCGGCGCCTGGGCCGACCTCGACGTCACCGATGCGGATGTTCTGGTTCGGGTTCTGCGTCATGATGTCGGCTCCTGGCGGTCGGTGCGGGGGCGCTCGCGGCGCACGTGGATGACGGCGACGTTCTCGCCGCCGATCTCGCGGGTCTGCGTCTCCAGCTCGGTGAAGCCGTTGCGCTTGTTGAACCGGCGCACGCCTTCGTTGATCTCGAGCACCTCGGCGTCGAGAGAGTCCAGACCGAGTTCGGCGTCGGCGTACTTGACGGCCTCGCGCTGGATCTGGATCCACGCCGGCAGCAGCTCACCGCGCGCGGTGAGGCCGTCGTTGTCGAGGTAGTAACCCCACCACGACGTCTTCGCGTCGACGTCGAGGTCGAAGAAGGTGACGACGCCCGACGGCACGCCACCGCGTTCGTAGATGAGCACGTGACGCGACGGGTTGTCCTTCGTGTTCGCCCACCACGCGGCATGCTCGTCAGCGCTGATGACGTGCTGCGTCAGCGACACGGCTCGCACCTCGTCATGGTTGCGCCAGGTGCGCACGTTCTCCTGGTCGGCGTCGGTGGCGGGACGAAGCATCGTCGATCTCCCTCGAATACGGCTGGGCCGGGTGCCGAAACGCACGAAATGGCGCAGACAGCCGGAATGTCTAGACTACCCCGTAAGGAAACAGGCCACGGCAGGCATGCTGCGCCCCCAGCGGCGCGCAGAGTGAGCGCCGGGCCGTCACAGCATCGAGCAAAGGTGAAGTCATGAGCACGCTCAGCCGCGATCAGGTCCGCACGATGATGGGCGAGGTCCTCGCCGCCCAGGGCAAGGAACTGCCCGCCGACGACGCCGCGCGCCTCGACACCATCGGCTTCCGCTCGCTCGACTTCTCCGAACTGGCCCTGCAGGTCGAGGACGAGCTCGACACCGAACTCAACTTCGACGCGCCCGGCCTGCGCTCCATCGAGACCGTCGGAGACGTCCTCGACTTCATCGACGAGCTTCAGAAGGCCGAATGACGGGGGTGCTCGACTCGCGTCCTGCGGGCGCGGGCAACCGCGTCGTCGTCGGCGAGTTCGACGGCACGTGGGCTGAGTTGGCGCAGGCGCCGTACGGCGCATCGTCCGACACACCGACGCTGCCGCCCGCCGCGGCCTGCCTGGTCTCGGGGCACCGAGCGGCGGCTCAGGCCGCCTGGAACGCAGCGCTCGACCCGGGCCGCGAGACGCTCATCGCGACCGCGTCGCGCATCGGGGACGAGCAGGCGGCGCAGCTGCGTGACGGGGGGCTGACGCTCGTGCGCGACAGCGCCGGCGGCGTCACGCTCGAGGCCGCTACGGCGCCGCGCGAGCCCGAGGCGGGCCGCATCTGGTTGCTGACGTCCGGTTCGACCGGGCGTCCGAAGCAGGTGGCACACACCCTGGAGTCGTTGACGACCGTCGGGGGGCAGCAGCCTGCGCGCACCTGGTTGTGCCCCTACACCCCGGGCGCCTACGCCTGGTGGCAGGTCGTCACCCTCTCGCTCACGATGCCCGGGCAGGACGTCGTCTTCGTCGAACCCTCGCAGCTCGACGAGTGGCCGCAGCAGGCGCTCGCGGCGGGCGTGACGGCGGCATCCGGCACGCCGACGTTCTGGCGTCAAGCGCTGTGGCGCAACGGTGACGTGCTCGCCCAGCTGAAGCTCGAACAGATCACGCTCGGCGGCGAACCCGTCGACCAGGGCATCCTCGACCGACTGCGTGAGGTCTTCCCCGACGCACGTATCTCATGGATCTACGCGAGCTCCGAGGCCGGTGCGGCGATCGCCGTCCACGACGGGCTCGCCGGATTCCCCGAAACCTGGCTGGAGCGCGAGGTCGCCGGGCGCCCGCGCCTGAGCGTCGAGGACGGTGAGCTGCTCATCGCTTCGCCGAAGGCCGCCGAGGGCATGGACGCCGTCATCCACACCGGCGACCACGTCGAGATCGCCGAAGGACGCGTCGTCATCACCGGCCGCATCGCGAGCGACGAGATCAACGTCGGCGGGTCGAAGGCGTCCGCGGGCGCCGTGCGGGCAGTGCTGCTCGAGCACCCCGACGTCGCCTGGGCCGCCGTGCGCGGGCGCAAGGCGCCGCTCGTCGGCAACGTCGTCGCAGCGGACGTCGTCCTGCGCGACGGCCTCGCCAAGGGTGACCCCGATGCCCCCGACCAGGCTGCGCTGCAGGCGTGGTGCGCCGAGCGACTGCCCGAATACGCGGTGCCACGCCGCGTCAAGTACCTGAGTGAGATCCCGATCAAGGAGAGCCTGAAGAGCGATGTCTGAGACCACGAACGAGCCGAACGTCATCCCCGCAGCCTCCTGCGTCCTCATCTCCGGAGGCTCGCGCGGCCTCGGCCTCGCGTTCGTCGAGGAGGTGCTCGCGAACGGCGCGAAGGTCGCGGCGTTCGCCCGCACCGTCACGCCCGAACTGCAGCAGCTCATGGACGCCAACCCGGAGCGCGTGTACGTCGGCTCGGTCGACATCACGGATTCGAAGGCCGTCACGTCGTTCATCAAGGACGCCGCGAAGGTGCTCGGCCCGATCGACGCACTCGTCAACAACGCGGCGATCGGTCAGGACTCGCTGCACCTGCACACGACGCCGGAGCGCATCGAGGACATCATCTCGACCAACCTGACGGCGACGCTGCTCGTCACGCGCGCGTTCATGCGTCACGCGATGGCGAAGGTCGGCAAGGGCCGCATCGTCAACGTGACGAGCGTCTGCGCGCAGCGCGGTTACGCCGGCCTCGTCGCGTACTCGGCGACGAAGGGTGGCCTCGACGCCGCGACGCGCTCGCTCGCGCGGGAGATGCACGGGCGATTCCTCGTCAACTCGATCGCGCCCGGCTTCTTCGCCTCGGAGATGAGCTCCGTGCTCGGCACCGAGCAGCTGTCGACGATCACCCGCCGGACGCCGACGAACCGTCTCGTCGAGCCGGAGAACATCACGCCGACGCTGCGCATGCTGCTGTTCGAAGACACGAACATCAACGGCATGGTGCTGACGATCGACGGCGGCGGCTCGATCTGAACGACCCCACGACGCGGCCACCGGCCTCGAACACCTCACCCGCATGTGTGGTGCTCGAGGCCGCCGTGCGTGACGGCGACGTCGTGCGCGCCGCCGACGTCAACGCGACGACGTTTCCCGACGCCGCGCGTAGCTACCTCGCCGACGGGACCGGCCTCGGCTGGTGTGTGCCCGAACGGGTGAGGGAGAGCGCGCGTTTCGTCATCGACGCCGAGATCGTCGCGCCGGTGCGGGCGTCCTTGGTACGGCGGTTCGGGGTGGACGACCCGGTCGAGTTCGCCGGGGCCTGGACGCGCGCCGAAGCGTTGGCCAAGCTCGCCGACGTCCCGATCATCACGTGGCTCTCGCGCCATGGGCTCGCCGTGCCGGCCGACGTGCTGGAGGATGCCGCGGTGGGTCGGGTGGCGTGGCGCACGGAGGTTCGAGGTGACGTCGTCATGACGCGCGCGGCGGCGTTGAGCGGCGCAAAACCCCGAGATTCCGGGGTTGTCGGCGGCGCACTCTAGCCTGGCAGCTGAGTCGAGGTGCGGTGAGCGCCACGGTTTCCCATGACGGAGGAAAGACATGATGATGACACAACCGGGTGCGGAACCGGGCTCGTCCGAGGGCAGGGCGCTGCCGAGGGTCGGCGTCGTCCTCATGACGATGGGCAACCGCCCCGACGATCTGCGGGCGGCGCTCGACTCGCTCATCGCCCAGCGCGACGTCGAACTCGACGTCGTGCTGCTCGGCAACGGGTGGGATCCGGCCGAGAACCCGTGGCCGTTCCCCGACCTCGTGCGCGCCCTGTACTCGCCGGAGAACCTCGGCATCCCGGGCGGGCGCAACATCGGGGCAGCCAAGGCGCGCGGTGACTACCTCTTCTTCTACGACGACGACGCGACCCTGCCGAACGACCACGTCCTCGCCGACATGGTGCGAGAGATGGAACGCGACCCGAAGAACGCCGTCATCGGCCCGCTGGGGCAGGATCCGACGGGCAAGCCGACGCCGCGGCGATGGATTCCGCGCCTGCGTGTCGAAGGCGGCGGCAAGCCCGGGCCCGCGACGTGGTTCCTCGAAGGCATCCACCTGTCCCGGCGTACCGCGTTCGAGGAAGTCGGCGGCTGGCCCGGGGCGTTCTTCTACGGCCACGAGGGCATCGACCTCGCCTGGCGGCTCATCGACGCCGGCTGGGTCATCCAGTACGTGCCGAGCATCACCGTCCAGCACCCCGCGACGAGCCCCGCGCGTCACGCCGTGTACTACCGGATGAACGCGCGCAACCGGGTGTGGGTCGCCAAGCGCAACCTGCCGGCGCCGCTCGTGCCCCTCTACCTCGGCAACTGGGCCGCCATCACCGTGCTGCGCGTCAAGGACAAGGACGCACTCAAGACCTGGTTCGACGGTTTCGTCGAGGGCGTGCGGACCGACGCGGGGGAGCGGCGCGTCATGTCGTGGTCGACCGTCGCCCGGCTGACGCGTCTCGGCCGGCCCCCGGTGCTGTGATGGGGGCCGCAACCTCGCTGCGTCGCAGACTCACTCGTTCGAGCGGCCGCCCAGCGTCGCTCGACGCGCAGGGCACGCGGGGCATCCACGTCGCCATCACCGGGGTGAAGAACCGCAGTCACCTCGTCTACATCGCCTCCTACGTGCGCACCCTCGTCGACGGGGTCACGCCGATCCGCGTCTCGTTCGTCGCCGCGCCCGCGTTCCTCGCCTCCGCCGCCGTCACCGTCGACGACGCGCGCGAGCTGCTGCCTCAGGGCGGGAGCGTCACCGTCGAAGACGGGATGCCCGGATGGCGATTCGACGACGCGGCCCGCTGCCTCTACGTCGCCGTGGGCGCGCCGGGGCTCAAGGCCGTCGCCCGGCTGCGACGAGCCAACCCGACGCGGCGCATCGAGGTCGTCGTCACGGACGAGGGCATCGGCTCCTACGCTTCGCGTGACTCGCGGCGGGCGGCGCTGGAGCGTCACGGCACCCCGGCGGCGAAGGCCGCAGCGCGCACGCTCGTCACCGCGGCCATCGCGCGCGCCTGCACGACGCTGCGGTGGCCGACGTTCCGTTCGGTCGGATCATCGTGGGAGGTGTTGCCGGCCGTCGCCGCCGAGTTCGGACGCGAGCTGGGCGACGCGCGCCCCGGCAGCGACGCGAGCGCCGTCATCCTCACCCAGCCGGTCGTCGACCTCGGCTGGTGCTCGCCGGAGGCCTACCTCGCGTACGTGCGACGCCTCGCGGACGCCGCGGCCGCGGCCGGGCTGCGACCGCTCGTGCGTCCGCACCCCGCCGAAGATCGCGCCCGGTACGCGGAGTTCGACATCATGCTCTCGCGGGGCACCGCCGAGCTCGACCCGGACGTCGTGCGTGCGAGCCTGGCGCTCGGCGGGCCGAGCACGGCCCTCATCAACCTGTCGGCCATGGTCGGCATGCCCGTCGTGTGGGTGAGTGAGCCGAGCGTGGCGCACCTCGACACCGACGTCTCGCCCGAGCAAGCCGGGATCTTCGAGGCGTTCCTCGGTGAGCGGGTTCCACTCGACGAGGTGGAGCGCGAGGTGAGTGCTGTGGTCTCCCGCGGCCTCGAGGAGCGTGGGTCTGATGGACGTCGCTGACGCGGCCGAGGGGGCCGGCGGGGGCGACACAGTCCACGGGGCCGACGGGGCGGGCGCGCCCGGCGCCATGTCGGCCGACCTGTTCGAGGTGTGGGAACCCGGCCGGCCGGTGCCGCTAGCGCAGATCCTCGGCGCCCTGCGCCGCGGCGTGGGCGACCCGAGCATGGTCATCGGCGAACGGCAGTTGTGGTGGGCGGTGACGACGCCCCTCGGGCCGGCGTTGACGTGGTGGCGCTCGATGCCCGTGCGTGGCGGTGCACCCGTAGCGACGCCCGGAGCCGCACGAGCGGATAGGCCGGGCCTCGGTGGGATGGCGGGCTGTGAGCCGCGAACCGCCGCCATGCCCGATGGCAGCGCGCGCGCCGAGCGTCCCGACCGCGTCGAGCTGCGGGCCTACGGCCCGGGTGCGGCGTGGTTCCAGGGTCGGGTGCCTCGCATCCTGGGCGGTGACGACGACCCGTCCGGGTTCGTGGCCCGTCACGACCGGGTGACGGCGGCACTGCGCCAGCCGCACCATCGTCACTGGCGCGCCCCGCGCACGGGACTCGTCATCACCTCGCTCGTGCCGAGCATCCTCGAGCAGAAGGTCACCGGCAAGCAGGCGTTCGGCGGGTTTCGGGTGCTCGTACGCCGCTACGGCACGCCCATCCCGACGCCCGCGGAGGTCGTGCGCGCAGCCGGCCCGCAGGCGCATGCCGTCGCCCGCATGCACGCCGCGCCGGACGCACGGGGGTGGCGACGCATCCCGTCCTGGGCGTGGTTGCAGGCCGGCGTCGAGCCACCGCAGTCGCGCACGATCATGCGAGCGCTCGACCACGCCGACGCGCTCGAGCGGACGGCCGACCTGCCGCACGCCGAGGCCCACGCTCGCCTGCGGTCCGTGCCCGGGCTCGGAGTGTGGACGAGTGCCAAGGTCGCGCAGACGGCCTGGGGTGACGCCGATGCGCCGACGTTCAGGGATTACCACGTCGCGAAGCAGATCGGGCACGCGCTGATCGGCCAGGACACCGATGACGCCGGCATGGCGCGCCTGCTGGAGCCATACCGGGGGCACCGGTTTCGCGCCGAGCGCCTCATCCTCGCCGGCGGCCCGCCGCGCCCACGCCACGGCGCACGCATGACGCTGCCGTCGCACCTGCCGACGCGCACCTGGTGAAACGCATACGCCGCGGGGGAGCTGACTACGACAACAGGGCAGCGTCACCCAGGACGACGGCGCGCAGCCGGGCGGCGGCGTCGACGTCCCCCGCGAGGGCGGCCCGCATGGGCGCTCGCGTCACGGTGAGTGACGACGGGTAGCGCGTCGGCGCCTCGGCGTCGTCGATGACGAGGGCGTCGACGAAGTCGGCGTACAGGTGGGCGAGGGTTGCCGATGACGCAGTCGCCCCGGTGAGTCGCCAGCTCGCGGCGTCGACCCCGGCGGGGCGGTGCCCGTCGAGGCCGATGGGGCTGAGCGCGACGACGCGCGCCGACGTGCCGCGCAGAGCGTCGCGGATCCCGCGCACCGCGAGGAATCCGGCCATGTCGAGGATCGGCGACATCGGCGGCAGGACGACGACGTCGGCGCTGCGCACGGCGTCGAGCACGCCGGGCGCGGCGTCGGCGTGATCGACGCCGGCGACGACGAACCCCTCGGGCTCGCGGCGGTCGGTGTCCTCGATCCAGCGCAGCGCGTGACGGCTGACCTGCCCACCGTCGCCGTCGGGTTCGAGCACATGCAGTTCGATGGGTTCTTCGGTGAGCGGCAGGACGGCAGCCGTCTCGCTCTGCGCGCCGCGGCACTGCGTCCACTGCTGCTGAGCTGCGGCGACGGCGCCGGTGCCCCGCGCGTGGCGATAGGTGCGGGCCACGGCCTGGGCGAGGGCCTCATCGTCGAGCCAGCCCCACGCGCCGGTCGGAATGAGACCGGCGTCCCGCAGAGAGACGACCGCTGTGCGCGTCCCCGGCACCGCATCGTCCGCAATTCGGCACACCGCGTCGAGGTTGGGGCAGAACCTGAGACCTGCGAGACTGATGTCATGCGACGTGTTGGTGACGTAGATCACATCGAGCAAACGCGTGTTGGTGATGGACTCTCGCCCGAACAGCGCATCTAGTGCCGGGCGGGAGAGGGGACCACTAGATAGGACGCTCACATGCATTGTGTCAGTGTGACACGGGGGCGCAGCAGGGCCTCGACCACCCCCGCCGAGGGCTGATCGGGGTCACCCGTTCGGCTTGACTCACTCGAATGACACCGATGTAATAACACCGTTGGTTCTAGCCACCGCTTCGCTCTCGCTGCCACCTGCTCGCTGCGCACGACGCCCTTCGTCCGGGCGTCACCGTCGACCTTGTCGACGGCTCGCCATTGGCGGATCATCGGCTGGATCGTCGCGTCACCAGGGGGTTGTCACCGCTCGGTGATATGGCCGCTGCGAGCGACGGATCACGATAGCCACACGACCGACGTGCCGATGACCGGGACGTACCGCAGAACCCGGCCCACCCGCCGCGACCGCCGACCACGAAAGGACGGACATGCAGGAATTCATGCAGTTGATCAGCCTGCACGACGCCCTGGACGACACGGAAGAGCTGTCGTGGCAGGAGCGCGCCCTGTGCGCGCAGACCGACCCCGAGGCCTTCTTCCCCGAGAAGGGCGGCTCGACCCGTGAGGCGAAGCGCGTCTGCGTCGGGTGCGAGGTGCGCTCCGAATGCCTCGAGTACGCCCTCGAGAACGACGAGCGATTCGGCATCTGGGGCGGGCTGTCCGAGCGCGAACGCCGCAAGCTGAAGAAGCGCGCGGTCTGAGCGAAGTGTCGGCGACCCAGGTCAACGGCGTCGACGAGTTGCACGACGGCTCCCAAGCACACCCCTTCGTCACCGCCGTCCTCATCGCGCGGGACGCCCATCAGCCCTGGCTCGACGCCACCGTCACCGCCGTCTGCGCGCAGACGCGCCGCCCCGACCGCCTCGTCGTCGTCGACGGTAGCGCCGCCGGACGCGTGCGCGACACCCTCGACGCGATGGCCCGCGAGCGCGCCGACCTGCGGGCGCTCGACGTCACCGTCGTCACCGCCTCGCACGACGAGGCGTTCGCCGCGCTCGTCGACCGCGCCGTCCAGGCGCTGCCCGCACGCTCCAGCGACCACGTCGTCGCGCTACGCACCCGACGCCGTGCACGTCGCCGCGAGAGCCACCCGAACGACCGGTACAACTGGCTCTGGTTGCTCCACGAGGATTCGGCGCCGCTGCCGACGGCCCTCGCCGCCCAGCTGAGGGCGGCCGGACGCAGCGAACGACTCGGCATCCTCGGCTGCAAGATCCACGAACTCGACCGCCCAGACCGGCTCGTCAACGTGGGCATCGACGTCACGACGAGCGGCCGGCACGTCGCGCGCACGCATGACGGCGAACTCGACCAGGGCCAGCACGATCTTCGCCGCGACGTGCTCGCCGTCGCGAGCTCCGGCATGCTCGTGCGCCAGGACGTCTATCTCGAACTCGGCGGATTCGACCCCGCCTTCGACGGTGACGGCGACGGGCTCGACCTGTGTTGGCGCGCCCACCTCGCCGGGCACGCGGTGGCCGTCATCCCCGACGCCGTCGCCCATCAGGATCTCGACGCGGCGCACCTGCTGCGCTCCATCGACGGGGGTGGCTCGCGCCCTACCCGCCGCGAGCGACGTGCGCTGTCGCGCCGTGCGGGTGACCCCGATCGTCCTGCGCCGCACTCGGGCGCGACGCTGCGTCGTCACCGTCAGGTGGCCCTCGCGCGCACACATGCGTGGCGCCTGCCGTTCGCGATGGTCTGGACGACGCTGACGTCGCTGCTGCTCGCGCTCGCGCTGCTGCTCGTCAAGCGGCCGCGGCGTGCCGCGGCCGAGTTGGGGCAGGCGAGCGCATCCTTCGGCCTGGCCCGCATCTTCGGCGCGCGCCGGCGCTTCCGCGGTCGCGCCGTCGTCAGCACTGCGCAGTTGCGGTCGTTGTTCGTGCCCGCCTCCGTCGGCCGCGCCCGCGCGTGGGAGGCGTTCGTCGAGGCCGTCACGCCCAGCGGTTCGCGGACGGCCGGTGCGAGCCCGGCGTCGTCGGAGACCGGGCCCACGTCCCAGGACGCCGAACACCTGACGACTCCGCGCGGCATCGTCGCGCGCGGCCTGCGACACCCCGGCCTGTGGTTGTTCCTGGCTCTCGTCGCACTGAGCGCCGTGCTCGCGCGTCGCACGTTCGACACCGACCTGCTGAGTGGCGGAGCGGGCCTGGCGGGCGGCGCTCTCGAGCCGAGCTTCACCTCCGCGAGCGCCGGGTGGCACGCGTGGCGCGACGCCTGGCAGGGCGACGGGTACGGGCATCCCGCCTCTTCGGCGCCGTATCTGCCGTTCCTCGCGGCGGGCGCGTGGCTCGTCTCGGTGTTCCCGTGGACGGATGACGCCGCGAGCGCCCAGGCCGCGCTCACGTGGTTGTTCCTCGCCGCGCCCGTCCTGGCCGGCCTCGCCGCCTATTGGGCCGGCCGCGTCGTGACGCGGCGTCCCTGGCCGCGTGCCGTCGTCGCGTTGCTGTGGGGCAGCGCCGCGCCGCTGACGGGGGCCATGGCGGACGGGCGTCTGGGCGCCCTCGTCGCCGCGATCATGGTGCCGTTGACGCTGGCCGGGTTGGCCGCGATCGCGCGTCGCTCGGGCGACACCGGTGCGGTGGCCGCATGCGCTCTCGCCGCGACGATCCTCGTCGCGTTCGCCCCGCCCTTCCTGCCGGCGCTCGCCGTCGTCCTGCTCGTCATCGTCATATTCGGTCGCCGCGCGGCGAAATGGCGGGCGCTCGCCGTCGCCGTCCTCGTGCCGCTGCTGCTGGGGCACTGGAGCCTCGAGGTGTGGCGTCACCCCGCCCGGCTCGTCGCCGGCCCCGGCACGCTCACGCAGGAGGTGGCCACCGACCCCGTCGCGATGCTGTTCGCCCACCCCGGCGGGCCCGGGTCGACACCGCTCGTCCTCGGCATCCCCGTGCTGCTCGCGGGGCTGTTCGGCGCCGTGCGCGGACGCTCGTTCGCCGCCGCGCGGTGGGTGCTCGTCGGCGGTGCCCTCGCGTCGCTGGGGGTGGCCATGATCGTGCCCCGCCACTCCTTCGGCGCGAACCCCGGTTGGCACGTGTGGGCCGGCCTGCCGCTGCTGGCCTTCGTCGCCTGCCTGCTCGCCCTCGCGCTCGTCGCGGCCGGCGAGACCACCGTTCCGCGTACCCGCCGCGCAGCGCGCGGCACCCCGCTGCGCTGGGCCACCGTGGGCACCGTCCTCGTCACCGTCGGGACGGCGGCCTGCGCGGCCTGGACGTCGCCGACGACCACGCGGTTGATGTGCGTCGAGGACCCGTTGCCGGCCATCGCCGCCCACGAGGCACACAGCGCCCGCGCGGCTCTCGTGCTCGAACTTCACGCGCGTGCGGACGCCGCCGACTTCACCGTCCGCAGCCGCGAGGCCGGGCTGCCGGCTGCCGACGCCGGCGTCCCGACGATGCGGACCCCCGCCGCCGTCACGCGGGCGATCGGGTCGCTGACGGACGCCGCGGCCGACCGATCCGACGCGGCGCGCGCGCTGCGCGAAGCCGGCGTCGCGTACGTGAGCGCAACCCAGGAGCCCGGGGCGCGCTCGTTCGAACTCGACGGCGTGGACGGCCTCACGCCCATGGCGAGCACCGCCGGCACCTCGCTCTACCACGTCGACGGAGAGGGCACCGAGCGTGCCGCCCGCGTCGTCGTCACGGACGGCGAGAATCGCACGATCGTGCCCGTGAGCGGCGACCATGCGCGCGTCTCGACGACGCTGCCCGCGGGCGCTGCCGCGCGACGCGTCGCCGTCGCGGCTGGGCCGGGCTTCGCCGAGCACGCGAGCGTGACGCTCGACGGCCACCCCCTGCGGCACGTCGCAGGCGACCTGCCGACCTACGAACTGGGCGCTGCGGGCGGTCGTCTGGAGATCGATCCCGGGACGGCGTGGCGCGGCTGGCGCTGGGCGCAGCTCGGCCTGTTCGGTGTCGTCGCGTTCCTCGCGCTGCCGTTCGGAACGCGGAAGAAGGAGCGCGCATGAGCCGTTCGCGCACGAGTCGGCCACGCACGTGGGGCGCTCAGGGGTGGATCCGCGCCGGCGTCCTTGCCGCCGGGACGGGCGCCGTCGTCCTGGCAGCGCAGGCCGCGCCCGTCCACCCGCCGAAGGCAGCGGCGCCGACGGCCCGCGCCGCCGCGATGCCCGTCGACGCGGCGTCGCTCGTGTGCCCGGGCGGCGAGGGCAAGGACGCGGCGACGCTGGCGCTCGCGTCGGCGCCGATGCAGCTGTCGTCGATGCTCGGCGGCGGGGGGCAGCTGCAGGTGAACGAGGCGGGTCACAGCTCAGCCGCGACGCTCGAGCGCGGCCACAGCATGAACCGCACCTCGAAGAACGGGCCCCTCGACGTCGTCGCGCGAGGCGCCTCGGCGCCCGGCATCACGGCAACGCAGTTCCACGAGGCGAACGGCGCCGTGAGCGCGCAGGCCTGCACCCAGGCGACGGCCGAGGCGTGGATTCCGGTGGGGGACAAGCAACCCGGCAGGCTGCTCACCGTCACCCTCGTCAACCCGGGCGCACGCGCGGTGTCCGTCGACGTCGACGTCCGCGCGGCTGACGGCGCGCTCGACTCCGCCGCGATCGCCGACAAGGCCGTGCCCGCGCATGGACGCGTCAGCGTCAACATCCCCGCGGACGCTCTCGCGCACGCTGCGGCCGTCGTTCACGTCCGTAGTGAGGACGGTGCGGTCGTCGCGAGTGTCCGCGACCGCGTCGGCGAAACCGAGCGCAAGGGCGACGACGTCGTCGCCCAGTACGCACCGCCCGCGCCGGTGCAGGTGATGCCCGGCGTGCCGGTCGTCGATCGTTCCGTACGTGTGCGTCTCGCGGCGCCAGGCTCCCGCGCGGCCGTCGTGCGCCTCCAGGCGTCCGGGAAGGACGCCGGTGACGTGAGTGAACGCGTCGTGACGGTGCCCGTCGGGCGCAGCCTCGACGTCACGCTCGACGGCATCGACGACGACGTCGCCGCGGTGCGCGCGAGCTCGCAGGAGAACATCATCGCCTCCGCCTTTGCGTCCTCGGCGTCCAAGAAGTCGCGCGACTTCACCTGGGTGCCCGCCGCCCCGGCGCTCGATGCCGCAGCCGGTGTCAGTCTCGACGGGGCGCGCCACGCCGGCCGACTCGTCGTCATGGGCGAGGGGCGGGCGACGTCGGTGACGCTCGTCGTCAGCGATCCGTCCGGGAAAGCGACGCGCCGACGTCTCGACGTCCCGGCGAACGGATGGGCGAGTGTGGACGTGCCGAAGAACGCCACGGTGTGGCTGCTGCGAGATGACGGATCAACGGACGCCGCGCCCGTCCACGCCGCGGTGCTCGTCCGCGATGCGGGCGCCGATCAGCCGGTGACGAGCGTGCCGCTCGTGCCGACGCCGTGGCTGCGCGCGCCGGTCGAAGTCACCCAGCGCTGAGGCGCGAACCGCCGAGCCGCAGCAACTCACTCCCGAGCTTCCCCGACACCGAACCACGCCGCCGCCTGAACCCGGCGCGGCGTCCTACCGGTAGGTCAGTGTTCTTCGGCCGAGAGCCACTGCGCGTAGGTGCGTCCACCGATCTGTGTCTGCTCGCTCGGCAGATGCGCGCCGCGGGTGAAGGCGCGCATCGTCGCACCGATCGTCGGCAGCGGGGCCGTGCGCGGCGCGCGTCGGCGATCGAGGTGTGCGGTGAGCGTCGCGATGTCGGCGAGGGTGAACGTCTCCGGCCCGGCGAGCTCCATCGGCGTGGGCAGGCTCGTGAGCAGCGACGCCACGTCGACGAGTTTCGTCGCCACCCAGCGCGGGTCGACGGGGCTCACCTCGATGTCCTCGACGGCGCCCAGGGCGCGAGCGCCCGCGCCGCGCACGAGCTGCGCGACGAACGGATGGAACTGGGTGGCGCGCACGATGCTCGCGCGACCGTGCCAGGCCTCGACGACGTTCTCGGCGTCGGCCTTCGCCCGGTAGTAGGGGTAGGGGTTCTCGAAGCAGCCGACGATCGAGACGTGGACGAGGTGCGCGCTCGGTGCCCACGCGTCGAGCGCGTCGACGAGGCGTCGCGTGCCCTCGACGTCGACGCGGCGCGCGTCCTTCGGGTTGCCTGCGCAGTGGATGACGGCCTCGACGCCGTCGAGCGCCGCGTCGAGCCCGGCGCCGGTGCCGAGGTCGCCGGTGACGTGCTCGAGGCGCGCCGGGATGCCGGCCGCCGCGTCGGGCAGGTCGACGTCGCGTCGGTGCGTCAGCGCGCGCACGGGGATGGAGGAGGTGAGCAGCTCCTCGACGACGCAGCGCCCGAGCACCCCCGACGCGCCCGTCACGAGCACGGGTGCGCGCCCGGCGACGAGGATGTCGGCGAGCAGCAGCGGGGCGGCGGTGGGCGTCAGTCTCATTGGTCGTCCTCGTCGAGTTCGCGCCCGAGCAGGGCCGCGATTTGGGTGGTGACGACGTGCTCGACGAGCAGGTCGCGTTCGTACAGGTCGGCGGAGCGCGTCTGGATCGGCAGGCGATAGATCACCATGCGCGCGCGGTGCTTGCCCTCGGCTGGGAAGGCGCGCCCGAGCGGCACGGCGTCCTCCCACGCGCTCGGATCGGACGGCGGCACCTCCTCGACGCCGATCTCGATGTGCTCCAGGCTCTCGCCCCAACGCGCCTCGAGCCGTTCGACGCTGCGCAGCACCGCCTCGTCGAACGAGCGCGCCCGCGACAGCATCGACGGCGTGGGCGGCCACGCGAGCGGCCCACGATGGCGGCGCCCGTGACGATCGCGCCGCGTCGGGGCGTCCCCGCGCGGCGCGCGTGGGGTCGGGCGAGGAGTCACCCGGCGAGCCTAACGTGGTGTCCGCCGTGGCGTACCCTTGTGCCTCGTGACGTTGATGCGACAGTGTTCCCGATCGGCCTGCTCCCAGCCCGCCGTGGCCACGCTGACGTACGTCTACGCCGATTCGACGGTCGTGCTCGGCCCGCTCGCGACATACGCGGAGCCGCACACCTACGACCTGTGCGCCGACCACGCGACGCGCCTCACCGCGCCGCGCGGGTGGGACATCGTCCGCCTCGCCGTCGACATGACGCCGCCCGAGCCGACGCCCGACGATCTCGTCGCGCTCGCCGAGGCCGTGCGTCAGGCGGCGGTACGCCCGGCGCCGGGGGAGCCCGAGCCGACGCGCCGTTCGACGCGCAGCGTCGCCGCGAGTGACCCGACGCTGCTGTCGGCGACGGAGCGCCGCCGTCACCTTCGGGTGCTGCCCGGTCAGACGCCCGCGGACGCGCTCTCTGACGCTTCCGATGACGACGACGCCGACGGGGGCCGGTTCGACAGGCCCTTCGACGGTCGGGAAGGGCCCTCGCGCCGGTAGAGTGAACGTCGTGACTGCACCCGCGCTCAACGACTTCATCAAGGCCTACGACGTGCGTGGCCTCGTGCCCGACCAGCTCTCCCCGCGCGTTGCCCGCGAGCTCGGCGCCGCGTTCGCGCAGGTTGTCGTGCGCCCCGAGGGCGCGAACGCCATCGTCGTCGGGCACGACATGCGCCCGAGTTCTCCGGAGCTGTCGCGCGCGTTCGCCGACGGCGCCGCCGCGTACGGCGTCGACGTCACCCTCATCGGGCTGTGCTCGACTGACGGGCTCTACTTCGCCTCCGGTGCGCTCGATCTGCCGGGCGCGATGTTCACCGCGAGCCACAACCCGGCGCAGTACAACGGCATCAAGCTGTGCCGCGCGGGCGCTCGCCCCGTCTCCCTCGAGACCGGTCTCGCCGAGATCCGCGACCTCGCGCAATGGGCGCTCGATCGAGGTCAGGGTGTGCCGTTCGACGGCCCGGCGGGCAGCGTCACCGAGCGCGAGATGCTGCGCGAGTACGCCGAGTTCCTGCGCGGTCTCGTCGACCTGTCGGGCGGACGCCCGCTCAAGGTCGTCGTCGACGCGGGCAACGGCATGGGCGGCCACACCGTCCCGGCCGTGCTCGGCACCGACGCGGGCCTGGCGCAGCTGCCGCTCGACATCGTCCCGCTGTACTTCGAGCTCGACGGCACGTTCCCCAACCACGAGGCCAACCCGCTCGAGCCGGCCAACCTCGTCGACCTGCAGCAGGCCGTCGTCGAGCACGGTGCCGACATCGGCCTCGCCTTCGACGGCGATGCCGACCGCTGCTTCGTCATCGACGAACGCGGCCAGCCCGTCACGCCGTCCGCGGTGACGGCGCTCGTCGCGGAGCGCGAGATCGCGAAGGAGGTCGCGCGGGGGGCCGCAGCGGCCGACGTCAAGGTCGTCGCGAACCTCATCTCGAGCCGCGCCGTCGGCGAGGTCATCGCCGAGAACGGCGCACAGCCGGTGCGCACGCGCGTCGGGCACTCGTTCATCAAGGCGCAGATGGCCGAGCACGACGCCGTCTTCGGTGGCGAGCACAGCGCGCACTACTACTTCCGCGACTTCTGGTTCGCCGACACCGGCATGCTCGCCGCGATGCACGTGCTCGCGGCGCTGGGGGAGCGGGACGCACCGTTGTCGCAGCTCGTCGCCGCGTATGCGCGCTACGAGGCGTCGGGGGAGATCAACTCGACGGTGAGCGACGCCGCCGCGGCCACGGGCCGCGTGCGCACGTGGGTCGCGTCGCAGGGCGAGTTCACCGAGGACGCGCTCGACGGCGTGACGTTCGTCCACCAGGGCGCGGGGGAGAGCGATCCGATGTGGTGGCTCAACCTGCGCGCGTCCAACACCGAGCCGCTGCTGCGCCTCAACGTCGAGGCCGCCGACACCGCCACCATGGAGCGCGTGCGCGACGCCGCGCTCGCCGCCGTCCGCGAAGGAGAAGCTCAGTGAACGACGACAAGAGCCGCCGGCCCCTGACGATCGACCCGTGGCTGCGCGAGATCCTGCGCTGCCCCGTCACCGGCACCGAGCTGGAGGACGCGAGTGACGCCTCGGGCGCGCCCGTCCTCGTCAGCACCGGGGTCGACGCAGAACGCGGCGGGCGCCTGCAGTACCCGATACGCGACGGCATCCCCGTCCTGCTCGCCGACGACGCGAGCGTGCTGCCCGCCTGACGCTCGCGCGCGCGGTCATCGACCGCGCGGCCCGCGAACACGCTCGACGTGAGCAACGACGGCGGCGTCGCCGCGCCCCGAATGTCTGAGACGAACCCCCGAGCCGAGGAGAAGTCATGGCCCATCTCGACGAGAGCTGGCTCGACGACGCCGGCCACCTCGAACGTTGCGACTCACGCGGATCGCTGCGTGCGCTCGCCACGGCGGGCGCGCAGGTGCGTGAGGCCCTGACGCTCGCGCGCGAAGCGGGCATCGACGACGTCGCCGGGTACGAACGACCGCGTTCGGTTCTCGTAGGGGCGCTCGGCGGGTCCGAGCGCGTCGGCGATGTGTTGCAGACTCTCGCGCAGCCGAGTTCGCCGGTGCCCGTCGTGACGCGGCGCGACGTGCCGCTGCCCGGTTGGGTCGGGCCGCTCGACCTCGTCATCGCGGTCTCCTTGTCCGGGCGCGCTGAGGGGCCGCTCGCACTCGCTGCGGAGGCGGCACGGCGGGGCGCGTCGCTACTGACGGTCGGTGCCGACGACTCGCCGCTCGCCGACGTCTGTGCCCGCGCTCGCGGCGTGCACATCGGTGTCGGCCGCGGGCGGGTCTCGAGCCGGACCTCGCTGTGGTCGCTGCTCACCCCCGTGCTCATGGGCGCCCGTCGGTTGGGGCTGGTCGACGTCAGCGACGACGACCTGCTCGTCGCCGCCGCGATGCTGGATGCCGAATCGGAGACGCTGCGACCGTCGTCGGAGCACTTCGTCAACCCGGCCAAGCTCGCCGCGCTCCAGCTCGCCGGGACGGTGCCCGTCGCCCTCGCCGACGGCCCTGTCGCGGCGCTCGCGGCGCGTCGGGCCTCGTCGATGTTCGCCCGCACGGCGCGCGTGCCGATGACGTGGGGTGAGCTGCCCGACGACGCGGCCGACCTCGTCGCGACGCTCGACGGCCCGTTCACTGCCGGCGCGGGGGAAGGCGCCGTCTCCGCGCCGGACGACATCTTCGCCGACCCGTTCCTCGACGCCCCGCGCCAACCGAGCCTCGGGTTCCTCACGCTGCACTCGGACGCGACGGGCGGGTCCGGCGCGGGGCGTGACGGAGCCGATGGCTTCTTCGTCAGCGATGCGCCCGGCGGAGCGAGTGGGCTGGGCGGCAACGGCACCGGTGGCGTGGGAGCACTGGCCGGGGTCGCGAGCGGCATCCAGGAGAGCGCTCGCGCGGCGGGAGCTGTCGTCGTCGAGATGCATCCCGACGCCGGCCCGGCCATCGCGCGGGCCGCGCAGCTCATGCACCGCGTCGACTTCACTGCGACGTACCTCGCGCTCGGGCAGGGCCTCGACCCCGCAGTCTCGCGTCACGTCACCGAACTGCGCGACCGGCTCGGCCGCTGACGTCCGAGCGCGCGTGTTCGCCGTCAGACCCATGTGCCCGAGGCGCGACCGACGACGCGGAGCGCGGCCTGCGACGGGCGCGTCCTCCCGTCCCGTCACTGGGTAGGCTGAGTGGCATGAACACCGCTGCTTCGTCCTCGTCAGGCTCCCCGTTCGACCGCGCGCACGTCGCGTCGATCGTCGACCACACCCTGCTCAAGCCGGAGGCGACGCGCGCGGACGTCGACGCCCTCGCCCGTGAGGCCGAGGCGCTCGGCGCGTACTCGATCTGCGTGTCGCCGTCGATGCTCCCCGTGGAGACGAGCGTCAAGGTTGCGACGGTCTGCGGGTTCCCCAGCGGCAAGCACACGAGCGCCGTCAAGGCCGCAGAGGCCGCAGAATCCGTGGCGCGGGGGGCTGACGAGGTCGACATGGTCATCGACGTGGGCGCCGCGAAGGACGGGCGTTTCGACGACGTCGAGGCCGACGTGCGGGCCGTGCGCGAGGCCACCGAGGGCCGCGTGCTCAAGGTCATCATCGAATCCGCAGCACTGAGCGATGACGAGATCGTCGCCGTCTGCCGTGCTGCCGTCGCGGCGGGCGCGGACTTCGTCAAGACGTCCACCGGCTTCCACCCCGCCGGCGGTGCGAGCGAGCACGCCGTCCGCCTCATGCGCCAGACCGTCGGCCCCGACATCGGCGTCAAGGCCAGCGGCGGAATCCGCGACGCTGCCGCCGCCCACGCGATGATCGCGGCCGGTGCCAGCCGTCTCGGCCTCTCGGGTACTCGGGTGGTTCTCGACGGGCTCGACGGCGACGCCACCGGCGCGGACGCCCCACAGGCCGCGGCCGGTTACTGACCCGCCGCGGCCAGTACGTCAGGCGTCACGCCATGCCTGAAGCGCCCGAACTCCGACCGCGCTCGCGCGAAGGGTGACGTCTCGCTGCGGTTGAGCCCAGCCCGTCAGGGCGTCACAGCCGCGCGACGGTTCGGCACGCGCCACACGACGGCCGTGCCGCCACTGCGCCTCGCGCGGATGACGCAGGTGCCGCCGAGTCGCTCGGCCCGCGCGACGAGGTGGGCGATCCCCGAGCGTCGTTCGAGGTGCTCGGGCAGGCCGCGTCCGTCGTCGGTGACCTTGACGAGCACCTCGTCGCCGACGTCGAGCACGACCCGCACGGCGCTCGCGTGCGCGTGCCGCGCCGCGTTGCTCAGTGCCTCACGCATCACGGCGAGCAGGTCGGTGACGAGGGCGTCGTCGAGCGTCCAGTAGGCACCACTGACGCTGACGCTCGGCGCGAATCCGAGGGCGTCCTGCGCCTGCGCGGCGAGCTGGTCGACGGTGTGCGCGAGCGCCAACGCGGCGCCACCGGTGTGCAGGTCGAAGATCGCGCGGCGCACGTCGGTGACGGTCTCGTCGAGGTCGGTGATGACGGCGTCGAGCTTCTCGACGGCGACCTCGTCGTCGATGCGCGGCAGCGCACTCTGCACGCGCATGCCGGCGGCGAAGATGCGTTGGATGACGTGGTCGTGCAGGTCCTGCGCGATGCGGTCGCGATCTTCGAGGATGGCGACGCGTTCGGCCTCGGCGTGCCGGTAGGCGAGCAACGTCGCGACCGAGAGTCGGTCCGCGATCGTCTGCCCGATGGCCTCCATGGGTTCGGGGTCGAGCGAAAGCGTCGGGCGGTCCCAGGCGAACAGCAGCAGCTCCGGGTTCTCGCCGTCACTGGCGAGCGGCACGACCATCGCGCAGCGCATGCGCTCGTCGACGAGGCGCGCCGCGACGTCGTGCGTGAAGAATCGTGCGCGCGGCGCGAGGAGCAGTTCTTCGGCGAGGTCGCCGAGGCGCGCTGCGCTGCGGTGACCCGGCACGTGTTCGACGTGGTTGGCGGTGAGGATCGAGTCGAACCGCGCGACGACCTGCGGCCACGCTTGCGCCGGCGGCAGTTGCGAGAGGAGCTGCGCGGCCTCGGCCGCCGCGCGGTGCCAGCGCTCGCGGGCCCCCGCCTCGGCGAGCGTCCGAGCGTGCGCGATGGCGGACGCCGCGGCCGACGCGAGCGCCTCGAGCACCCGTTCGTCGCGGGCGGAGAACTCCTCGGCGTCGCGCTTGTTCGTCAGGTAGATGTTGCCGTAGACCTGCCCGCGGATGACGACGGGGCAGCCGAGGAACGACGACATCGGCGGGTGGTGCTCGGGAAAGCCGACGCTCGCCTCGTGCGCGGCGATGTCGGGCACGCGCAGCGTGTGCGGGTGGGCGATGATCGCGCCGAGGACGCCCTCGCCGTGGGGGCCGTCGCCGATGAGTGCGGCCGTCTCGGCGTCGATGCCGTGGATGACGACGTCGTCGAAGCGCCCCTCGGCGTTGAGCACGCCGAGCGCCCCGTACTGGGCGCCGGTGAGTTCCGCTGCGGTCTCGACGAATCGGCGCAGCAGTGGTTTGAGCTCGAGATCCTTGCTCAGTTCGATGACGGCGGCCAGCAGAGCCTCGTCAGGCTCGTTCGGCAAGACCGGATCGAAGGAGCGGATCGACGCGGTGACCATGCGCCGATGATAGGCACTCGGCGCTGAACAGAGCCTCCCGCGTCGGCAGGACGACATCGCCGCGCTGCGGTGCATCCGACGTCGAGCGAATGGCGAGCGGGCCGGTGACGCTGATCGACCAGCACGTTCCGTCGATGAGCGCCTCGACCTGCACGGCCGCGATGTCGCGTCGCTGCGCGCCGCGTGTGACGCTCGGGTGGGCCGTCTCGACGACGACGTCGCCACCCGTAACACGCACGCCACAGGGCATGACGAACGGAAGAGCACCCCGCGAGACGCTGACGTGCGCCCGACCGGTCCGTCCCATGGCATCGAGCATCTGCTCCGGTGTCGGTTCGCTCGGTGAGGGCATGCTTCATCCTCACCCGCGCCTCACCGCAGCGCCCGGGGACCTTCGTCCTCACCTGCGCGCCGGTGATGTGGCAGGAACCTCCTGAGCTGACGCGGCGTCAGCGCCGTGTTTTGTGCATGGGCGTCGACATTCGGCTGCGTGACGACGGTGATCGGGACGCGCTCGTGCGGCTGCTGTGCGAGCAGCAGCCGGTGTCGGGGTATCCGGTGCGGTGGCCGCTGCCCGGGCCGGTCGAGGGCTTCATCTTCCGCGATCGTGACGAGATCGCGTGGGTGGCGTGTGACGCCGACGCGGCTGACGGGCTGGAACGAGACCAGGGTCAAGTCCGTCATGCGCCCATCCTGGGGGAGCGCGCGGCGCGAACTCAACGCAGCGGCCACAATGGGGTCATGACTGTGCGCGTGTATCTGCTCGACGACCACGAGATCGTCCGTCGCGGCCTGGCCGAGTTGCTGGCGTCATCGGGGCGCTGCGAGGTCGTCGGCGAGAGCGGCAGCGCAGAGGAGGCGACGCGGCGCATCCCGGCGGCGCGCCCCGACGTCGCCATCCTCGACGGCCGGCTGCCAGACGGCACGGGCATGGAGGTGTGCCGCGCCGTGCGCAGCGTCGACGAGAACATCCGCTGCCTCATCCTCACCTCCTACGACGATGACGAGGCCCTGCTCGCCGCGATCCTCGCGGGCGCGAGTGGGTACGTCCTCAAGCAGGTGCGCGGCGCCGACCTCATCGAGACGATCGAACGCGTCGCGGCGGGGGAGTCGCTGCTCGACACCGCCGACGCCGACGTCATCCGCGCGCGCCTGCGCGGTGACGGTGCCCTCGAGAGCCCCGAACTCGCCGCGCTCACCGAGCAGGAGAAGCGCGTGCTCGACCTCATCACGCAGGGGTACACGAACCGTCAGATCGCGGGGCGCCTGCACCTCGCGGAGAAGACGGTGAAGAACTACGTCACCAGCCTGCTCGCGAAACTCGGCCTCGAATCGCGCACGCAGGCGGCCGTCCTCATGGAGCGCCTGCGCCACCCGCACTGACGCCCATCGTTCGACGCCTCGAGGCTCGGGAGGCTCGCTCGCGCAGAGAGGTCCGTGAGAAGAAATGCCCGGCGTTCCGGGGTTGTCCCCGCCTGCGCCTAAGGTTGGGGCATGGCTCATTTCGACCTCGTCATCATCGGCACCGGCTCGGGCAACTCGCTCGTGACGCCCGACTTCGCCGACAAGCGCGTCGCCGTCATCGAGAAGGGTGTCTTCGGCGGCACCTGCCTCAACGTCGGCTGCATCCCGACGAAGATGTTCGTCCAGGCCGCCGAGGTGGCGCGCAGCGCGCGGGAGGCGTCGCGCCTCGGCGTCGACGCGCACGTCGATCAGGTGCGCTGGGACGACATCCGCGACCGCGTCTTCGAGCGCATCGACGCGATCTCCGCGGGCGGACGCGCGTACCGCGAGCGCGGCAGCGACGACGGCAACACGACCGTGTTCAGCGGCCACGCGCGCTTCACCGGCGACCGTACGCTGCGCGTCGAGGGCTATGACGAGGAGATCAGCGGCGACCAGATCGTCATCGCGACCGGCGCGCGTCCCAACATCCCGCCCGTCGTCACCGACAGCGGCGTGCCCTACGAGACGAGCGACACGATCATGCGCATCGAGAAGTTGCCGCGTTCGCTCGTCATCGCCGGCGCCGGGTACATCGCCCTCGAGTTCGCCCACGTGTTCTCGTCCCTCGGCGTCGAGGTGACGATGCTCGCACGCGGAAAGCGCGTGCTGCGCCACGCCGACGACGACGTCAGCCGCGTCCTCACCCACGCCGCCACCGACCAGTGGGCTCTCGAACGTGATGCGGTCATGGAGTCGATCGAACAGCGCGACGGGACGATCCGCGTGACGCTGAGAGGTGGGCGCGTCGTCGAGGGCGAGATGCTCCTCGTCGCCACGGGCCGCATCCCCAACACCGACGACCTCGGCCTCGAGAACACCCGCGTCGAGGTGCGCGACGACGGGCGCATCGTCGTCGACGAGTACGGACGCACGGGCGCTGACGGCGTCTGGTCACTCGGCGACTGCTCCTCGCGCTACCAGCTCAAGCACGTCGCCAACGCCGAGGAGCGCTGCGTCGCGCACAACCTCGTCCACCCCGACGACCTGCGCGCGTTCCCGCACGACGTCGTGCCGGCGGCGGTCTTCACGCACCCGCAGGTCGCCACCGTCGGGCTGACGGAGGACGAGGCGCGCGAGGGCGGGCACGCCATCACGACGAAGGTGCAGAAGTACGGCGACATCGCCTACGGCTGGGCCCTCGAGGACACGACGAGCATCTGCAAGGTCATCGCCGACAAGGCGACGAAGAAGCTGCTCGGCGTGCACCTCGTCGGCCCGGAGGCCTCGATCGTCATCCAGCCTGCAGTCCAGGCGATGTCGTTCGGGCTCACCGCCGACGAGATGGCACGCGGGCAGTACTGGATTCACCCGGCGCTCACCGAGGTGCTCGAGAACGCGCTGCTGGGGCTCGAATTCGACTGAGCCCCAGGATGCGCCCCGAATGAACCCCGGGGTGCGACGGCGAGACTGAGCCCCAGGATGCGCCCCGAATGAACCCCGGGGTGCGACGGCGAGTGAGCCCTGGCAGCGATGTCAGAGCGGCAGCGGCGCCCCGACCCCGGCGCGCTGGGCGGCCTCCTGTACCGCGACGGCCGCGGCAGCGTCCTGCAACCCGATCCCGACCGAGGCGTAGAGCGTCACGCGCGGGCGACGCTCACCGTGGGCGCCTGCGTCGCTGTCGGCGGCGCCGTGGTTGGTGACGCCGTTGTTCGAGGAGTCGTCGTTCCAGACGTGACGTTCTGCGTCATCGTCATCGGCATGTGCGGCGTCGCGCACGAGCACCTCGCCGAGCGTCTCGACGCTGCCGGTCTCGAGCACCCCGGCCATGAGGGCCGCGACGACGCACCCGTTGTCGGCCAGTGCCGTCTCGCGGTCGTCGACGACGACGCGTGCCTGAGCGACGAGGTCGCTCGGCACCTCGGATCGCTCGGCGCTGAACGAGCCCACGGAGATGACGAGGGCGCCGTCACGCACCCAGGTCGCCTCGAGCACGGGCGTCGTCGACGTCGTGCACACCGCGATGACGTCGGCGTCCGCGCACGCCTGCTCGACCGTGTCGACGAGTTCCATGTCGGGTGCGCCCTCGGGCCTCGTCGTATGCCAGCGCGCGACCAACTCGTCGGCACTCGCGCGGTCGCGCGCCGCGAGCCGGATGCGACCCACCGTGTGCTCACCGCCGACGGCGCACAACGCGTGCGCGTGCGCCTCGGCCTGCACGCCGCTCCCGACGATCGCGACATGAACACCGGTGCCGTCCCGGGCACCGACACCTGCGCCGTCGGCCACACGGACGTCGTCGCGCCCGCTCGAGTCAGGGGACCACAACGCCTCCATCGCGACGGCGCTCGCTGCCGCCGTGCGGCGTGTCGTCAGCGTCGTGCCTGCCATGACGCACGTCGGCACACCTGTCGTCGGGTCGAGCACCGTGACGAGCGCGTGCACCGCGGGCAGCCCCGCGTCGACGTTGCCGGCGTGTACCGAACCGAACTTGCTGACGGCCGGTGCGCTCGCCTCGGCCCGCGCGGCGTAGCAGAACGCGACGTCGTCGCCGCGCCCCGGCAGCAGCAGACGTGCGGGCAGCAGCGCCTCTCCGCGTCCGAGCGCGATGAACGCCGCGTGCTGCGAGGCGTGCGCGACGTCTGCCGTGAACGCTGCCCGGACGTCGGATTCGCTGAGGTAGAGCAGAGTCGGCGCGGCGGGTTCTTCGCTGGATCGAGGGGGTGTGACGGCGCCGTCGCGGTTGGCGGCGCGAGAGTCGCCACCTATTCTCGGGGGCATGAGTGACGAGAAGGAAGCCGGATCGGGCGGGCACAGCGGCAACAACACGGCGATCTTCGCCGCGCTGGCCGCCAATCTGGGCATCGCCGTCACGAAGATCATCGCGTGGTTGCTCACCGGCATGAGTTCGATGCTCGCCGAGGGCATCCACTCCGCCGCCGATTCGGGCAACCAGATCCTCCTGCTCATCGGCGGCAAGAAGGCCCAGAAGGACGCGGACGAGGATCACCCGTTCGGTTACGGGCGTGAGCGTTACCTTGCGGGCTTCGTCGTCAGCATCATCGTGTTCTCCCTCGGTGGCCTGTTCTCGCTGTTCGAGGCGTACGAGAAGTTCCATCAGATGCGCGAGCCCGGCGCGAAGCAGCCGTCGACGGACGAGGCCTGGTGGTGGGTGCCGATCGTCGTGCTCGTGCTGGCGATCCTCATGGAAGGCCGTTCCCTCATGACGGCGGCCAAGGAGGCACGCGAGCAGAAGGGCGAACAGAGCTGGGGGCAGTTCCTCAAGTCGGCGAAGAGCCCCGAGTTGCCCGTGCTCCTGTGCGAGGACTCGGCGGCCGTCACCGGTCTCGTCTTCGCCCTCGTCGGCGTCTCGCTCGCCCTCGTCACGCAGAACGGCATCTGGGACGCCGTGGGCGCCGGCCTCATCGGCATCCTGCTCATCCTGGTCGCGATCTTCCTGTTCCGTGAGACGAAGTCCATGCTCCTCGGCGAGGCCGCGACCCCCGAGACGGTGCGCGACATCCGACGTGCCATCGAGTCGGCGGACGGCGTGAACCGCGTCATCCACATGAAGACGAGCCACCTCGGCCCCGAGGAGTTGCTCGTCGCCGTCAAGTTCGCCGTCGACAAGAGCGACACGGGTGAGGAGATCGCCCACGCCATCGACATGGCTGAACAGGCGGCACGTGCCGCGAAGCCCGACATGCAGTTGCTCATGTACCTCGAACCCGACATCGACCTCGGGCGCGTCGGCAGCCGTATCGGGCACCGCTCGTCCGCGGTGCACACCGACCTGCCCGACGAGCGGGTCAACGACGGCGGCTCGACCCAGCACGGTGCGACGCGCATCGAAGGCTGAAGCTCGAAGTGGATAGCTTCCCTCAGCGTATTTCGTGAGCCTCCCAGGTTTCTCTAGGCTGTGCGCATGATGCCCGCCGCTCCGCACCCGAGGCCTGACGCCATGCCGCCGTCGCACCGAAGCGCGCAGGTGCGCTGATGGCGGGCGGACTGTTCGCACTGCTCGACGACGTTGCCGCGCTCGCGCGCATGGCTGCGGCGTCCGTCGACGACGTCGCCGCCGCTGCCGGCAAGGCGAGCACGCAGGCCGTGGGCGTCGTCGTCGACGACACGGCCGTGACGCCGCGCTACGTGCAGGGTCTCGCCGCGGAACGCGAGCTGCCGATCATCGCGAAGATCGCGAAGGGCTCGATCCGCAACAAGCTGCTCATCATCCTGCCCGTCATCCTCGTGCTGTCACAGTTCTTGCCCATTGCGGTGACGATCCTGCTCATCCTCGGCGGCCTCTACCTTTCCTACGAGGGCGCGGAGAAGATCCATCACGCCCTCGCGAACCGCCGCGCCCACCGCGAGGAGACCCCGGCCGAGCACCTGGCCGAGGACGTCGCCACCGAGTCCGTCGACGAGAACAAGGTCATCGCCGAGGCCGTCCGCACCGACCTCATCCTGTCGACCGAGATCATGGTCATCTCGCTGCAGACCGTCGATCACGAACCCTTCCTCACCCGCACCATCGTCCTCATCGTCGTCGCGTTCCTCATCACCGCGCTCGTCTATGGCGTCGTCGCACTGATCGTCAAGATGGACGACGTGGGCCTGCACCTCGTCGAGTCGGGCAAGAACGAGAAGCTCGGCCGTGGACTCGTGGCGGCGATGCCCAAGGTGATGTCGTTCCTGTCGACGCTGGGCGTCGTGGCGATGCTGTGGGTCGGTGGGCACATCCTGTTGGCGAACTCCGCCGAACTGGGCTGGCGCGCGCCGTACGACGCCGTCCACCACGTCGAGCACGCCGTGGCCGACGCCACCGGAGCGCTCGGGGGAGTGCTCGCCTGGCTGACGAACACCCTCATCAGCGCCATCGTCGGCGTCCTCGTCGGTCTCGTCCTCGTCGCCCTCGTGACGCCCGTGCTCGCCCGCCGCAGCGGCGAGGTGGCCGCCGCGCACTGAGCGATGCGGCGCCCCCGGCGGCCTGTCAGTGATGGCGGATAGACTGACGAGCACGCGTTCGGCGTGGGTGATGACCCATGCGCGAAGCAGCCCAGAGGGGCGCGCCGGCGACGCCTGATCGAGAACGTCATTCGACAACCGAAGGGAACGACATCCCCATGTCCTTCGACTA
The DNA here is from genome assembly GCF_044909235.1 of Dermacoccus sp. GAS27A. Lineage (NCBI taxonomy): Bacteria > Bacillati > Actinomycetota > Actinomycetes > Micrococcales > Dermacoccaceae > Dermacoccus > Dermacoccus sp. GAS27A. Next base: position 102,019 of record NZ_JBIYDW010000003.1, on the reverse strand, counting down.
CAAGATCCGCGACATCAGCCTCGCCGAGGCCGGCCGCCACCAGCTGCGCCTCGCCGAGCACGAGATGCCCGGCCTCATGAGCCTGCGCGAGGAATACGCCGAGTCGCAGCCGCTCGCCGGCGCCAAGATCGCCGGCTCGCTGCACATGACCGTCCAGACGGCCGTCCTGATCGAGACCCTGACGGCGCTCGGCGCCGAGGTCCGCTGGGCGAGCTGCAACATCTACTCGACGGACGACGCCGCGGCCGCCGCCGTCGTCGTCGGCCCCGACGGCACGCCCGAGGACCCGAAGGGCGTCCCCGTGTTCGCCTGGAAGGGCGAGAGCCTCGAGGAGTACTGGGCCTGCACGAACGAGATCCTCACCTGGTCCGGTGACGACGCCCCCAACATGATCCTCGACGACGGCGGCGACGCCACGATGCTCGTGCACAAGGGCACCGAGTGGGAGAAGGCCGGCCAGGTGCCGCCCACCACCGAAGCCGACTCCGAGGAGTTCAGCGTCTTCAAGGCCCTCGTGCGCTCCACGATGGCCGACGACTCGCAGAAGTGGACGAAGGTCGGCGAGCGCATCAAGGGCGTCACCGAGGAGACGACCACCGGCGTGCACCGCCTCTACGAACTCGCCCGCGCGGGAGAACTGCTGTTCCCGGCGATCAACGTCAACGACTCCGTGACGAAGTCGAAGTTCGACAACAAGTACGGCACCCGCCACTCCGTCATCGACGGCCTCAACCGCGCCACCGACGTCCTCATCGGCGGCAAGGTTGCCGTCGTCGCCGGATACGGGGACGTGGGCAAGGGCGTCGCCGCCGCCCTTGCCGGACAGGGCGCCCGCGTCGTCATCACCGAGATCGACCCCATCTGCGCGCTCCAGGCCGCGATGGAAGGCTTCCAGGTGACGACGATGGACAAGGCCTGCGAGTACGGCGACATCTTCGTCACGACGACCGGCAACTTCGACATCATCACCGCCGACCACATGGCACGCATGAAGAACAAGGCCATCGTGTCCAACATCGGCCACTTCGACAACGAGATCGACATGGCCGGCCTCGCCAAGATCCCCGGCATCGAAAAGGTCGAGATCAAGCCGCAGGTCCACGAATGGACGTTCGACAAGGGCGCCGACGACGAACGCTCCATCATCGTGCTGTCCGAAGGCCGCCTCATGAACCTCGGCAACGCCACCGGCCACCCCAGCTTCGTCATGTCCAACTCGTTCGCCAACCAGACGATCGCCCAGATCGAACTGTGGACCAACGGCAACGCCTATACCGACAACGGCAAACCCCTCGTCAAGACGCTCCCCAAGCACCTCGACGAAAAGGTCGCCCGCGCCCACCTCAACGCCCTCGGCGTCGAACTCACCGAACTGCGCAAGGATCAAGCCGAATACATCGGCGTGGACGTTGCCGGCCCGTACAAGCCGGAGCACTACCGCTACTGACCGCGCGCAAGCGCGCGCCAGTCTCGGCGCGTTCCGGATTGATTCTCTCTGGCGCGTCTTGTGGCCGGGCCCTGGCGGGCCCGTCTCACTGTGACACGCGGGCCGTCCACGTTGCGACGCGGTGCTGCCCGCACGATCCGGAACGTGCCGATGCTGGCCGGCTCGCAAGCTCGCCGGTCCAGTCTCGGCGCGTTCCGGCTCCGATCCTGTTCGGCGCGTCTTCCGGCTCGGCCCGGGGGGCCTCGCTCGGTGCGACACGCGGGCCGTCCACGTTGCGACGTGGTACGGCCCGCACGATCCGGAACGTGCCGATGCTGGCCGGCTCGCAAGCTCGCCGGTCCAGTCTCGGCGCGTTCCGGCTCCGATCTTGTTCGGCGCGTCTTCCGGCTCGGCCCGGGGGCCTCGCTCGGTGCGACACGCAGGCCGTCCACGTTGCGACGCGGTGATGCCCGCGTGGCTGTCGCCGTTTCACCCGTGAGGCGTGCACAACTGCGATTTGCGGTCACATTCGCAATTCCTGTCCACCTTCGAGGTTCTCGTCCACCTGTGCGAATCACGTCCACATTCGGCCAGACAGAACGCACGCGCAGGCAGAGTGGGGACGAACGTCCCGGGGACGGCAGGACGCCTGAAGAGGTCCGGGGAGGGCCCGCAGGCATGTGTGACAATGAGCCGAGGACGGCGCCCCACCGGGCGCACGCGCCGCACGAAGGAAGGGGCCCCCACGTGATGAACCGTGTGCTGATAGTCGACGACGACCCGGCACTCGCCGAGATGCTCGGCATCGTTCTGCGCGGCGAGGGCTACCACGTCACCCACTGCGGCGACGGCACGTCAGCACTCGCCACGTTCCGCGACGCGAAACCCGACCTCGTCCTGCTCGACGTCATGCTGCCCGGCAAGAACGGCGTCGAAGTGTGCCGCGCCATCCGCGCCGAATCCGACGTCCCCATCGTCATGCTGACCGCCCGCACCGACACCCTCGACGTCGTCGCCGGCCTCGAAGCCGGCGCCGACGACTACGTCAACAAGCCCTTCAAACCCGCCGAACTCGTCGCCCGCGTCCGCGCCCGCCTGCGCCGCGGCGACGCCGAACCCGAAACCGTCACCATCGGCGACCTGACGATCGACCTCGCCGCCCACTCCGTCACCCGCGACGGCACCCCGATCTCCCTCACTCCCCTCGAGTTCGACCTCCTGCTCGCCCTCGCCCGCAAGCCATGGCAGGTGTTCAGTCGCGAAGTGTTGCTGGAACAGGTCTGGGGTTACCGCCACGCCGCCGACACGCGCCTCGTCAACGTGCACGTCCAGCGCCTGCGCGCCAAGGTCGAGAAGGACCCGGAGAGGCCCGAGATCGTCGTGACCGTGCGAGGTGTGGGATACAAGGCCGGTGCCAGCACACCCGCCACCTGAGGCACCCCGCAGCGTCCTACGACGCGCCTACGACGCGTCCCGCCGCGCAATCAGGCGCCTCGTCGCGTTCTGCGTGCGCAGCTGGCGACGCAGCCTGCACGTGCGCGTCATCAGCCTGACGATGCTCATGGGCCTCACCGTCGTCATCGCCGTCGGATCCCTCATGTACCAGGGCATCGCCGACGGGCTCGTGCGCAGCAAGACCGCGTCCGCGCAACAGATCGCGCTGAGCGAGACCGCTGACGTCCAGAGCGCGTTCGACGCGACCGACAAGACCGACATGACGACGCTCTACAACCTCTCGCGTGACTCCGTGCAACGCATCGCGAGCCCGCTCGACGACTCCGCGCGCCTCGTCATCCTCATGCGCGCCAGCGACAACACGCGCCCCGGCATCCCCCTCGTCGCGACGGCCCGTGCGCGCGGCTTCACCCCACCCGCCGACGTGCGCGGCGCCCTCGCCCGCGACCCCGCGCATCAGCAGACGAAGATCATCTCCCTCGACGCGACCGGCCGCCACATCCCCGCCGTCATGGTCGGCTCACGCGTCAGCATCCCCAACGCCGGCGCGTACGACCTGTATCTCATCTTCCCGATGGACAAGGAAGCCGACTCGCTCAGCATCGTGCGCACCTCGTTCGCCGCCGGCGGCCTCGCGCTCATCCTGCTCCTCGGCGCCTGCGCCTACCTCGCGACGCGCCTCGTCGTGACCCCCGTCCGCTCCGCCGCGCACGTCTCCGAGCGCCTCGCCGCCGGCAACCTCGACGAACGCATGCCGGTGCGCGGAGAGGACGACATCGCGCGCCTCGCGACGAGCTTCAACGCCATGGCCTCGAGCCTGCAACGTCAGATCGGCCAGCTCGAGGACCTGTCGCACCTGCAGCAACGCTTCACCTCCGACGTCTCGCACGAACTGCGCACACCGCTGACGACGATCCGCATGGCCGCCGACATGATCCACGACTCACGCGGCGACTTCGCGGCGCACGTCGCGCGTTCTTCCGAACTGCTGTCGAAGGAGCTCGACCGCTTCGAGTCGCTGCTCGCGGACCTGCTCGAGATCAGCCGATTCGACGCCGGCGGCGCCGTGCTGAGCCGCACACCGACGTCGATGCGCCAGCTGTGCGCCGAGGTGAACGACATGCACGCGCAGCTCGCCGACAAGCTCGGCTGCCGCCTCGTGCTCGACGCGCCGAACGACGTCACGATCGACGTCGACCGCCGCCGCGTCGAGCGCATCCTGCGCAACCTCGTCGCCAACGCCATCGAGCACGGCCAGGGCCAGCCCGTCGTCGTGACGTTGCGCGCCAACTCGACTGCCGTCAGCGTCAGCGTCCGCGACTACGGCATCGGACTCAAGGAGGGCGAGGCGGACAAGGTCTTCGACCGGTTCTGGCGCGCCGACCCCGCCCGCGCCCGCACGACGGGCGGCACGGGCCTCGGATTGTCGATCTCTCTCGAGGACGCCCGCCTGCACGACGGTTTTCTCGAGGCGTGGGGCGCACCCGGCGAGGGCTCCTGCTTCCGGTTGACGCTGCCGCGCGTGCAGGGCGTCGCCATCGCCGCGAGTCCGGGCCCGCTGCAGCCCGGCCTCACCGCGAGGACGAAACAGATCTCGAGCGGCACGATGCGCACCTCCGACGGCGGGGCACGCCTCGCGTCGGGCTACCCGGTCGCGATCGATGCGAAGAAGCGCTCGAACGCGCTGCCCCAGGTCATCGACGGTGAGGGCGCCGTCGACGCCGAGGACCCACGATGAGCCCGCGACGCAGGCCGCCGCGCGCCCTGGTGGCCGTGGCTGCCGCGGCGAGCGTGTTCGCGACCGCCGGGTGCGTCGGGTTGCCCTCGACGTCGAGCGTCGCGCCGGGCAAGGCCGTCGACGCGAAGGACGACAGCGAACCGCTCGCCGTCGAGCCGCTGACGGCGTCGGCCTACGACGATCCGCGCCAGATCGCGACTGGTTTCCTGCGCGCCCAGATGTCCGCGCACGACGACTACCAGGCTGCCCGCACCTTCCTCACCGGCGACGCGAGCCGTCGCTGGAAACCGGGCACCGCCGTCACCGTCTTCGCGGGCGACAGCGACATCACGGCCACCCGCCCCGACACGACGACGGTGCGTCTCAGCGTCCCCGTCGTCGCGACGATCGACGCCGATGGCCACCTCGTGCGCCAACCGTCGACGACCCGCCGCGACCTGCGCTTCACGGTGAGTTCCACGGCCGGGGGATGGCGCCTCAGCCAGGTGCCCGACGGGCTGGGCGTGTGGATCAGCAGCACGGACGTCGCGCGCCTGTTCAGCCGCGTCAACGTGTACTACCCGGCCGCCTACGGACGCTCGCTCGTACCCGACCCGCGCCTGCTGCCGCGCCAGGGTCTCGCGACGGCGCTCGCGCGCGCGGCGCTCTCCGCCCCACCGCAGTGGCTGCGCCCCGCCATCGCGACGAGCCTGCCGACGGGGACGGCGCTCGCCGTCGACGCCGTGCCCGTGCGCGACGGCGAGGCGGACGTCGCGCTCTCCAGCCGCGCGAGTGCTGCCGACAACCCCGCGCGCGCCGCGCTGTGGGCGTCGGTGACGGCGACCGTCATGCAGGCGCCGGAGGTGCGCTCGGTCTCGGTGCGCGTCGGCGGGGCGCGCCTGGAGACCGACAACCTGCCTGCGCAGGTGAGCGACCCGAGCCAGGTCGGCTACTCAATCACCGCCGACAGCCTCGACGAGGTCATCTCCCGCAGTGGCGCCTACCTCGCCTGGACGCACGCCCGGGCGAACGACTCCGTCTCGGGCACCGACGCCCGCGCGGCGCAGGGACGCCCCGTGCTGCCCGCGGTGCCGGCCGACTGGTCGTTGCTCGCCGCCGGCCAGGGCGGGCGGCAGATCGCGGCGATCTCGAAGGACCGCACGTCGGTACGACGCTGGCTCAACGGCACCGACGTCACCGTCCCCGATCTCGGAAACCAGCTCGTGCGTCCCGCGTTCGACAGCTCCGGATGGTTGTGGGTGGCAGGCCGCACGTCGTCGGCATCAACACCGTCGTCGCAGGCGTCCAGGTCGAAGAGGACAGGCGACACCTCGAGCGCCGCGCTGTGGGCGCTCGACACGACGTCGACCTCGCCGACGCGAACACCCACAGCCCTCGACGTCCCGTGGCTCGGCGCGTCCTCCGTCACATCGCTCAGCGTGTCGCCCGAGGGCTCCCGCGTCGCTCTCACCATCCGTGACGGCGACGACGCGCGCGCCGTCGTCGCAGCCGTCGAACGCGACGAGCGCGGTCGACCTGTCTCCCTCGGCCCGGCGCACGACATCGCGCCGGGCGTGCACGACGTCAAGGACGTCGTGTGGGCGGACGGCACGTCCCTCGCCGTCCTCGGCACGAGCGACGGTCTCCTGCAACCGACCCTCGTGCCGCTCGACGACGCCCCGGTGCCCCTCGGCGGCGTCACGGGCGCGAGCAGCCTCGTGTCTACTCTCGACGGGCGAAGCGGCCTGTTCGTGCGAACCGACGCGAACACCGTCTTCACGCGCCAGGGCTCCTCGTGGAGCAGTTTCCTCACCCGGGGCGACCTCATCGCCCCGCGATCCTGACACCCGTCTCCGCTTGGGACGCCGTCGTTCGGCGCGCGCCGAACGTGCTCGTCGCTCTGGATGAGGTGGTCGAAAGCGCGCCGGACAGCGTGGGCCGAGACTCCGTCGTCCACAACCGGTGACGGCTGTGGCCCGGGGGAGCGCTGCGGCGCACCCTCGTCCACAGGGGCGAGCGCGTGTCGGTGGTGACGTCGTCGCGCGGGCGGCATCATCGCGGGTGTGCCCCGCCAGTCTCGCGACGTCGGCGCCCGGCTCACGCCGCCGGTCGCGTGGGTGAGGGGCGCGCTGCGTGACGTCGTCGATCTGGCGTGGCCGTCGAACTGTCTCGGCTGCGGCGCATGGGGCCCGAGCTGGTGCGCGACGTGCGACGCCGGTCTGTGCCGTGAAGCGTTCACGGTGCGAGCCCATCACGCCCCCGAACTCGACGTCGCCGTCGCTGCGGCGTTCGACGGGCCGTTGCGCGAGGCCATCACGGCGTTCAAGGATCGTGGACGCAGCGACGGCCTCGACGTCCTCGTGCGCCTCGCGCGCCGCTCGCTCGCTCGCGCACTCACCGACGCCACACTCGAAGATGCCGCGCTGGGCGCGCGGCCATCGGCCGGCGCCGGGCCACTCGTCCTCGTGCCCATTCCGTCCCGGGCCGCGGCCTACCGTGAGCGGGGACGCTTTCCGTTGGGCGAACTGTGCGACGCCGTGTGTCGGGGCACCAGCCTCGTCAGCGGACGGAGCCTGCTGCGGCACCGCGATCGGGGCGTCGCGGATCAGGCGCGGCTGACTCTCGCCGAGCGACGCCGCAACGTCGAAGGGGCCTTCAGGATCGAGCCGCGGACGGCGGAGCGTCTCGTTCGCGCCGGCGCGCGCGTCGTCCTGTTCGACGACGTCGTGACGAGCGGTGCGACGCTCGCCGCGGCGCACGCGACGCTGGAACGAGCGGGCGTGCGGGTCGTCGCCGTCGCGGCGCTCGCGGCGACGCCGCACGAGCCGAACGCCCGCTCGGCAGGCTGACCGCGGGACGATCACACCCCGCCGGCGCCCGCAGCGGGGGCGGCCGGAATCGACCGTTCCCGAACCCTTCCCCGGGCGTCGATGGGGGGTTAGGTTGGAGGACATCGAACAAGCATCCCCGCAGGAGGTGGTGGCGCGCACGAAGCGGCTCCCGACGCCTGCAGCCGGGCTGACGGGGCCGATTTCTCACCGAAGTTTCTCTCGATCCGAGGAGTCGATTTCCATGGAGATCACCGTGACCGGCCGACACGTCGAGGTTCCTGCCCGCCTCGCGCGACACGTCGAGGACAAGCTGGCCAAGGTTCCGCAGCTCGACCCGCGCGTCATGCGCTGCGACGTCGTCATCACGCACGAGCCGAACCCGCGCCGCGCCAAGGAGGCCTACCGCGTCGAGGTGACGTGCCGCTCGAAGCGGTCCGTCGTGCGCGCGGAGGCGTCGGCGGACGAGGAGTACGCGGCCCTCGACCTCGTCATGGGAAAGCTCGGTGAGCGATTGCGCCGCCAGCACGACCGTCGTCGTATCCAGCGCGGCCAGCACCGCACGATGTCCGTCGCGGAGGCGACGGCGGATCTGCCGGTGCTCGAGATCATGCCCGACACGCGCGACGACGCGCCGGAGGCCGCCCAGCTCGGTGAGGATCCGGACTGCCCGGTGCAGCTGCGCGAGAAGGTGCACGCGAGCGCGCCCATGGACGTCGACGAGGCCCTGCGCGAGATGGAACTCGTCGGCCACGACTTCTACCTCTACCAGGACAAGAGCAGCGGTCGTCCGAGCCTCGTCTACCGCCGCCGTGGGTGGAGCTATGGAGTGATCCACCTCGACGTCGTCGACGAAGCACCGGACACGCTGGAGGAGACAGCCTGAGCAGCGCGCCCGATGACGCCGGGCTGCGGGTGCGTCACGGACCGCCCGCCGCCCGGCGAACGCGCCCTGACGCCTCCATGGGGTCGGGTTCGTGCACGCGAGCGCTCTCGTCCAACAGGCTCGAACGATGAACGTCGCCGGCGCGCCGCGCGACCTTCTCAGGGGTCGCCGACCTGATGCCGGCGTCATCACCGGCGGCCAGGTGCCGTGGCGGTGGTGTGCGCCGCGCAGCGCCGCGGAGCTGCTCGCGCAGCTCGAACACGCTACCCCCGAGCACCTGCTCGTCGTCACCGAGGACGACGACATCCTCGCCACCGCCATCCGCTGCGGTGTTCACGGTGTGCTCGCCGAGGTGCCCACGCCACTCGACGAAGCGGCGCTCGCCCGGATGTTGCGTGCCGACGAGCCGTACGTGGCACCCGAGCGAGCGGCTCAGGTGTGGGCGGTGGCATGCGCCCTCGCCCGGGCGCCCCACCCGACGTATGCCCTGTCCGCGCGCGAACGCGAGGTGCTCGACCTTGTGGCTCGTGGCCGCTCGAACCGCAGCATCGCCGCGACGCTCTTCCTGTCGGAGAACACCGTGCGCAACCACCTTGCCCGGATCTATCGCACGCTCGGGGTGTCCTCGCGCGCCGAGGCGCGCGCGCTGCTGCGTCAGGCGCCGGGGGAACAGGCAACCGCAGACGCACCCGACCCAGCGGACTCTGACGGGGCGGCGCCGCCGCTCACCCATTACTCTTAGGGGAACTGTGCCCGCGCGTCGGGCGCCACCTCGCGTGAGGGCCCGTGAGAACGGCCCGTCGCCCGAGGTGATCGATCAACGATTTACGGAGTCTCGCGTGCCCAAAATTGTCGAACGTGTTCTGCGCGCCGGCGAAGGACGAACGCTCAAGAAGCTCGAGGCGATCGCCGCTCAGGTGAACATCGTCGAAGAGGATTTCGAAAAGCTCACCGACGCCGAACTGCGGGAGGAGACCGACCGGTTCCGCAAGCGACTCGCGGACGGGCAGAGCCTTGATCAGATCCTGCCCGAGGCGTTCGCCGCCGTGCGCGAGGCGAGCAAGCGCACGATCGGCAAGCGTCACTTCGACGTGCAGATCATGGGTGGTGCCGCGCTGCACATGGGCAACGTCGCCGAGATGCGCACCGGTGAGGGCAAGACGCTCGTCGCGACACTGCCGAGCTACCTCAACGCGATCGAAGGCAAGGGCGTCCACGTCGTCACCGTCAACGACTACCTCGCCGAGTACCAGTCCGAGCTCATGGGCCGCGTGCACCGCGCGCTCGGGCTCGAGACGGGCTGCATCCTGTCGTCGATGACGCCGGCGCAGCGCCGAGACGAGTACAACAAGGACATCACGTACGGCACGAACAACGAGTTCGGCTTCGACTACCTGCGCGACAACATGGCCTGGTCGACGGACGAGCTCGTGCAGCGCGGCCACAACTTCGCCATCGTCGACGAGGTCGACTCGATCCTCATCGACGAGGCCCGCACGCCGCTCATCATCTCCGGCCCTGCCGACGCGGCGACGAAGTGGTACGTCGAGTTCGCCTCGATCGTCGAGCACCTGACGCGCGCGGAGAAAGGCAAGGACGGCAAGATCACGAAGCCGGGCGACTACGAGATCGACGAGAAGAAGAAGACCGTCGGCCTGCTCGAGCCGGGCATCGAGAAGGTCGAGGATCTGCTCGGCATCGAAAACCTCTACGAGGCGCAGAACTCGCCGCTCATCGGCTACCTCAACAACGCCATCAAGGCGAAGGAACTGTTCAAGCGCGACAAGGACTACGTCGCGATGAACGGCGAGATCCTCATCGTCGACGAGCACACCGGCCGCATGCTCGCCGGACGTCGCTACAACGAGGGTGTGCACCAGGCGATCGAGGCCAAGGAAGGCGTCGAGATCCAGAACGAGAACCAGACGCTCGCGACGGTGACGCTGCAGAACTACTTCCGCATGTACGACAAGCTGTCGGGCATGACGGGTACGGCCCAGACCGAGGCCGCCGAGCTGTACCAGATCTACAAGTTGGGCGTCGTCACGATCCCGACGAACAACCCGCCGCAGCGCGTCGACCAGCCCGACCGCATCTACCGCACCGAGGACGCGAAGTTCCGTGCCGTCACCGACGACATCGCCGAGCGTCACCGCAAGGGCCAGCCAGTCCTCGTCGGTACGACGAGCGTCGAGAAGTCGGAGCGCCTGTCGGAGCTGCTGCGCAAGAAGGGCGTAGCGCACGAGGTGCTCAATGCGAAGCACCACGAGCGTGAGGCCGCCATCGTCGCGCAGGCCGGGCGCAAGGGCGGCGTCACCGTGGCGACCAACATGGCCGGTCGAGGCACCGACATCATGCTCGGTGGCAACCCCGAGTTCATGGCCGTCGCCGCGCTCAAGCAGCGGGGCCTCGACCCGGAGGAGACGCCCGAGGAGTACGAGGCGAGCTGGGACGAGGCCCTCGCGAAGGCGGAGGCCGCGGTCAAGGCCGAGCACGATGAGGTGAAGGAGCTCGGCGGCCTGTACGTCCTCGGCACCGAGCGTCACGAGTCGCGCCGCATCGACAACCAGCTGCGCGGACGCTCCGGTCGCCAGGGCGACCCCGGTGAGTCGCGTTTCTACCTGTCGCTGCAGGACGACCTCATGCGCCTGTTCAACGCGGCGCTCGTCGACCGGTTCATGTCGGGCTCCGGCATGGACGACGACCAGCCGATCGAGAACAAGATCGTCTCGCGCTCGATCCAGTCCGCCCAGGGCCAGGTCGAGGGCCAGAACTTCGAGATCCGCAAGAACGTCCTCAAGTACGACGACGTGCTCAACCGTCAGCGTGAGACGATCTACGCCGAACGCAAGCGTGTGCTCGAGGGTGACATCGACGGCCAGATGCGCCACTTCATCAACGACACGATCGACACGTACGTCGCGACGGCGACCGCGGACGGTTTCTCCGAGCACTGGGATCTCGAGCGACTCTGGGGCGCCCTCGAGGAGCTCTACCCGATCACGATCGGTCTCGAGGAGCTCGAGGCGGAGCTCGGCGGGCGCGCCGGCATCACGCCGGAGATCCTCGGCGAGGAACTGCGCTCCGATGCGCAGCACGCGTTCGACGACCGCGTCGCCTTCCTCGGTTCGAGCGTTGCGCGCGAGGTCGAACGACGCGTGGTGCTCACCGTCCTCGACCGCCAGTGGCGCGAGCACCTGTACGAGATGGACTACCTCAAGGAGGGCATCCACCTGCGGCAGATGGCTCAGCGCGACCCGCTCGTCGAGTACCAGCGCGAGGGCTTCCAGATGTTCGAGGCGATGACGGAGTCGATCAAGGAGGAGTCCACGCAGCTGTTCTTCCACGTCGACGTCGACCCCGCCGAGGTCGAGGCATCCACGCCCGCACCCAAGCAGGAGCAGCTGCACTTCACGGCGCCCAACGAGGAGGGCCTCGCTGAGGAGCACGTCGTCGCCAAGGACGGGCACGTCATGGACGACGAAGAGCAGATGTCGCGCGAACAGCGTCGCTCCGCAGCGCGCAGCCGCAAGAGCAAGGGCGGCAAGAAGCGCAAGCGCTGAGGCGCGGACACGCTCAGATCAGCTCGAGGACGGTGACCTGCCAGCGCCCGTCGACCCCGTTGAGGCGCAGGGCGATCGGCGTCGCACGGCCGTTGACGCGGGCGACGACGGCCGCTTCGACGACGCCGTCGCACGGCTGGCACACCTGAACGCGCCGCACGCCCGTCGGTCCGGGCGCGGCACCGCGACGCAGTGTCGTGCGGTGGCGTCGCTGGATGCGGGCCAGCACGTCCGGGCTCGTGTGCGGCGTGAGCTGCGTCGGTGAGCGACGCCCCGCCAGAGCCTCGACGAGCGCCAGGGCGAAGCGCTGCGTCCACACCCGTGCGTCCGGCAACGCGGACGTCGCCGTGTGCTGCGGGCCGAAGATCTCGTCGTGCTCGCCGCGGTGCGGCAGGCGCTCGCGGCTGACGTCGACCGCGAGGCGCGCGCTGATGGCCGGCACGTCGGCGACGCGCAGCGAGCCGTCGAGCAACCCGCCGATCTCGTGCAGATCGAGTTCACGCGGCATTTCGTGGGCCGCGCGCGGGGGTGCGACGCTCGCTCGTTCGAGGGTGAGGGTGGTCATCGGTGGGCTCCGAACGCTGAGGTGGTCGAGACGAAGGACGCAGGAAGGGTGAGCTGCTGGCCGACCTCGATCGTGTCCGGATCGAGCCGCAGCAGCGGGTTGGCCTCGAGCCAGCCCGGCAGGGACGCCGCGACGTCTTCCGCCGGTGCGCCCGGGGCGAGGTAGGACGCCGCGATGCTCCACAGCGTGTCGCCGCGCACGACGACGTGCGTCCTGTGTTCCGCGGCCGTGCCTGAACCGCGCGGCGTGCCCAGCACGATGGCGGACAGCTCGTTCGAAATACTGAACGGATCCGGTGTCCAGCCGGGACGCGGCACCGCTGGCTGGGGCGTGTCGGACGTGGCCGAGTCGGATGTGCGTGCCTCGGACGGGGCCGACTCGGACGCTGGGAAACCGAACGCGGGGGAGTCGAGGTCGGGGTTTTCGAAGTCCGGGGCGTCGACGTCGGGGGCCGCGCGCTCGGGCCCGTGCGAGCTGGTTGTGCCAGACGCAGGTGCCGCGCCCGAGGGAGTGGCGGCCGCTGGCGAGACCGTCCCGGAAGCGGCCGCTGCGTCGGTGACAGAGGCCGAGGCGGGCGGCATCACCTCGGCCGAGACGGAGAACGACGGGCGCGGCGCGGGTTCGGCGGCCCCGGCCGACTGCGCGCCGACGGTGATGAGTGCCGCGACAGCGAGGAACAGACTCGCCGTGCGGGTTCTCGACCCCGTCGAGTCCGCCGTTACCCGTGCAGAGCGCGCCACGACAGAGCGCGAATCGCAGACCTGAACTCGGTCGAGCGCCGATCGGCCACACTCGAGGTCGTCCGCCACGAGCAGCCGCGCCTCGCACCGCAGGTCGAGGGCAGAGCGAAGACTGAGCCACGCCAGGCGGGCCAGCGCGAGCGTGAGGACGGCGCCCGCGGCGACGCCGATGACGTCCTCGCTCGTCGCGCCGGGCCCGGGCACCGCCCGTCGGGTCGTGACGGCGACGGCCACGGCTGCTGCCGCGAGCAGCGGTGCGGTGAGGCCCGCCAGGATGCCGGCGCTCCTCAGCTGCTGCGGCGTGACGGGTGTGCTCGAGGGGTTCGACGTGCTCGCCCTGGTCGTCGTGATCATCGCGTTCCGCCTTCGTCGTCGCGTCATGCGCCTCGGCGCGACTCATGTCGCAGCCGATCAACATCCATGACGAACGATGACGTTCAGTGACGTGTGATGTCGATGAATGCAATGTAACGGCACATTGTGTCGAGTGGGGACGTGGAAGATGAAAAACTTTTTTCGCCCGTCCGAGCTCCTCGCTGCTCTAGCGTCGAGCCATGCGAATGGAGCGATTGCTGGCCGACCTCGAGGCTGCCCAGGAGGCACAGGAACGTGCCGAGGCGCGGGCAGAGGTCGCTGAGAGCGTGCGCGTCGAGCACGCCGGCGTCACGCTGGTCGACCGGCTGCGCGCCGGGATCGGCAGTGTCGTCGCCCTGAGCGTCGGCGACGAGACCCTGCGCGGGCACCTCGTCGACGTGGGGGAGGGTTGGCTCGCTCTCGATCGTGACGGCGTGCATGCGGTGCACGGTGTCGACGACCTCGTGCGTGCCGGGCTCCGTCTCGTGCCCGTCAATGCCATCGCCTGCGTCAGCGGGTTGGGGCGCCCCCACGTCGCGGCCGACGGTTCGTCGATCGGACGCGGATGGAGCAGCGTGCTGCGTGCCGTGGCGCGTTCACGTGCCCCTCTCGCGTGGCATCGCCTCGCCGGGCAGACGATCGTCGGGACGATCGACGCGGTGAGCGCCGATCACGTCGTCCTCACCCCGGCGCGCGGCGCGGCGAGTCTCGTGCTCCCGCTCGCGCATCTCGCGTGGATCGACGTCAACGCCAGCGGACGCTGAGCCGCTGCCGCTGACTGAGTTCACACCTCTCGCCGGCCCCCCGAGCAGGTAGTCAGGCGCGCGTGGACGAACGTCGAGCCCTCAGAAGTCCTCGCCCATTCCGCCGGCGGCGACGGCGGATCGCGTTGCGGCGTAGGCGCGTTCGATGTAGCGCTCCACCTCGGCTGCCTCGACGCGCCACTGGTTGTTGATCTTGATCGCCGGCAGCTCACCCGACTTGACGAGTCCGTAGACCTGCCGCGCCGAGACGTTGAGAGTCTCCGCCACGTCGGCGATCTGGACGAAGCGCTGCGCCATGGGGTGCCTTTCGACGGGTGCGGAGATTCTTACCAAAACCTGACGATCATTCTAGGCGTCGGGCCCGCTCGCCCGCGTGACGATGGTTCTCGGCTGTGGACGAACGAGGAGGAACATCGTGGGTGAGCGTGGGGTACGCAGGTTGAAGGACGTCTCGCCGGGGGCGCAGGCGGCGCGGCGGTTCGTGCGGACCGGCATGAAGGACGTGCGCTGGGTCGTAGGCATCATGCTGCTCGCCCTCGGCGTGCTCGGCACGTTGCGTGTCATCGGCTCGTTCGACGATTCGGTGCAGGTGTGGAGTGCGAAGAGCGCCCTCGTGCCCGGCCAGCGCCTCACCTCGTCCGACCTCGTGCCGACGAGGGTTCGTCTCGACGATCGCGGCGGGCAGTACCTGTCGAGCGCGACCCAGCCGGGCGGCGTCGTCCAGCGCGCCGTCGGGGCCGGGGAGCTCGTGCCGAAGAACGCCGTAGGGGACGCCTCCGGCGTGACGGTTCGCGCCCTGTCGGTCAACGTCGAGCGCGGGCAGGCCGACGTCATCCGCGCCGGCGGGGACGTCGAGGTCTGGGTTTCGGACAAGAAGGAGGGCGCCGGCTCGACCGGCTTCGACAAGCCGCACCAGAGCGTCGAGCGGGCCCTGGTGTCGCACGTCGGTTCGCGCAGCGGCGGTGTCGTCGCCGTCGCCGACGGCTCGCCCGTCGAGATCCTCGTCCCGCGCGAGTCGTTGCCGGCAATGATCGATGCCGTCAACTCGGGCGCGCGCATCACGCTGGTGCCGCTCGACTCGGCGGCCCGCTCGTGACGACGATGACGGTGTGCACCGTCGCGACCGCGATCTCGGCGCGTCTCGAGGCGCGGTTCGCCGAGGAGCTCGCCTCCGTCGAGGACGCGACCCTCGTGCGGCGCTGCGCCGATGTCACCGAACTACTCAGCGCCGCCGAGTCGGGCGCCGTCACCGTCGCCGCGATCAGCCCTGATTTCCCGGGCATGAACGGCAGCGTCGTCGCGGAACTGACCGTGCGGGGTGCGTCGGTGCTCGGTGTCGTCTCAGCCACATCCGCTCTGGACGCTCGCCAGTGCGAGGCGTGGTCCCTGCGACGGACCCACGTCGTCGGATCGGGCGAGCTGGAGCAGGCCTTCGAGACCCTCGCGCACACCGGCCCCGCCGAGCACGAGCTCTCGGCCGCCGCAGAACAGGCCGAGACGAGCCTGGCCACCGACGGGCCCGATGACGGCGCAGCGGCCGCGTCATCGCCGACGAGCACCACCGTCGTCGTGTGGGGCCCGCCCGGCGCTCCGGGGCGCACGACGTGCGCCACCCATCTCGCGCAGGCCCTGAGCGAGAGCGGGCCGACGCTGCTCGTCGACGCCGACACAGTCGCGCCGTCCTGCTCGGCGCATCTCGGGCTGCTCGACGAGGCACCCGGCGTGCTCGCGGCCGCGCGTCTCGTCGATGCGGGCACCCTCAACCTGCACCAGTTACGTTCCATCGCCGCGCACGTCACGCCCGGCTTCGACGTGCTCACCGGCATAGGGCATTCCGGGCGCTGGCACGAGCTGACCCGATTTCACCTCGGCCGCGTCCTCGATCTCGCCGCCCAGCACTACCGCTGGGTCGTCATCGACGTGGCGGCCGAGGTCGAGGCCGACGAGAGCCTGCTGTTCGACACCGTCGCTCCCTCCCGGGTCGGGGTCTCGAGTGAGGCGTTCGCGCGCGCCGACCACGTCGTCGCGCTCGCCGGCTGCGACCCTGTCTCGCTGCAACGGTTCGTGCAACACGCGCCGGCGATCATCGACCTGCACGACGACGTCCGCGTCGTCGTGTCGAAGGCCCGCGAACGAGCGGTCGGCGGGAGCGCCTCGTCGGTCGTCGCGGACGCGTTGGAACGCTTCCTCGGTGTGCGACCCGTGGCGGTGCTGCCCGACGTGCGCGATGCGCTGGACGCCGCGGTGCTGCGCGGAACCCTGCTCGAGGGCGCTGATGGCGCACCGTACCTCGCCGCCGTGCGCGATCTCGCGAGCGAGCTGGGCGCCGACGTCGCACCGCATGCGACGCGTCGTCGTCGCGCATGGCGGCGCCGCTAGGCTCGAGGCGTCGCCCCACCGCTCGAAAGGCTTTCCGATGACTCGCCTGTACTGCCCCGTGACCGCTGACGGTGTCGCGGCGCTCGCCACCTCGGCTCTGACGGTGGAGGCGGCGTTCGCCGTCACCGACGACGTGCGCGCGCTCGCCCCGCACGGCGACGAGGAACTGCACGAGCACATCGCGACGCAACTCGCAGCCGCAGGCTGTGCCGGGCGCCGCGTCGTCGTCGTGGTCGTCGACGTGCCGGACGCTCGAGTGAGGCCCGCGGCCTCCACCGGTGGCGGCGCACTCCCCGGCCGCGTCGTCGTGGACGGCGACGTGACGCTGCGCGATGTCGCGTGCTTCCTCGTCGGCGACGAGGGTGAGCAGGTGAGCGACGACGCCGACCTCGAACTCAGTTGGTACGACGCGAGCGAGATCGACGCGGTACGCGCACTGCTCTGAGCGGCCCCCGGCGGAGCGTGCCCGCGCTCAGCGCAGGGCCCGCGTGTCACCGCAGCGATCGAGGCAGCGCACGAGCGCTCGTTCGGTGCGGGCCGCCGCGTCGGCGGCCGCCTCACGAGAGCAGCCGGGCCGTGCGAGCGCGGCAGCCACCCGCGCGTAGCCGTGGGCGTAGGTGGAGACGACGCGCGCGAGGCGCCCCACCGCGTCCGCGCAGGGCAGCGCTGCCGTGGACGCGAGCTGTGGGTGCGTGCTCACGAGGTCGCGGATCGAGCGTTCGACGTCGAGCAGATCGTCACGGCACGTGGTCAAGGAGCGGCCGCTGCCGGGCAGCGTGCCCTCCTCGACGGCGCGCCGCAACGTCACGCCCGCGCGACGCGTCGTCGCCCCGGCGATCTGAGGCAGCTCGGGCGCGCGGAAGGGTGGCGGGGGAGCGGTGGCCAGCAGCGCCGTCGTGGTGTCGCTCAACTGATCGCTCAACGCCTCGACGACGAGATCGAAGCGTTCACCGCTGCACACCGCCGCAGGCTCGAACGTGACGTCGAGCAGTCGCAGCGCAGCCCGGGTGAGCTGTGGGGCGACGTCCGTGGGTGCGGCGGTGAGTGATTCCATGAACCCCACCGTAGGCGCCGGCACCGACAACGTGCCGGGCCCGAGCCCCCAGCCTGTGGACGGCGACGCGAGGCGTCCTGGCGCGTCGGTGAAGTCTGCGACACCGAGGGCCGTCGACGTCGCCGGGGCGCGTTAGAGTCGACGGCAGCGGTACAGCGTCGTACCGCCCGTCGCTCTGCCAGGAGAGGTCATGTCTGCCGAGGCTCCAACGCCTGCTCTGTCCGACGTCGAGGCCCGCACCGGGGTCGCGCTCGAGATCGTCCAGGGGGTGTTGGGCGACATCCCTCCGGCCGAGCTGGCCGGCAAGTCGCTCGATCACCTGGCCTGGGTGGTCGAGGGCCAGGTGCAGGCCGCGCAGCGCCGCACCGGTGCGCACTCGATCGTCGAGGTCGAGGGGGATCTGCCCGCCTCCCTCATCGACGACGCCGTCGAGCACGGGGGCGTCAACCGCCTCACTGCGGGCGCCGTCATCCGCGTCGTCACGGACGACATGCCGTTCGTCGTCGATTCGATCGTTGCCGCCGTCACCTCGCGTGGCGCCGGCATCGGCGACCTGCTGCACCCGCAGATGGCGGTGCGGCGCGACGCCTCGGGGCAGCTGTGCTTTGCGCGCCGCAGCGGTAAGCGTCCCGGCGCGGTGCGCCTGCCCGGCCAGACCGACACGGTGCCGGAGGGCCAGCGCGAGAGCGAGGAGTCGTGGGTCTACCTGCACATCTCGCCTCTGGGCGACTTCACGGGCGCCGACGAGATCGAGCGCACGATCAGCGACGTCATCGACGACGTGCGCGCCGCCTCGAACGACTGGCAGCGCATGCGCGACCAGGCGCTCGCCATCGTCGACGACCTCGGAGACAACCCGCCCGTGTCGGTGCCGGAGTTCGCGACGGCCGACGTGCGCCGCTTCCTCACCTGGCTCTCCGAAGGCAACTTCACCTTCCTCGGCTACCGCGAGTACGCCCTCGACGTCGTCGACGGCGAGGACGTGCTGCGTCCCGTCGACGGCAGCGCCCTCGGCATCCTGCGCTCGGCCTCCGACGCGCCGCGCGGGTTCGAGCGGATGACGCCGCAGAGTCGCGCCGCGGCGCGTTCGCCGCAGCTGCTCACGCTGACGAAGGCCAACTCGCGTTCGCGCGTGCATCGTGACGCCTACCTCGACTACGTCGGCGTGAAGACGTTCGACGAGGCGGGCAACGTCACCGGCGAGCGTCGCTTCCTCGGCCTGCACACCGCCCGCACCTACGCGGCGTCGCCGTCGAGCATCCCGATCGTCGCCGAGCGCGTCGCCAAGGTGATCCGCCGGGCGGGCTACTCGCCCGACTCGCACTCGGGCCGCGACCTGCTCCACGTGCTCGAGAGCTACCCGCGCGACGAGCTGTTCCAGACCTCCTCGGAGCGCCTCTACGAGATCGCCACGGAGGTCGTGCGCCTGCAGGCGCGCCGTCACGTCGGCGTCTTCCTGCGCAATGACGACTACGGCCGCTTCGTCGCCGTCCTCGTCTACCTGCCGCGTGATCGCTACAACACCCGCGTGCGCGAGGCCATTGCACAGCACCTCGCCCAGGCATACGGCGCGGAGACGGTCGACTACACCGCCCGCGTCACCTCCGAGGCACTCGCACGCATCTACTACACGGTCCGCCTGCCGCGTGGGACGGCGATCCCGGACGTCAGTGCGGACGACATCCGCGCCGCCGTCCTCGAGGTGACGCGCACGTGGAGCGAGCGCGTCACGCAGGCCGCGCACGCGGAGGAGGGGCTCGCGGACGTCGATGCCCGCCAGCTCGTCTCGACCTTCGCAGACGGGTTCCCGGCCGGTTACTCCGACGACTTCACTCCGCGTCAGGCCGTCGCCGACATGCGCCGGCTCGAACGCCTCGGTGACGACGACGCGGCGCTCACGCTGTACGGCACCGACAAGGTCGACTCGCGCGAGCGACGCCTCAAGATCTTCCGCAACGAGCCGCTCATGCTCACCGAGGTATTCCCGATCTTCACGAACCTCGGCGTACAGGTCTCGGACGAGCGTCCGTACACCCTCACGCGCGCCGACGGCTCCACCTGCCACGTCTACGACTTCGGCCTCGTCGCCGACCGCACGGCGATGTGGGGCAACACGCCGCAGGAGAGCGCCCGTCGGCGCACGAACGTCATGGAGACGGTGCTCGCCGCCTGGCGCGGGCAGGCCGAGAACGACGCGCTCAACCAGCTCGTCCTCGCGGCCGGTTTGTCGTGGCGTCAGATCAACCATCTGCGGGCGCTCGCGCGCTACATGCGTCAGATCGGGTTCTCGCTCAGCTACGAGTACGTCGTCGCGGCGCTGCTCGCGAACACGGATCTGACGTCGCTGCTCGTGCGCCTGTTCGAGGCGCGCTTCGACCCCTCCCTCGACGCCGACGAGCGCGAGGCGCAGACGCAGGCCGTCCGCCAGCGCTTCGCCGACGGTCTCGCGGATGTCGCGAGCCTCGACCACGACCGCATCCTGCGCACACTCGAGGGCGTCATCATGGCGATCGTGCGCACGAACGCGTACACGCCGAAGTTGCTCTCCGGTGAGTGTGCGGAGCTCGTGTTCAAGATCCGCTGCGCCGACGTTCCCGGCATCCCCGCGCCCGTGCCGATGTTCGAGATCTGGGTCTACGGCCCGAAGGTCGAGGGTGTGCACCTGCGCTTCGGGCTCGTCGCGCGCGGCGGGCTGCGCTGGAGCGACCGTTTCGAGGACTTCCGCACCGAGATCCTCGGCCTCGTCAAGGCGCAGATGGTCAAGAACGCCGTCATCGTGCCGACCGGGTCGAAGGGCGGTTTCGTCGCGAAGCAGCTACCCGACCCGGCGGATCGCGAGGCATGGCTCGCCGCGGGCGTCGAGGCCTACGAGGCCTTCATCGGCGGTCTGCTCAGCGTCACCGACAACCGTGACGGCGACACGATCATCGCGCCGCAGGACGTCGTGCGCCACGACGACGACGACCCCTACCTCGTCGTCGCCGCCGACAAGGGCACCGCGACGTTCTCCGACAAGGCCAACGCCGTAGCTCGTCGCGAGGGCTTCTGGCTCGACGATGCCTTCGCCTCGGGCGGTTCGAACGGCTACGACCACAAGGCGATGGGCATCACCGCCCGCGGCGCGTGGGAGTCGGTCAAGCGCCACTTCCGCGAGCTCGGCCACGACACGCAGAGCGACGACTTCACCGTCGTCGGCGTCGGCGACATGAGTGGTGACGTGTTCGGCAACGGCATGCTGCTGTCGGAGCACATCCGACTCGTGGCCGCCTTCGACCACCGTGACATCTTCATCGACCCGAACCCGGACGCTGCCGCGTCGTATGCCGAGCGGCGCCGCCTGTTCGAGCTGCCGCGCTCGTCGTGGTCGGACTACTCGCGCGACCTCATCTCCGAGGGCGGCGGCGTCTTCTCCCGCTCGGCCAAGCAGATCAAGTTGACGCCGCAGATCCGCGAGGCGCTCGGCATCGACGACGGCGTCGAGACGATGACGCCGAACGAACTGATGCGCGCGGTGCTGCTCGCCCCCGTCGACCTGTTCTGGAACGGTGGCATCGGTACGTACATCAAAGCCTCCGACGAGACGAACGCCGAGATCGGCGACCGTGCCAACGACGCCGTGCGCGTCGACGGTCGCGACCTGCGCGTGCGCGTCATCGGTGAGGGCGGCAACCTGGGCGTCAGCCAGCGCGGGCGCATCGAGGCCGCACAGCACGGCGTCAGCGTCAACACCGACGCCATCGACAACTCGGCCGGCGTCGACACGAGCGACCACGAGGTCAACATCAAGATCCTGCTCGCCGACGCCGTGCGCGACGGTGCGCTCGCGCTCGAGGAGCGCAACGAGCTGCTCGCCTCGATGACGGACGAGGTCGGCGCGAAGGTGCTGCGTCACAACACGGACCAGAACACGCTGCTCGGCAACGCTCGCGTGCAGGGCCCGCAGATGCTGCACGTGCACCGCCGGCTCATCGCCGACCTCGAGTCGGACGGCTTCCTCGACCGCGAGCTCGAGTTCCTGCCCGACGAGGCCGAGATCGATCGGCGCCTCGAGGCCGGCGAGGGGCTGACGTCGCCGGAGTTCAGCGTGCTGCTCGCGTACTCGAAGCTACGGCTGAAGAACGAGGTCGGCGCGAGCGAGCTCGTCGACGACCCGTGGCTCGTGCGTGAGCTGCTCGGCTACTTCCCCGAGGCGCTGCGTGAGCCGTACGCCACGACGATGGAGAACCACCCGCTGCGGCGCGAGATCATCACGAACTCGCTCGTCAACGGCCTCGTCAACCGCGGCGGCATCACCTTCGTCCACCGCGCGGTCGAGGAGACGGGCGCCCGGGCCGAGGAGATCGTCAAGGCCTTCGTGGTCGCGCGTGAGGTGTTCGACGCGCAGAGCTTCATCGACGACGTCGAGGCGCTCGACCACGTCATCAGCACGCAGGTGCAGTCAAGGCTGCTGCTGCGTCTGCGCCGCCTGCTCGACCGGGCGACGCGCTGGTTCGTCCACCACGAGGTGGAGCACACGCCGATCGAGACGCTCGTCGAGCGCTACCGCGAGCCCGTGCAGCAGCTGTCGCCGAAGGTGCCCGACCTCGTCGTCGGCGTCGGGCGCGAGAAGTTCGAAGCCGAGGTCGACCAGCTCGTCGGCGAGGGCGTCCCGACGGCGCTCGCGCGACGTGCGGCGGCCCTGCTCGACGACTTCGTCCTGCTCGACATCGTCGAGCTCGCGCGTGACCTCGGTGAGGACGTCGAGGACGTCGCCGCGGCGTACTACTACGGCGGCGCCCAGATCGGCCTCGGCCGCATGCTCGACGCCATCGCCGAGCTGCCGCGTGACGACCGCTGGGACGCGCTGGCGCGCGGCGCCGTGCGCGACGACGCGTACGCGGTGCTCGCCGACCTCACGCGGGACGTGCTCGCCGAGTCGGAGGCGTCGCAGACGACGCAGGAGCGCTGGCAGCAGTGGGCGCAGCGCCACTCGCTCGCCGTCGAGCGTGCCCGCGCCGCCGTCACGGGCGTGCAGAACTCGGCGCCCCGCCTGGCCCCGATGTCGGTGGCGCTGCGCACGATGCGCTCACTGACCCGCGCTGCGGCAGGGGAGCGCGGCTGAGCGCGGTGAACGCGACGATGCAGGACGTCCTCGGGTCGGCCTCGTCACTCGACGAGGCCGACCACGAGTGGCTGCACCTGCTCGTCGGCGACTGGCAGCTGCTCGCTGACCTCGCCTTCGGCGACCTCATGATGTGGGTGCGCGGCGACGCCGGGTGGCAGGTCGCGGCGCACGTACGCCCGACGACGGGAGTCAGCCTGTTCGCCGACGACCTCGTCGGCGCCAGGCCGCAGGAACTCGACTCGTCGCAGGCACAGGACGATGCCGATCGTGGTGGTGTCGCTGAGGTTGCTGCTCGCGCAGGCACCTCTGTCGAGCGGGGGCTGCGTGAGGGTGAAGCCCGCGCGGACGCCTCCGACGTGAGTGGCGGTGTTGAGGACGCCGCCCGTTCGAACGATCTGCAGGTGGGCCTCGATCGCGCTCGCCTCGAGGGTGCGGAGACGCGCGTGGACATCGTGGTCGAAGGCGAGCCGGTCTCACGGCGCCTCGTGCCCGTGCGGCGCGGCGGACGCGTCATCGCGGTTCTCGGGTGCCACATGCGCCTGGGCAACGTGCGTCGCCGCGGCCGCCTGGAGACGCGCTACGTGGCGCTCGCGGAGGCGCTGTTCCGCATGATCGCCGAGGGCACCTTTCCCGACGGCGGCGGCGTCATGGGCGGTCGCGGAGGTGCGCCGCGCGTCGGCGACGGTGTCGTCGAGCTCGACGCGAGCGGTCGCGTCACCTACGCGAGCCCCAACGCGGTCTCGGCGCTCCGCAGGCTCGGGGTGGAGAGCAACATCCCCGGCCTGCGCCTCGCCACCGCGCTCGACGAACGCGGCGTCAAGGCGAGCGACGGGCCGGAGGAGGCCACCGTCGTGCTCGCGGGCCGCGCCCCCTGGCAGGCGGAGTTCCGGCGCGGCTCGGCCGCCGTCATGGTCCGTGCCGTGCCGCTCGTGGCCGGCGGACGCCGCCTCGGCGCGGCGCTGCTGCTGCGCGACATCACCGAGCTGCGCCGTCGCGACCGCGAACTGCTGACGAAGGACGCGACGATCCGCGAGATCCATCACCGCGTCAAGAACAACCTGCAGACGGTGGCCGCGGTGCTGCGCCTGCAGGCGCGCCGGCTGCCCGACGAGGAGGCCCGTCAGGCCCTCGCCGACGCGGGGCGTCGTGTCGGCGTCATCGCCGCGGTTCACGAGTCGCTCAGCGAGGGCTTCGGTGGCACGGTCGACTTCGACGACGTCGCTGCCCGCGGCCTCGCCTCGAGCATCGACGTGGCCCGCCGCTCGGACGCCTCGGTGGCCTCCCACCTCGACGGCTCCTTCGGTGTGCTCTCGAGCGAGGACGCGACGTCCCTCGCGATGGTCCTCGGCGAGCTCGTGCAGAACGCCGTCGAGCACGGCCTCGGGGACGCCGGCGGCAACGTCACCGTACGGGCGCGTCGCGACGGCGACCGGCTCGACGTCCACGTGATCGACGACGGCCGCGGCTACGAGCGCGGAGGTGCGCCCGGCGGCGAGCGTGGCGGTACCGGCCCGGACGCGCCGACAGGTGCGTCAGCACGCGTGCGCAGCGGGCTCGGAACGCAGATCGTCACGACGTTCGTCGAGGATCTGCACGGCGAGATCGCCTGGCATCGCCTCGAGGGCGGCGGCACCGACGCGCACTTCAGCGCCCGTCTGCGTCCAGTCCCTGCGTCGAACTGACCTGCGTCAGCCGCGCCCCAAGTCCTCGGTTCGCAACCATCACCCGCCGCGCGAATCCCGTCCCCATCGACGATTTTCGTCCACCTTCGCGAATCCCGTCCCCATTAGCGATGTTCGTCCCCACATGCGATCTTCGGTCACATTCGCTGATCGCCGTGTTCACCCCGCCGGCGCGCAGATCCCAGCACCAGCAGCCGGGCCCGGACATGACAGAACTGGCGGTCACACCCAGGGTGTGCCGCCAGTCGTCGACGCGGGGCTCAGGTCAGCTGGCGCGGCGGGCGCGGGCGTTGCGGCGCTTGAGAGCGCGACGCTCGTCTTCCGAGAGGCCGCCCCAGACGCCTGCATCCTGACCGGATTCGAGAGCCCACTTCAGGCAGGTGTCGATCACTTCGCAGCGTCGGCACACAGCCTTGGCGTCTTCGATCTGCTGCAGGGCAGGGCCGGTGTTGCCGATCGGGAAGAAAAGCTCCGGGTCCTCGTCCAGGCACGCAGCGCGATTGCGCCAATCCATGTGGCTTGCTCCTTGATGTCTCCGCTGAAACCGGCGGGGTCGGTTCGAACGCTGCCGGGGTGCCGGCGTGTCCACAGTGCGACGCTGGGACGCGCTGCGGAGGTGTTCTATTATAGGTTCACACCTGGCGCGGGCGAGCACAAGGGGTTCGCCCGAACTTTTTGTGTGCTTATGTGAGCTTTTGCTCACACGATGTTCGTAAATGTCGCGGCGTAAAGTGGAAACGTGGACACCACCCGCTCGACGTCATCGATCCCCGCTCCCACCTGGAAGGGCTCGCGCGCCCATTGGCTCGCCGCCGCTACGGGCACGGCGATCTCGGCGGCCGCCATCCTCGTCATGGCCGTCATGTCGGTCGTGAGTGCCGTCACCGGATCGGCCAGCACGACGACGCGCGCCCTCACGGAGGCGGCCATGCTCGTCGTCCTCGGGGGAGCGGTGCTGGCCCTCGTCGTCGGCCTGGTGCGTGCCAAGTCACTGGCCAAGACCCCGACGCTGCTGTGGAACGCCATGCTCGTGCCGATCGGCTTCAGCCTCATGGACGGCGGTGCCGCCGCACTCGGCATCGCGACCGTCATCGTTGCTGTGGTGACGTTCGTCGTCGCGCTGCCGCTACCGCGTTACGACGCGGACGTCGAGGACGGCGCGGCGCTCTGAGAGCCGGCGGGTGACGTCGAGGGACTCGCCGAGCCGCCGGACGTCGCAGAACTCGTCGCGCTCGACGACGCACCCGCATCCTTCGTCGACTCACCGGTTCGCAGCTTCGCGCCGAGCAGGTCGAGGAGCGCGGGCACGGTCTTCGTCGTGTACGTGCGGCGCGAATCGGCGTGCGAGGCGGCCAGCGTCGAGAAACCGATGCCGGAGAAACGGACGACCGCCGCAGCATCCCCGGTGCGCACGAGCGCATAGGTCGTCGTCCCGTCGGTGAAGGAATCACTGACGCCGTGCGCGCCCTCGCCGTAGAACGTGTAGAGACCGCGGTTGGCCTGGGCGCGCTTCTCGTGCAGGGCCTTGTCACGCTTCCAGGCGGCCTCGACGTCCTTCCACTCACCGGTGTGCGGCAGCGCGATGACGAAGTGGCTGCGGTCGTCGGAGGGTTCACCGGCGATGTTCAACTCGAGCGTGTCGTCGCTGCCGCTCACCCCGTCGAGGTGCGGGATGATCGGCGCGAGCTCGCCGCGGGTGAACAGTGACGTCGCGTCGGGCACGGAGGACGGGTCGACCGTCTTGCCGTCGAGGCGTAGCTGCAGCGGTTTGTCGACGTGCGTCGACCCAGCGGCGGCCGACGAGGAGGCAGATCCCGACGAGGCGCTGGGCGACGCGCCCGTGGTCGCGGACGACGGCGTCGCAGCGGACGTGCTCGTCGCCGCGGTGGGGGAGGAGGCCGGCGACGTCTCGGCCGAACCGGTCGTCGCGACGACGACGGGCAGGGCGGCGACGACGAGGCCGGCGACGGCGATCTTGGCGCGGGTTGACATGCCTCAAGCCTGTCACATCGTGGCCCGCCCGTTCGGCTGTGGTTCGTGCCGCAGGTGAACCTGGTGGCCGTGGGGCAGGACGAGCGCGCGCCCGGGCGGCATCGACGCCGGGATCTGAGCGGGACGCAGTCCTGCAAGTGAGTACTCCGTCGCGTCGTTCTGGCGCAGCACCAGCCTGACGTCGAGCAGCGCGCTGAGCTTCGAGGCGAGCACCGGCCGACCACCCGTGACGATGAACGTGTGTCCGTGACGGTGGCCTTCGCCGATGCGTTTCAGCAGGTCTTCGGCGGCCAGGCCGTGGTTGATACGCAGCAGCGTCGCGTGCAGGTCCTCCCATCCGTCGATGACGACGACGCTCGCCGGCCCCGCGGGGCGCGCCTCGGCGAGGTGCGTGAGCAGGCGGATGACGGCGTCCGCGTCGTCGGATGCGACGTGGACGTCGGCCGCGATCGGGTCGGTGGGGCCGACCCACCACGTCGATGCTGTGCGAGTCGTCGCGCCCGCGGCCGAGCCGCACACCGCAGCCCGGGCGAGCGCCGCGGCGGCGTTCGTCCGTCCGCTGCGGGGGGCTCCCGCCAGGCCGACGTGCACCCCGGCCGGCACGGTGACGGCGGGTTGGCTCTGCGCACCAGGCAGGTCGGCGATGCCGACGACGTGCGCCCGGCCGTCGTCCGTCGCAAACGCGTCGGCTGCTTCCGCGCGATCATGCCCGTCGCTCGAAGACGATGCGCCGAAAAAGGATTCGCTCCTGTCGCACACCGCCGTGTTCGAGTGAGGCGCCGGCGTCGGTCGCTCACCCGTCAGTGCGACGAGACCGACGACGATCTTCGTCTCGGCGAGAAGTTCGTCGACATTCTCGGGCAGCGGCGGCAGCACGGGTCGGTGGATCGGTGGGAGCTGGTGTGCGGCGGCGAGGGCCTCGTCGACGAACATCCCGAGGTCGCTGCGGGCGCTCGTCCGTCCGGGGCGGCAGGCATCACATCCGTCGCGCAGTTCGTCCAGCCCCGAGGCAGTCACGACCGTGGGGTGGACGTGCACTGCCGCGGTGGTGCCGAGCTCGCGCGGCGCACCGCTGTAGGCGCTCTGGAACTCGACGGGAGCCTCACCGGCCGTCGCGAGGTACCCGCGCCCGGGGGTGCGCGCGGAGATGCGGGAGGCCAGGGGCGAGTCGATGACGTCGATGCTGTCGGAGCGTTCACGCACCCGCAGCGCGACGCGGACGTCGAGGTTGGCGCGCATGTCGGCGCTGACGGCGCCGCCGGGGCGTTGCGTCGCGAGGATGACGTGCATGCCGAGCGACCGTCCCACAGCCGCCAGACGCACCAAACCGCCGACGAAATCGGGCAGTTCGTCTGCCAGCACGCGGAATTCGTCGACGACGACGAAGAACCGCGGCAATGCTAGGTGGGCAGGCGCGGCGGCGAGATAGTCACGGTAGGAGGTCAGCCCGTGACGCCCGAGCAGATGCTCGCGGCGCCCGATCTCGGCGCGCAACGCCGTCAGGGCACGGGTCGCGAGACCGTGGTCGAGGTCGGTGACGACGCCGACGACGTGCGGCGCGCGCGCGAGCGGGCCGAACGTCGCACCTCCCTTGTAGTCGATGAGCAGCGCATTGACGTGCTCGGGGGAGTTGAGCGTGAACAGCCCGCGCAGGTACGTGAGCAGAAACTCGGACTTGCCCGATCCCGTCGTGCCCGCGACGAGGGCGTGTGGCCCGGTGCGGGCGAGGTCGAGGGTCATGATGCCGTCGTGATCGTGGCCGATCGGCACGTTCGTGCTCGGGGTGCGCCACGCGCCGGCCACGTCGGACGGCAGCAGGGCAGCGCTCGTCGAGGCGCGCAGCGGCGCGCCATTGCCACCGGTGGCGCCCGCAGCCCAGCGGCGGTGCAGCCGCATGACAGCGGGAAACCACGTCTCACCCGGGCTGTCGAGGGTGAACGTGTGCCCGCCCGGCAGGCGCGCGGCGCGGTGTCCCGCGGCGCACGTGACGCGGACCGTCGCGGCCGCCGTCGTCACGCCTGTCTCGATGCTGGGTGGCTGCGCAGCCCCCACCCAGACGACGGCCGCGCCGGCGATGACGAGGTGTCGCGCGAGGCGCGTGGCGTCGGCGCTGCCGGCTTCGAGCACGACGAGGGGGAGGTCGTCACTGCCGGGGCGACGCACCCCGTCGTCGAGTCGTGCGAGGAGGGTCTCCGGCACGCTCGTGTGGACGTGAACACGCGCCGAATCGAGCGCCCAGGCCCAGCGTCGCGACGCCGCTTGCCGGGTGACGACGACGGGTGGTGCGTCCGTCGGATCGTGCAGGACGGCGAGTTGCGCGACGACGAGTTCGAGGACTTGCGGCGTCGTGGCCGCATCGGCGTCGAGATGGACGAGCCCGCCCGGCGCCACGACGAGGGTGACGGGTGCCTCACTGAGTCGGAGCGGGTGTGCCGAGCCGTTGCGGGCGAGACGGTGCGCGGATGGCGCGTCACCGTACCCGAGACGCAGCAGACGTGCGCTCGGCCCGCGTCGCAGGCCGAGCCCGTCGCGGGAGCCGGCGGCGACGGCGAGCAATTGGTCGGGGCTCGGCGCCAGGCGCGCGAGAGTGACGACTTCCGCGTCGAGCGCATCAGCGACGCGGCGGCCGACGTCCTGCACTTCGCGCGCATGGTCGCGGGCTGCGCTGCGCCCACCTCGACGTCCGCGACGGCGGTCGTCGAGGTGCGTGGCCACCATGACGAGCGGGCCAACGAGCATGAAGCACAACATGTACGCCGCGTGCATGACGATCGCGAGAACCAGTGCGACGGGCACCGGGGCGAGCACCGCGATCCAGCGCAGCGGCACCCGACGTGGGGGTGTCGGGGCCGCGGGCCACTCGAACGTCCGCGGTTCGGGCAGACAGTTCGACGTCCCGGCGCGCAGGGCTGAGCCGGCGTTTGCAGGGGCGGCACTCATGGGGTCGGTTTCCGCAGGTTTGATGCCGGAGAGATCGGACCCCGCAAGGTCAGGAGGTGCTGGCTCAGCACTCGCCAGGTCGAGACGCAGCACGCTGGCGCCGAGACGCACTGATTCGCCCACACGCCAGGGGTGGCCCACGTGCGGTTGGAGGCACGCCCCGCGGCTCGTCACGCCGTTGCTGCTGCCGAGGTCGGTGATCGTCACCTGCCCGCGCGCGACGCTGACGAGGGCGTGTCGACGTGAAGCGAGGGGATCGTCGCCGAGCAGGTGATGGTGGCGTCCGAGGGTGACGTGGCCGGCGGCGAGGGGAAGCGCGCTGCCCTGATGCGGGCCGCTCGCGCTGACGAGCGTCAGGACGGCCGCGTGCGCTTCCTCGTCCGGGCGGCGGGGTGGTTCGAGCAGCGCGCCGTCGACGAGCGGTGCTCGGCCGAGGACGTCGTCGTCACGGATCGCTCGACCGGCGTGCGTCGGCGCGTAGGGAAGGTCGAGTGCGGGGCGGATCGCGGCGAAGGGTGTGCCGTCGGGGGCATCGACGACGATCGGGTCGCTGGGGGAGCCGTCAGCGGTGACGACGGCCAGGCGGATGCTGGTGCTCACCTGTCCAGCCTGCGGCCTGCGACATCGCGTCGTCGGAACGGATCTGCACCTGTGGACAACGCTCGTGCCGGAGCCAGATCGGGTGCTTTGGTAAGACTTTGGTAAGAGTTTCTCCGAAACCCCCTTCGGCCCCGCGCGGCCTCTTTGATGGCTCCTGAGAGCAGGCATCGAAGAGGAGAGACGATGACGATCACGCTCATCGAGGACGAGGTGCGCGAGCAGTTGCGCGCCAAGGCCATCGACCCAGGAGCCGACCCCGAGGCGGTGCGTGGCGTCATCGCCGACGTCGTCGCCGCGACGGAGGTCGCTCGCGCCCGGGCGGGTCTGCCGGCGTCGTCGCGTTCGACGAGCGAGGCGAAGGCCGTGTTCGACGCCGTCGCGGGCTACGGGCCGCTGCAGGAGTACCTCGACGACCCCAGCGTCGAGGAAATTTGGTTGAACGAACCCGCGCGGGTCTTCGTCGCGCGCTCCGGGGTCTCCGAACTGACGCCGACGATCCTGACGCATGACCAGATCCGCGTTCTCGTCGAACGAATGCTGCGCACGTCGGGGCGGCGTCTCGACCTCAGCTCGCCCTTCGTCGATGCCTCGCTCCCGGACGGCTCGCGCCTTCACGTCGCGATTCCGGACGTTACCCGCGAGTACTGGGCGATCAACATTCGAAAATTCGTCGCGGCGAGTCATTCGATGGACGAGCTCGTCAACCGCGGGTCACTGTCGCCGGGGTTGGCGGCCATCCTCGCGGCGTGCGTCAAGGCAGGGCTCAACGTCCTCGTCTCCGGTCAGACGCAGGCCGGGAAAACGACGATGTTGAACTGCCTCGCGAGTGCCATTCCGCAGACCGAGCGCGTCATCACGTGCGAGGAGGTCTTCGAGGTGCAGCTCGCGGCGCGTGACTGGGTCGCGCTCCAGTGCCGTCAGCCCAACCTCGAGGGTTCGGGCGAGGTGACGCTGCGCATGCTCGTCAAAGAGGCGCTGCGCATGCGGCCGTCGCGACTCGTCGTGGGGGAGGTTCGTCAGGCCGAGTCGCTCGACCTGTTGCTCGCACTCAACTCGGGTCTGCCGGGTCTCGCGACGCTGCACGCCAACTCGGCCCGCGAGGCGCTCACGAAACTCTGCACGTTACCGCTGCTCGCGGGCCCCAACATCTCGCCCTCGTTCGTCGTCCCGACGGTCGCGTCGGCGATCGACGTCGTCGTCCACCTCGGCCTCGATCGGCACGGGCGACGCTCCGTGCGCGAGGTCGTGCGCGTCACCGGACGAGTCGAGGGCGACACCGTCGAGACGATCCCGCTGTTCACCGAGGGCCAGGTCGGTTTCCCGCGCCTGCTGCCCGCGCTCGACGGAGAGGTTCGCTTCGCTCGCGCCGGCATCGACGTCGCCGCTCTCGCCGCCGAGGTGAACGCCGCGTGACGCGCCTGCTCAGCGCCGCCGCCGTCGGCACCGCCCTACTGCTCATGTGGCGGGCGATGACGTCCCCGGCTCCGCCGCGCCCCCTTCATGGTCTGCGCCGCAGCCGCCGGTACGCCGCGGTGCGTGAACTGCTCGACCAGTCCGGGCTCGTCACCTGGCGCGTGCGCACTCTCGTCGCCGCGTGCCTGGGCGCGGCGACCGTGGCCTTCTGCCTCGGCTTCGTCATCACCGGCGTGCCAGCCCTCGCCGTGGTCCTCGCGTGCGTCGGTGGTTGGGCACCTGCAGCATTCGTCCGGGGCCGGGCGACGAGCCTGCGCCGCCGCCGGCGTGAGGCCTGGCCCGATGCCGTCGACCATGTCGCCTCCGCCGTCCGCGCCGGCCTGTCGATCCCCGAAGCGCTGCGCCAACTGTCGTTGCACGGCCCGGAGGTGCTGCGTGAGGACTTCGCCGCCTTCGCCCGTCACGACGCGGCGCACGGCCGGTTCGACGACTCACTCGACGTCCTCAAGGCCCGCCTTGCCGACCCGGCCGCCGATCGGCTCATCGAGTCGCTGCGCCTCGCCCGCAACGTCGGCGGCAGCGACGTCGGTCGCCTGCTTCGCACCCTCAGCTCCTTCCTGCGTGAGGACGCCTCGACGCGCGCCGAACTCGCCGCCAAGCAGAGCTGGACGGTGAGCGCGGCACGGTTGGCGCTCGCCGCACCCTGGCTCGCGTTGTGCGTCGTCGGTTTCCGCGGTGAGGGGCTGGCGGCCTACCGCACACCGCAGGGGGTGCTCGTGCTCGTCGCCGGGGCGCTCGTGTCGTGGATCGCGTACGTCGCGATGAAGGCCATCGGGCGTCTGCCTCACGAGGAACGGGTCATGCGATGACGACGCCAGCCGCGCTGTCGGCCGCCGCCATCGGGCTGGGGCTCGCACTGGTCGGCATCTGGGTGGCGCGCCCGCGCGTCAGCGTGCTCGAGCAGCGTCTCGAGGCAATGCTCGCCGTAGACTCACCCGCCGCCGCGCCGCGTCGCGGTCTCGACGCCGTCGCGGCGGCCCTGGCGCGCCTGCTCGGGCGGGTCCTGGGCGGCGCCGATCACGTGCGCTCCCGGATGGAGCGCGCGGGCCTCGTCCCGGACGTCGACACGTTCCGCACGAGCCAGGCCCTGTGGGCGATGACGGGCTTCGCCGGCGCGGCGTGCATCGTCCTCGTCACGGGCAACTCGACGCGCGGACCGCTGTCTGCCTCGGCGCTCGTGCTGCTCGCTGCCGGGTTCGGTGTCGTGCTGCGCGATCAGCAGCTCACCCGGCTCGCCGAGAGGCGCGAGGCCCGCATGATCGTCGAGTTCCCCGCGATCGCCGACATGCTCGCCCTCGCCGTCGCCGCCGGCCAGGGCCCGCTTGGCGCGCTCGAACACGTCACGACTCTGTGCCGCGGCCCCCTCGCCGAGGAACTGCGCACCGCCCTCGAGCAGGCGCGCGCCGGTACTCCGTTGTCCGACGCGCTGGCCGGCGTCGCGCGGCGTACGAGCGTCGTCAGCGTGGCGCGCTTCGTCGAGGGCGTCATCGTCGCCCTCGAGCGTGGCACGCCACTCGCCGACGTCCTGCGCGCGCAGGCCCAGGACGCGCGCGAGAGCGTGCGCACCGAACTCGTCGAGAAAGCCGGCCGCAAGGAGGTCGTCATGATGGCGCCCGTCGTCTTCCTCGTCCTGCCCGTCACGGTGCTGTTCGCCGTGTACCCCGGGCTCGCAGCTCTCGATCTGACGCTGTGATGCCTCCCCACGACTCCCGCGAACGCTCGCGGGCCACACCCCGACGAAAGGTCACCTCCCATGAACCGCATCCTCAGTGCCCGCTCTGCTCTGCGACGACGCGTCGCGCTCACCCTCCGACCGGTGAACGGGACGGACAGCGACGGCGAGCGCGGCGACGTGCCGGGCTGGGTGCTCGTCACGCTCATGACGGCGGGCCTCGTCACGCTGTTGTGGCAGACGGCCGGGCCGCTGCTGCAGACGATGTTCACGAGCGCCATGAGCAAGGTCTCCGGCGGCTGAACCGCATCACGGCCGCGATGCGCTTCCGGGTCGCGTGGCGGGACGAGCGCGGATCCGCGGTCGCCGAGAACGCGATGACGAGCGTCGTCATCGTCGCCGTCTTCCTGCTCGTGTGCCAGTTCGCCTACGCCGCGCACGTGCGGTCGTCGCTGACGATGGCGGCGGCCGAAGCGGCCCGCGCGGGCGCTCGCGTCGATGGAGGCGTCGACGCCGCTCAGGCGAAGGCACGCGACCTGCTCGCCGAGGGTGGCGGCCGGCACGCAGGCGTGAGCGCCGGGTCGACGAGCGAGGCGGGCGTCGCGGTCATGCGCGTCGACATCACCGCCCAGGTGCCCGTGCTCGGCCCGTTCGGCGTCGGACTCGACCTGCACACCAGCGGGCGAGCCGTCATCGAGGACCGCGGCCCATGAGGGCCCGTCGAGACGTGGCCGCCGCGGCCCGCGGTACGGGCCGCCTGGGACGAAGCCGCGGTGGTCCTGACAAGCCTGGCGCAGAAGGCGGCGTAGCGGACACGAGAGGTCATGGCCTCGATGCGGACGAAGGGTCGGCGCTCGTCGAGGCGAGCGTCGTCATCGCGGTGTTGTTGTTGCCGCTGCTGTGGGTCGCGACGTCTCTCATCCGTGTCGAGGCGGCGTCGTTCGCGGTGCGCTCGGCGGCCCGTGAGGCGGCGCGCACATACGTGACGGCGCCCTCTTCGGGCGCGGGCAGCGTGCGCGCGAATGTCGCGGCGCGTCTCGCGTTCGAGGATCAGCGCAGCCCCGTCGGCACGGCGACGATCACCTGCACGGCGAGCCCGTGCCTGACGCCCGGCGCTCAGGTCAGTGCGACGGCGCGCACGAGCGTCGGCCTGCCGTTCGTGCCGCGATGGCTCAGCGGCCCCGCGGGGCTCGAGATCCACCTGAGCTCTCGGCACGTCGAGAAGGTCGAACAGTACGGAGGGCAACGGTGACTCCCGCACCTGACGCGTGCGCCACGAGGCGTGACGCCCTCAGCGGACCCCTGCGCCACATGCCAGCGAGGCTCAGGCAGCTCGCCTCGTCCCTCGTGAACCGAACGCGCGCCGACGACGGCGGGATCGCCCTGCTCGGCATCGGGCTGTGTACGTGCGTCGTCATGCTGCTGCTCGGCGGTATCTGCGTGCACACCGCGCAGGTGGCGCGCGTCGACGTCCTCGACGCCGCCGACCATGCGGGCGCCGCAGCCGCCGACCGCATCTCGGTCGCGCATGCCTACGCTCACGGCGTCGAGGCGCCGCAGCTCGACGCGGCATCGGTGCGCGCCGAGGCGCAGGCGGCGCTGTCCGCCACCGAGCGCCCGGCGCACGTCACGTCGTGGAGCCTGACGTCGGCGAGCGTCGACGGCAAGGATCTCGTGCTCGCCGTCGCGGCCGTCGTCGACCCGCCGGCGGTCGGGGGAGCGCTGTCTGCGCTCGGTGCACCGATCACCGTCCACGTCACCACGCGGGCCGAAGCGCACTTCGAACGATGAGTGTTCGCTCGCCGGTTGGGGCGCGGCCCGTCACAGGCGATACTCTGGAAGGCGTGGCTGTCGACTTTCCCAACGAAATCAAGAACCTGCGCACGACGATGGCGTCGGTGCGCGAGGTGCTCGACCTCGAGAAGCTGAAGAAGCAGATCGTCGACCTCGAGGAGCAGTCCGCGGCCCCCGATCTGTGGGACGACCCGGATGCGGCGCAGAAGATCACCTCCGCGCTGTCGCGCGCGAACGCCGAGAACGACCGCGTCGAGAACATGGACGCGGCGATCGACGACCTCGAGGTGCTCGTCGAGATGGGCACCGAGGAGAACGACGCCGACACCCTCGCCGAGGCCGAGCGCGAACTGAAGAAGCTGCAGAAGGCCGTCGGCGAACTCGAGGTGCGCACCCTGCTCAACGGCGAGTTCGACGAGCGCGAGGCCGTCGTCACGATCCGCGCCGGCGCCGGTGGCGTCGACGCCGCCGACTTCGCCGAGATGCTCATGCGCATGTACCTGCGCTGGGCCGAGCGTCACGGCTACCCGACGAAGGTCATGGACACCTCCTACGCCGAAGAGGCGGGCCTCAAGTCCGTCACGTTCGAGGTCAACGTGCCCTACGCGTTCGGCAACCTGTCGGTCGAGGCCGGCACGCACCGTCTCGTGCGCATCTCGCCGTTCGACAACCAGGGCCGACGTCAGACGTCGTTCGCCGCCGTCGAGGTCGTGCCGCTCATCGAGACGACCGACACGATCGAGATCCCCGAGAACGAGCTGAAGATCGACGTGTTCCGCTCCTCGGGCCCCGGTGGCCAGAGCGTCAACACGACCGACTCGGCTGTTCGCATGACCCACATCCCGACCGGCACCGTCGTGTCGATGCAGAACGAGAAGAGCCAGATCCAGAACCGCGCCGCCGCGCTGCGCGTCATGCAGTCCCGCCTGCTGCTGCTCAAGAAGCAGGAGGAGGACGCGCAGAAGAAGGAACTCGCCGGCGACATCAAGGCGAGTTGGGGCGACCAGATGCGCTCCTACGTCCTGCACCCCTACCAGATGGTCAAGGATCTGCGCACCGAGTACGAGGTCGGCAACACCTCCGGCGTGTTCGACGGGGACATCGACGGGTTCATCGAAGCCGGCATCCGCTGGAAGCGCGCCGCCGCCCGCGACGCCGAGTGACACCGACTCACACGCGGGGTAGGTAGCGAGCACGCATCGAGCACGGCGGGGAAGCCATGATTCGTTTCGACCATGTGAGTCTGACGTACGGCAGAAAGCTGGCGCCTGCGCTCGACGACGTCAGCTTCGACATCGAGCGCGGAGAGTTCGTCTTCCTCGTCGGCCAGTCCGGCTCGGGCAAGAGCTCGCTCATGCGTCTCATGACGCACGAGGTGACGGCGACGTCCGGCCAGATCCACATCGCCGGGCGAGACCTCATGACGATGCCGCGCCGCAAGGTGCCGTCGCTGCGCCGCGACATCGGCGTCGTCTTCCAGGATTTCCGGCTGCTCGAGAACAAGACGGTCGCCGAGAACGTCGCGTTCGTCCTCGAGATCCTCGGCTGGCGTCGGGGCGCGGTGCGCACAGCCGTGCCCGAGGCGCTCGAACTCGTCGGCCTCGCCGAGAAGTCGCGCCGCTTCCCGCACGAACTCTCCGGCGGTGAGCAGCAGCGCGTCGCCATCGCGCGCGCCGTCGTCAAGCAGCCCGCCATCCTGCTCGCAGACGAACCGACCGGCAACCTCGACCCCGAGAACTCGGAGGAGGTCGTCGGCGTGCTCGACCGCGTCAACCGCACGAGCACGACGCTCGTCATGGCAACGCACGACAACTCGCTCGTCGACCGCCTGCAGCGGCGCGTCATCGAGATGAGCGACGGCCGTCTCGTGCGCGACTCGACCGGCGGCTACCGCTCCGAGGCCACCTCACGACGCTCCGGCGCGCATCGCCTCGACGCCGTCGCAGAACAGGGCGGCCACGACAGTCACGACGCCAACGACGATCCGTCAGCTCTCGACGGCACGACCACCGCAACCCCGGGCGCCCGCGCCACGCGCCGGGGGCGCGACATCACGGGAGCTGTGTCGTGAACCTGCGTTTCCTCGCCTCCGAGGTCGGTCAGGGGGTGCGTCGCAACACCTCGATGATCGCCTCGGTCGTACTCGTGTCGATGGTGTCGATGATCTTCGTCGGTGCTGGGCTGCTCGCGCAGCGTCAGGTCGACGCCGCCAAGGGCGACTGGTATGACAAGGTCCACGCGTTCGTGTTCCTGTGCACCGACTCCGACACGGGCGTCGCCTCGTGCGCCGGCGGCAAGGCGAGCGCAGCGCAGACCGAGACGGTGCGCAGCAACCTGACGAACCTCGCGCCGCTCGTCACGAAGGTCGACTACAGGACGAGCGAGCAGGCCGTCGCGATGTTCCGCGAGCAGTACCACGACTCGCCGTACGTCAGCAGCGTCGACGCCTCGTCGATGCCCGCATTCTTCGAGGTGCGCCTCGACGACCCACGGCGTTTCGACGAGATAGCGAGCGGATTCACCGGCATGCCGGGCGTCGCGCACGTGAGCAACCTGCACGAGGTGCTCGCGCCGTTCTTCTCGTTCCTCACGATGCTCGGCGTCGGCTCGGCAATCATCGCGACGCTCATGGTCGTGTGCTGCGTGCTGCTCATGGTGACGACGATCCGGCAGGTGGCGTTCACGCGGCGCCGGCAGGTCGGCATCATGCGCCTCGTCGGTGCCTCGAGCGCGACGATCTACCTGCCGTTCGTGGCCGAGGTGCTGCTCGCCTCGCTCGTCGGCGCGACCCTTGCCTCGGCCATGCTGTGGGCGATGGTCCACTTCGGCGTGAGCAGCCTCGCCGGCTCCGGGGGCGGCTTCGTCAATCTCGTCGGGGACGGCGACGTCCTCGCCGTCGTGCCGTGGCTGTACCTCGGCGCGCTCCTGCTCGCCGTCGTCACGTCGTGGCTCACGCTGCGTCGCTACCTCAAGGTGTGACGGTGGCGCCCACCAAATCCCGTCGCCGACTCTGCGCCGCAGCCCTCGCCGGGACCTGCGCGCTCGGTGTCGCGTCCGGGTCGAGCCACGCCGTCGGTGACGACGTCGACGACAAGATCAAGAACAGCAAGTCCGAGATCGACGACATCTCGAAGTCGCTCGCCGACGCCGACGCGACGCTGACGGAGACGAACAAGGCCGTCGCGGCCGCCGACAAGAAGGCGAAGGACGCGAAGAGCGCCCTGACGAAGGCCCAGCAGAACCAGCGTGACGCCGCGTCCGACTACGACGTCGCCAAGGCCGACGAGGACGCCTCGCGCACCGCCCTCGCGACGAACCGCGCCGACCAGGCGAAGGCACGCACCGAGGTCGGTGGCCTCGCGCGCAACGCGTTCGAGACGGGCGGGCTCGGCGACCTCACGTTCACCATCGAGGTGCTCACCTCGAACTCGGGTGTCTCCGGGTCGATGGCGCTCGCCGACATCGTCATGCGCCGCCAGCAGGGCGTCATCACGAATCTCAAGAGCTCGGCCGCAGCCGGGCAGAGCGAGGCGACACGTCTCGCGGAGATCCGGCGTCGTGCGAGCCTGGCGAAGACGAAGCAGGACGCCGCCGTCACCGCCGCGAGCACGGCGAAGACTGACGCCGACACCGCCGAGGCGAGTCTCGTGGCGTTGCAGAAGACGCAGAAGGACGACAAGAAGAAGCTCGAGGCCGAGAAGAAGAAGGAGGAGGCGAAGCTCGCGGCGTTGCAGGCTGAGAGCACGCGCCTGAAGAACGTCACGACGACGAGCAAGGATGTCGACACCAGCGTCCACGACGTGCCGCAGGGCACCGGTTTCCTCGCCTCCCCGGGCCCGATCTCGAGCATCGTGTCGGGCTACGGCTACCGCTTCCACCCCGTCCTCAAGATCAACAAGCTGCACGAGGGCGACGACTTCCCGTTCGCGTGCGGCACGCCCGTCTATGCCGCGGGTGACGGCACCGTCATCGAGGCGAACTACAACGACGTCTCCGGCAATCACGTCTACATCAGCCACGGAACCGTCAACGGTGCGCAGCTGACGAGCGCCTACATGCACTTCACGTCCCTGTCGGTCAGCGTCGGGCAGAAGGTCAAGAAGGGCCAGCAGATCGGGGTCTCCGGGATGACGGGGCGCGTCACCGGCTGCCACCTGCACTTCGAGACCCGAGAGAATGGTGTGGCCGTCAACCCGCTGAAGTGGATAAAGTGACAGCTTCGGAAATGCCCGGCATGCCTGCGATGTTGTCCTCACCGACGTCGACCACGCCGAACGCGACCGCATCGAAGCAGAAGGGGGCGAGCCCATGCCGAAGGAACACGGCACGAAGGTGATCGCCAACAACAAGAAGGCGCGCCACGACTACCACATCGAGGAAACGCTCGAGGCCGGGCTGTCCCTCATGGGCACCGAGGTGAAGAGCCTGCGCATGGGGCGCGCGTCCCTCGTCGACGGTTACGTGCTCGAGCGCGACGGTGAGATGTGGCTCGAGAACGTCCACATCCCCGAGTACCTCCAGGGCACGTGGACGAACCACTCCGCGCGTCGGCGACGCAAGCTGCTGCTGCACAGGGCCGAGATCCTCAAGCTCGCGAACAAGGCGCAGTCGAAGGGGTACACCATCGTGCCGCTGTCGCTGTACTTCAAGGACGGTCGCGCCAAGGTCGAGATCGCCCTCGCGCGAGGCAAGCAACTGCACGACAAGCGCCAGACGCTGCGCGAGCGTCAGGACAACCTCGAGGCGCAGCGCGAGATGCAGGTACGCCTCAAGCGCGGCGGCTGAGAACCGAGCGAGCGCGCCGGTTGACCCGTCGGCATGCCCCCGCCTCGCCCACGTGGCAAGGTAGGGGCATGAGTCGTCTCAGGGGAGCACCTACACCGTCGGCCCGCACCGCACTCGGCGCCGCCGCCGTCGCGCTCGTCGCCATGAGCGCAGCGCCCGCTCAGGCCGCGAGCAACGACAACATCCGCATCACGAACTACGACATCCGCTACGACGTGGGCGCCGACGGTGGCGTCGACGTCACGGAGAATCTCGACGTCCGCTTCAGCGACAGCAGTCATCACGGGCTCGATCGCATCGTCATCACCGGCCAGGGCGTGAGCGACACCCAGCACCGTGAGTACCCGATGACGAACGTGTCCGTGTCGTCCTCCACGGGAGCGCCGACGCAGCTCCAGCGCTCCCGTGACGGCGGCGCTGAGCGGTTGCGCATCGGCAGCCCGAACCGCACCGTGTACGGCACGCAGCACTACACGCTCAAGTACCACCTCGCCGGTGTTGTCAACAAGCAGTCGAACTCGTCGACCGAGTTCTTCATCAACGCGACGGGCAACGACTGGAAGATCCCGATCGACACCGCGCGTGTCACCGTCAAGGGCCCGGGCGCCGTCTCTCGGGCCAAGTGCTGGTACGGCGAGAAGAACTCGAAGCAGGAGTGCAGGGCGACGCCGGGGACGGAGGCGTCGTTCTCGGCGAACAACGTCGGCAACGGGCGCGGCATGACGATCGACGCCGACCTGCCGACGTCGGTGTTCACGAACACCGCCCCCATCCTCAAGGACGGCTCGGCCGAGGACGCGTTCGGCGTCAACGGGCCGCTGACGTCTTCGCAGCGCCAGGCCGTCAACATCGGCGGCGGGGCTCTGGCGGCGGCACTCGCCGGGCTCGGCGGGCTGTGGTTCGTCCGCGACCGTCGGCGCAACGCCGACGAGCGCTACAGCGGAATCGCACCCGGTCAGCTCCCCGCGCCCGGCCAGGAGGTGCCGGTCGAGCGGACGCGCGAGCCCGAGGTCGCCGTCCGGTTCGAGCCGCCCAACGACGCCACCGCGGGCCTTGCGGGCCTCGTCATCGACCGTCGCGCCGACAACCGTGACGTCGCGGGCACCATCGTCGACCTCGCGGTGCGCGGGTACCTGCGCATGGAACAGGTCGACAAGAGCGACTGGCTGCTCATCTCGAACCCGCAGCCCCCGGCGGGGCAGCTGCTGGCCTACGAGGCAGACCTACTCAACGCGCTGTTCTCCGACGGCTCGCAGGTGTACCTGTCCGATCTGAAGAACCACTTCGCGGGCCACCTGGCGAACGCGAAGGAGGGCATCGAGGACGAGGCCGTCGCGCGCGGCTGGTTCAAGCAGCGCCCGAGCGCGAGTGAGGCCGGGGCCAAGGGCCTCGCGAGCCTGTTCGCGGTGCTCGCCGTCGTCTCGTTCTTCGTCGCGAACCACTTCCACCTCAACGGCTTCCTGTTCGGTGCGGGTTTCGCGATCGTCGCCGTCCTCGCGCTCGTGCGTTCGAAGAACGCTGCCGCGCGCACGCCCGTCGGCTCGGCGGTGTACGACCAGACGCGCGGGTTCGAGCTGTATCTCAAGACGGCTGAGGCGAAGCAGATCAAGTTCGAGGAAGCCGAGCAGATCTTTAGCCGCTACATGCCGTACGCGGTCGTGCTCGGTCTCGCCGACCGCTGGGCGAAGGTCTTCGGCCAGGTCGCCGCTGCCGCGCAGGCGCAGGGCTACCCGATGGTCATGCCCTACTGGTACGTGCCGTACGGCGGTTTCGGCGGCGGTTTCGGGGGCTTCGACAACTTCGGCGCCTCGATGGAGGCCTTCAGCGACGCGGCGTCGTCCGCGTTGTCGTCCACGCCCGGTTCGAGCGGCGGTAGCGGCTTCTCCGGCGGGGGAGGCTTCTCCGGCGGCGGCATCAGCGGTGGTGGTGGCGGCGGCTGGTGAGCCGGCCCGCCTGAACGACGCCGAAAGGGGCGCCCGTCTCGACTCGAGACGGGCGCCCCTTTCGCATGCGCCGCACGACCTGACGGGCCCGAGCGGAGGCCGCGAGCCGTCAGGTCACGGCGGCGGACATCACTCGATGACGATGACGAGGTCGCCGCCCTCGACCTGCGTCTCGTGCGTCAGAGCCACGCGCTTGACGGTGCCCGCGACGGGCGTCGTGATGGAGGCCTCCATCTTCATCGCTTCGATCGTCGCGACCGTGTCGCCTGCCGCGACCTCGTCACCCTCGGCGACGCTGACGGACACCATGCCCGCGAACGGCGCGGCGACGTGGCCGACGTTCTTCGGGTCGGCCTTCTCGACGGCGGCGACGTCGACCTTGACGGCGTGGTCGCGCACCTGGACGGGGCGCAGCTGGCCGTTGAGCGTCGCGAGCACGGTGCGCATGCCGCGCTCGTCGGGCTCGGAGACGGACGCGACAGACATCAGGATCTTCTTGCCCGGCTCGAGGTCGACCTCGTGCTCCTGCCCGGGCGCGAGGCCGTGGAGGAACTCCTTCGTCGACAGCACCGACAGGTCGCTGTAGAGCTCGCGGGCACGCGCGTAGTCCTGCGTCGGGCCGGGGAACAGCAGGCGG
The DNA here is from genome assembly GCF_044909235.1 of Dermacoccus sp. GAS27A. Classification (NCBI taxonomy): domain Bacteria; kingdom Bacillati; phylum Actinomycetota; class Actinomycetes; order Micrococcales; family Dermacoccaceae; genus Dermacoccus; species Dermacoccus sp. GAS27A. Next base: position 59,666 of record NZ_JBIYDW010000003.1, on the reverse strand, counting down.
TTGAGCGTGCCGCGCGGGTCGCGTGCGAGGTCGGCCTCGTCATCGGCGCTCAGCTCCTCGACGCGCGGGCGCACCGTGCGTCCGGCGAGGGCCTTCGTGCGGAACGGCTCGGGCCAGCCACCGGGCGGGTCGCCGAGCTCGCCGCCGAGGAAGCCGATGACGGAGTCCGGGATGTCGTAGTTCTGCGGGTTGGCCTCGAAGTCCTTCGGGTCGGCGTTCGCGCTGACGAGCGCGAGCGCGAGGTCGCCGACGACCTTCGAGCTCGGCGTCACCTTGACGACGTTGCCGAGGATGTCGTTGGCCGCGGCGTACATGTCCTCGATCGCCTCAAAGCGGTCGCCGAGGCCGAGCGCGATCGCCTGCTGGCGCAGGTTCGACAGCTGCCCACCCGGGATCTCGTGACGGTACACGCGACCCGTCGGCGCGGCGAGGCCCGACTCGAACGGCTTGTAGAGGGTGCGCACGGCCTCCCAGTACGGCTCGAGGTCGCACACGTTCGCGAGGTCGAGCCCCGTCGCACGGTCCGTGCCGTCCGTCGCCGCGACGAGCGCCGACATCGACGGCTGGCTCGTCGTGCCCGACATCGCGGCGCTCGCGACGTCGACCGCGTCGACGCCCGCGTCGATGGCGGCGAGCAGCGTCGCGAGCTGGCCACCGGCCGTGTCGTGGGTGTGCAGGTGCACGGGCAGGTCGAAGCGCTCCCGCAACGCGGTGACGAGGGTACGCGCCGCCGGGGCGCGCAGCAGACCCGCCATGTCCTTGATCGCGAGGACGTGGGCGCCGGCGTCGACGATCTTCTCGGCGAGCGCGAGGTAGTAGTCGAGCGTGTAGAGCTTCTCGTCGGGGGAGGCGAGGTTGCCGGTGTAGCACAGGGCCACCTCGGCGACGGCGGTGCCCGTCTCGCGCACCGCTTCGATGGCGGGACGCATCTGCTCGACGTCGTTGAGGGCGTCGAAGATGCGGAAGATGTCGACACCCGTGCGCGCGGCCTCGGTGACGAACGCGTCGGTCACCTTGGTCGGGTACGGCGTGTAGCCAACGGTGTTGCGCCCGCGCAGCAGCATCTGGATCGGGATGTTCGGCATCGCCTCGCGCAGCTTCGCGAGGCGGTCCCACGGGTCTTCGGACAGGAAGCGCAGCGCGACGTCGTACGTCGCGCCGCCCCAGGCCTCCATCGACAGCAGCTGCGGCGTCATGCGTGCGACGTACGGCGCGACGTGCAGCAGGTCGCGGGTGCGGATGCGCGTCGCGAGCAGGGACTGGTGGGCGTCGCGCATCGTCGTCTCGGTGACGGCGACGGCCTGCTGCTCGCGCAGAGCGCGGGCGAACGCCTCGGGCCCTTCGGTGATCAGCCGGTCGCGCGCGCCGGGCGGGACGGGGCCGCTGATGTCGAATGCGGGCAGCTTCTCGCGCGCCGTGATGGCGAGTGCTGAGTGGTCGCCGTACGGCTTGTTGACGGTCGTCTCGGCGAGGTAGGTGAGCAGCTTCGTGCCGCGATCGCCGGGGGTGCGCGCGTCGAGCAGGTGCGGGTGGGTCTCGATGAACGACGTCGTCACGTTGCCGGAGATGAATGCCGGGTCCTCGAGCAGGGCCTGCAGGAAGGGGATGTTCGTGCTGACACCGCGCACGCGGAACTCGGCGAGGGCGCGGCGGGCGCGGCGCACGGCCGTCGCGAAGTCGCGGCCGCGGCAGGTGAGCTTGACGAGCATCGAGTCGAAGTGGGCGCTGACCTCGGCGCCCATGTGGATCGTGCCCCCGTCGAGGCGAACGCCCGAGCCGCCCGCGGAACGGTAGGCGGTGATCGTGCCGGTGTCGGGGCGGAAGCCGTTGGCCGGGTCCTCGGTCGTGATGCGGCACTGCAGCGCCGCGCCGCGCAGGTGGATGTTCTCCTGAGCGAGGCCGAGGTCGTCGAGGGTGTCGCCGGAGGCGATGCGCATCTGCGCGGCGACGAGGTCGACGTCGGTGACCTCCTCGGTGACGGTGTGCTCGACCTGGATGCGCGGGTTCATCTCGATGAACACGTAGCGGCCGCGGGTGTCGAGCAGGAACTCGACGGTGCCGGCGCACGAGTAGCCGATCTCCTTCGCGAACGCGACGGCGTCGGCGCACATGCGTTCGCGCAGTTCGGGGGAGAGGTTCGGTGCCGGCGCGATCTCGACGACCTTCTGGTGGCGTCGCTGCACGGAGCAGTCGCGTTCGAAGAGGTGGACGACGTCGCCCTCACCGTCGGCGAGGATCTGCACCTCGATGTGGCGCGGGTCGACGACGGCTTCCTCGATGAAGCAGGTCGCGTCACCGAAGGCGGATTCGGCTTCGCGCATCGCGGCCTCGAGGTTCTCGCGCAGCGCCTCGGGCTTCTCGACGCGACGCATGCCGCGCCCGCCGCCGCCGGCGACGGCCTTGACGAAGACGGGGTAGCCGATGTCGTCGGCGCCCTTGACGAGTTCGTCGATGTCGGACGACGGCGGCACGCTGCGCAGCGTCGGCAGGCCGGCGCGCTTGGCCGCGGCGATGGCCGTCGCCTTGTTGCCCGTCATGTGCAGCACGTCGGGCTTGGGGCCGATGAAGGTGATGCCGGCGTCGGCGCACGCCTCGGCGAGCAGCGGGTTCTCGGACAGGAAGCCGTAGCCGGGGTAGATCGCGTCGGCGCCCGATTCGCGGGCGACGCGGATGATCTCGTCGACGTCGAGGTAGGCGCGCACGGGGTGGCCGACCTCGCCGATCTGGTAGGCCTCGTCGGCCTTGAGACGATGCTCGCTGCCGCGGTCCTCGTGGGGAAAGACGGCGACGGTGGTGGCGCCCAGCTCGGTGGCAGCGCGGAACGCGCGCACGGCGATCTCGCCTCGGTTGGCGACCAGGACCTTGCGGAACATGCACATCTCCGTTCGGGGTGGGGCGCCGCGGCGGCGCAGTTGGTGCTGACACTACCGGTCGCTCAGGGCTGAAAACCGCAGAGTTTCGCGGCAAAACCGACCAATAGCGAACAGTTGGCAACACACGCGTGTCTCGCACCACACCGGACGTGGAAAAAGCCTCTGGGCGGGCCCGACGCCGGGTCGAGCCCGCCCAGAGGCGAGGGTGTGCAAGCTGAAGCGACCGCGTCAGCCCACGTGCGCGGTGGGCGCTGCCCCGTCGGTCTGCAGTTCGTCGCTGCGAATCGTGATGAAGATCAGGATGAGCAGGGCTCCGACGAGAAGCATGCCGGAGGCCACCCAGAACCCGTGCGTCGAGGCGAAGGTCTGCACGTCGAGCGCTCCGGCTGCCTGCTGGGCCTGCATCTTCGACTTGAACTCAGCCGTTTCCTGCACCGACGTCGGCACCTTCGCCATCGCGGCAGCGGCGGCGGCCTTGAGCTCGTCGGCACGCTGCGTCGCATAGTGCGAATACACCGTGGTGAGAGCGGCGAGACCGATCGAACCACCGATCTGCTGCGCGGTGTTGAGCGCGGAGGCGGCGGCCCCCGAGTCCTTCGCTTCGACGCCGTGGGAGGCGGCGAGCGTCATCGGGATGAAGACGAAGCCCATGCCGAGGGCCATGACGAAGATGCCGGGCAGCAGGTGCGTCGCGTAGCTCGAGTGCGTGTCGAGCTGGGTGAACGACCACATGCCCGCTGCTGCGAGCAGGCCGCCGAAGCCCGAGAGGTAGCGCGGCTTGATGCGCGTGACGAGGTTCTGCGACAGGCCCGCGGCGATGACGATGCCGAGGCTGAACGGCAGGAACGCGAAACCGGACTTGACCGGCGAATAACCGAGCACCTGCTGGATGTACAGGCCGAGGAAGAAGAACATCGCGAACATCGCGGCACCCATGATGAGCATCGCGAGGATGGCGGTGCCTCGCGTGCGGTCGGCGAGGATGCGCGTCGGCAGCAGGGCGTGCTCGGTGCGGCTCTCGATGGCAGCGAACGCGATGACGAGCAGCGTGCCCACGATCAGCGGCACGAGGGTCCAGGTGTCGCCCCACGAGTGGGACGCGGCGTTGGACAGGCCGTAGACGATGCCGAACAGACCCGCGGTCGCCGTGACGGCGCCGATGATGTCGAGGGTGCCCTCGTGACCGTCGGATTCGACGAGCACGCGGGGTGCGAGCACGGCGACGGCGATGCCGATGGGCACGTTGATGAGCATCGTCCAGCGCCAGTCGATCTCGGTCAGCACGCCGCCGAGGATGAGGCCGATCGCTGCACCGGCGCCGGACATCGCGGCATAGACACCCATGGCGCGGTTGCGCTCCTTGCCGGGCGGGAACGTCGTGTTGACGAGGGCCAGTGCCGCCGGCTGAGCCAGCGCCGCACCGGCACCCTGGAGCACGCGCGCGGCGAGCAGGAGGGTGGGGTTGGGCGCGATGCCGCCGAGCAGCGAGGCGAGAGCGAACACGGCGATGCCGACGGTGAACATGCGGCGGCGTCCGAAGATATCGCCGAGGCGCCCGCCCAGCAGCAGGAGCGAACCGAGAGCCAGCGCGTAGGAGGTGACGACCCACTGAAGGCCGGACTGGCTGAAGTGCAGATCGGTCTGGATGTGGGGTAGTGCGATGTTCACGACCGTCCCATCGAGCACGATCATGAGCTGGGCGCAGGCGATCACGAAGAGCGCAAGGCTGAGGTTGGGCTTCGCGGGGTTGTCGGTGGATGACTCCACGGGTGCGTCGGGGCCGTGAGTGCTGACAGCAGCAGTCGACATCAGCCCCTCCTTTCTCGAGTTGGCGCCCTTGAGGGGCCGGGGCAGGCGTGGGGGAGAGGCCGGCGAGGAACCGACGGAGTGTGATGCGCGCGGGATCGAACGCGGGCAGCAGGGCGATCGGGCGCTGCCCTGGGGGGGCAGCCGCGCGTTGGCCGCCGTTCGTCGGGATGGGATCGGCCGTGGCTCGACGCAACGTGTCCGTGCGGCGAGGTGATTGAAGATGCAACGACCGAGGAACAACGATAGACCTCTCGGGGTGAGGCGCCAAGCGATCCTCGTGTGGCGCATTACACGGCAGAGGCGCAGCGGGTGGGAATGCGCTCGCGTCCTTCGCTGTTGAACCGCTAGACTGACGGACGCTGATTCGTCAGCAAGCACAACTCCACAGAGCGAACAGTTTCCATGGGGATGATCGGTTTCGACATCGGTCGCCGTCCCAGGGGAAGCGGGCCGAGGATGCAGAGTTATCTCGTTAACGCTCTCTGCAAACTTATAGGTGCCGATTCCAAGCGCACCGACTTCGCCCTCGCCGCCTGAGCGAGCCCGAAGTCTGTCAGCCTGAGCTAGTTCTCGACTCAGTGTCTGGCATCAGCTAGAGAACTTGCTGCAACGTCTTGTCGAGGGGCGTTGTGGGACTCTCACTCGACTGGGCCTGTCGCGGAATGTGTCATTCCTTGCCGCGGGGCCGAGAAAATCCGCAGGATGACTGCGCCCGGAGAAGCCCTGGATCGCCGTCGATGGACGGGGGTTCAATTCCCCCCATCTCCACCACCTCCATGCATCGGTCGCGAGGCCGAGCGGCTGTTCGCAGAACTCGTCACGCAGCGTGAATCAGGCTGCTGCGTGACGCGTGTGGCACGGAGCCCGCCGTCATCCCTCTCGAGGGGTGACGGCGGGCTCTTGCACGTCGTGCGGTCCGGCTTTCACCACTCGCCGATGCCGAGCCACCGCTGCACGATCGGCGTCATAGATCGCGACAAACCCGGCCGGGTTGATGGCCGTCCCGCCCGATTTCTCGATCAATAGATCGCCCATGGACGAGCTCGTGGCGTCCACCGATCCCTACCAGTACGCACGCGGGAGGGCTCTGGCCAGCTCTGCGCCGCTGAAGGATTGAGAGATGAGCGGCGCCGCCATCAGCGTCTCGACGTCGGTCGACGGTGAGGACATGACGGTCGGTACGTGGCATCCGCATCCACGAAGCGGTGGCACTTTCCGCTATGAGAAGTCGTGGGCGAGCGCTGAGTACGGCTACTCGCTGTCACCGGCGCTGCCCGTGCTGGCAGGCAGTGCGCCTCAGGTGACATATGCCGAGAAGGGGCCCTGCCGCAGGTCTTCTCGGACAGCGCACCTGCTCGGTGGGGCCGGCAGATCATCGAACGGACGTGGCAGGCCGACGGCAGGGGTGTGCCTGGCGCAGTCGACGTCCTTCTCGCCGTGCGCGACCGGCTACGGATGGGCGCACTTCGCTTCGCGCGCGACGGAGTCGAGATGAGCGAGAGCGCACGCGTGCCCAAGATGCTCGACCTGGCTCACCTCGAGGCGGTGGCGCGGCGAGCGGAGAGTCACACGGACAGCGACGCGGACATCAAGGAACCGTTCGATGCGGGTTCGTCGATGGGTGGTGCGCGCCCCAAGGCCGTCGTCGTGGACGAGAACGGGCACCTCATGTTGGCGAAGTTCACCTCGACCAAGGACGACACCGACGTCGTCGCGTGGGAGAAGGTCTGCCTGGACATCGCCGCACACGCTGGGATCACCGTTGGTGGCGGTGGCCGAAGCGTTCGAACCGCACATGGCCGCCTCCGGCCGTGTGGATCTCGCGGAGCTGTGGAAGCGCACAGTGCTGAACCTGCTCGTGGGAAACACGGACAACCACCTGCGTAACCACGGCTTCCAACCGCACCACGATCGAGCCGTGCGCGACGGGTTCGACGGTGCGATGAGGCAGCGAACCCGCGAGGTGTTGGGCCCGGCCCCGTCGTGTTGGATCTCGCCCCACGTGACGCCTCCGCTAGATCGGTGGGGCGATGCCGTGTCTGTGGGCGCCCGCTTCGCTCACCGGAGTCCATTGCACGTGGCTCCGGCCCCGAATGCTCCAAGAAGGTGTGAGCGTCGGGGTCGAGCCGTGAAAGGGGCGCGGGCCGTGTGAGGCAGCAGAACGCAGTGTCCTCAGGCCGCCGGGGCGCAGACCACCTGGTCGAGGTCGGCGGCCAGCGGCTGGCCGACGTTGTTCTTCACGACGTTCTTGACGCGTGCGACGCAGCGGACGCGCTTGTCGTCCTTCGTCAGGTAGGTCGTGCCGTGCGCGGCGATCGTCGCGGTGTCCTGGCCGGTCGAGTCGACCTCGATGCGGCTTCGCGCGTACGTCTCTGTCAGCCCGTTCTTCTTCTGCGCGGCGACGCTGAGGGCGTGCAGGTCATCGGGCGACCACGTCACGTCACTCGAGGCCGGCGCGGCGACGGCCTTCGCCTCCGGGCGCCAGTCCTTCTCAGGGACGGCGGCGGCACGCGCTGCGCTCAACGCGTCGGCGCGCTCGATCGTCGCCGTGGCCGACGCGATGGGCGCCGGGCCCGCCACGCGATGACGCATCGACGGCACCGCCGCCACGAACGCGACGACGGCGAGCGCCGCGATCACGCCGAAGCGCCACGGGTGGGCCTGCTCCAGGCACATCGACGCGAACATCCACGCGATCGCGCCGATCAGCACGGCGCAGAACGCGAGCGCGGCGAGCGTCGAGACGACCGTCGCGTGGGTGGGGGACAGCTGCGGCAGCCACATCGTCGCGACGTGGGCGGCGTGATCGAAGTGCACCGTCATGAGAGCTCCTTGGGCGCGGGGCTGCCTCGTCGCAGCCGCTCGAAGCTAGGCCGACAGCCTGAGAACCCGCCGAGAGGGCGCCGGACGTGCGCGGTGCGATACTGCACGGGATGCCCCCTTCCGACTCCCGCCTCGTCCGCGCCTGCCGCGCGCTGCTCGTGCTCGCCCTCGCACTGCAGACGTACCTCCTGTACGTGTTCCATTCGAGCGGGGCAGAAGGTGAGCTGTTCCCCCACGCCGACAAGGTGGTCCACGCCTGCATGTTCGGCGGACCCGCCCTCCTGGCACTGCTCGGACGGTGGCGATGGGTGGCGCTCATGCTCGCGTTCTATGCGCCGATCTCCGAACTGATCCAGGGCACGGACGTCGTGGAGCGCGACGCGGACTGGCGCGACGCACTCGCCGATGTGACAGGAATCATCCTGGCGTGGGGGTTGACGCGTCAGCTGCGCCGCCGGGCGTGACGTAGACTTGGGGGACCATTGATCTTGCGTTCAGTAGGTTTGCTTTCGGTTTGAGCGTGCCCGCAGCTACTCCCTGTGGCGGCACGTGGTGGTGAGAGTAGGCCCGTTCTCTGAGCGTCACCCACGATGTGACGCCGTCATGTGAGCGCCGAGATCCCACGCAACAGCGCCGATCCACCCAGTACGCAATCCTTCCAGCCCACGTGCTCCACGGGCTCTCTGGCGTGCTCGCCTTCGGTGCTCTCGACCGAGAGGTTCACACCCATGTCTTCGACGAACAACAACAACGGCAAGAAGCCGCGCTGGTCGCACGCCGACAAGGCCGGCGCCAAGCGCGGCCAGGACCGCTCCGGCGGCCGCGACTTCGGAGGACGCCGCGACGGCGCCGCGGGCGGACGCGACGAGCGACGCGGCGGTTTCAGCCGTGACAACGACCGCCGTGAGGGCGGGTTCCGCGGCGGTGACGAGCGTCGTGGCGGCTTCCAGGCCCGTGACGACCGCCGTGACGGTGGTTTCCGCGGCCGCGATGAGCGACGCGGTGGCTTCAGCCGTGACAACGACCGCCGTGAGGGCGGGTTCCGCGGCGGCGACGACCGTCGTGGTGGTTTAAACCGCGGCAGCGACGAGCGCCGTGGCGGCTTCCAGGGCCGTGATGATCGCCGTGGTGGTTTCAGCCGTGACAACGACCGCCGTGAGGGCGGCTTCCGCGGCGGTGATGACCGTCGTGGTGGTTTCAACCGCGACAACGACCGACGTGACGGCGGCTTCCGCGGCGACGACCGCCGTGGCGGTTTCAACCGCGGTGGCGACGACCGTCGTGGTGGTTTCGGGGGCCGCGACGACCGTCGCGAGGGTGGCTTCCAGCGTCGCGATGACCGCGGTGGTTTCAACCGTGGTGGCGATGACCGTCGTGGTGGTTTCAACCGCGACAACGATCGTCGCGAGGGCGGTTTCCGTGGCGGTGACGACCGTCGCGGTGGCTTCAACCGTGATGACCGTCGTGGTGGCTACCAGGGCCGTGACGACCGGCGCGGTGGGTTCAACCGTGACAACGACCGTCGCGAGGGCGGCTTCCAGCGTCGCGACGACCGCGGCGGTTTCAACCGTGGCGACCGCCGTGACGGCGGCTTCCAGCGCCGCGACGACCGCCGTGAGGGCGGTTTCGACCGCGAGAAGCGCTTCGGGCGCCCCGACCGCTCGTTCGACGACGCCCCCGTGCGTGACGAGTCCCGCGTCGAGGACGCGCAGGTCGAGAACGTGACGGCGGCGAACGCCGACGTCGCGGCGACCACCGTCGAGGCCGACGCGGCCACGAGCGAGAACATCCAGCGCGAGAACGTCGACGTCGTCGGCGAACAGAACCCCGACGAGCGCGTCCACGTCGACGGCGACGTCGAGGGTGACGTCCGCGTCGACGACGCTCCCACCGCCGACGCCACGGACGCCGAGCGCGACGGTGTTGACGCCGCCGACTCCGACACGACCAACTCTGACGCCGACAACACCGACGCGGAGAACACCGACCCCGCCGACGCCACGAACGCCACCGCGGGCACGGCCGACGGCGAGCACGCGGGCTTCGACGAGAGCGAGTCGGACGAGATCGACGAGAGCGTCATCATGACGTTCACCGAGCTCGGGCTGCCCGAGGCGCTCGTCGAGCGCATGGCGCGTGACGGCATCACGAAGCCGTTCCCGATCCAGGCGGCGACCATTCCCGACGCGATGGCCGGCAAGGACGTCCTCGGCCGCGGTCGCACGGGTTCGGGCAAGACGCTCGGCTTCGGTCTGCCGATGCTGGCGCGTCTCGCCGAGGGCGGCAAGGCTCGCGCGCACCAGCCGCGCGCCATCGTCCTCGTGCCGACGCGTGAACTTGCGATGCAGGTGAGCGATGCGCTGCAGCCGCTCGTCCACGTCGTCGGTCTCAAGCACAAGCTCGTCGCCGGTGGCATGCCGTACGAGCCGCAGCTGTCCGCGCTGGAGCGCGGCGTCGACGTCCTCATCGCCACGCCGGGTCGCCTGTCCGACCTTATCGAGCGTGGCGCGGCCGACCTGAGCCGCGTCGAGATCGCCGTGCTCGACGAGGCCGACCACATGGCCGAGATGGGCTTCCTCGAGGCCATCACCGAGATTCTCGACCTCGTGCCCGAAGGCGGCCAGCGCCTGCTGTTCTCCGCGACGCTCGACCGTGGCATCGACACCGTCGTCGACAAGTACCTCGTCGACCCGGTGACGCACTCGACGGACGACGGCACCGCCACCGTCACGACGATGGAGCACCACGCGCTGCTCATCGAGCCGCGCGACAAGAAGGTCGTGACGGCCGAGGTCGCGAACCGTGAGGGACGCACCGTGGTGTTCGTCCGCACCAAGATGGGCGCCGACCGTGTCGCCGCAGAGCTGCGCGAGCAGGGCGTCATGGCTGCCGCGCTGCACGGTGGCCTCAACCAGGGTCAGCGCAACCGTGTCCTGTCGGCGTTCAAGGACGGGCGTGTGCCCGTGCTCGTCGCGACGGACGTCGCGGCGCGCGGCATCCACGTCGACGAGGTCGGCGTCGTGCTCCAGGTCGACCCGCCGGCCGACCACAAGGACTACCTGCACCGCGCCGGCCGTACGGCCCGCGCAGGGGAGAAGGGCACCGTCATCACCCTGGCGCTGCCGCACCAGCGCCGCTCGATGCAGCGTCTACTCGACTCCGCCGGCGTCGACGTGAGCCTCGTGCGCACGCGCCCCGGTGACGAGGCGATCGTCGCCGCGGGCGGTTCGACGCCCGAGGGCCGTTCGATCTCCGAGGACGACCTGCGTCGCACCCTCGCGCCGCGCAACGACCGTGGTGGTCGCGGCGGCCGTGGCTACGAGCGCGGTGGCCGGGGTGGTTACGACCGCGGTGGTCGTGACGGCGGGCGCGGCGGTTACGGCCGTGGCGGCGGCTTCGACCGCGGTGGTCGTGGACGTTTCAACGACCGCGACGACCGTGGCCAGGGCCGCGGACGCGGCGACGACCGCGGCTTCGGTGGAGGGCGCGGTTACCGCGACGACATCGACGGTGGTTTCGAGCGCGAGAACCGTCGTCAGAGCTTCGGTGGTCGCGGCGGCCAGGGGGGTCGTGGTGGGTACGGCGGCGACCGTGGTGGCTACCGTGGCAACCGCGACTGACGCCGACTGAATCTGCGCTGATGTTGCCCGGTGATCCGGGCCCCGTGCCCCGATCACCGGGCAACATCGCGTTCGGGGCGGGCGTGTTCCACAATGGACGGGTGACCTCGTTGACCGGCCGACTGCTCGTCGCGGTGCCTCGTGCCCACGACCGCGACGAGGGTGACATCTTCACCCGTAGCGTCGTGTTCGTCCTCCACCACGGTGACGACGGCGCCCAGGGCGTCTTGCTCACCGAACCGCTCGAGGCCGGTGTCGACTCGGTCCTTCCGGGGTGGCAGTCCGCGTGCTCGGCGCCCGATCGTCTCTTCCAGGGCGGGCCCGTCGGCCTCGACACGGCGGTCGCGCTCGCGGGCGTGCCGGGGCGCGGTGACGTCGTGGGCGCCACGCGACTGTTCGGTTCGCTCGCCGTCGTCGACCTCGACGCGCCGCCGGAGATCGTCGCCCCGCAGCTGTCGGGGCTACGCGTGTTCGCCGGCAACTGCGGCTGGGAGCCGGGCCAACTCGACGTCGAACTCGCTGACGGGTGGTGGGTGCGCGCCGAACCCGAGATCGCCGACCTGTTCGACGCCGACCCCGAGACGTTGTGGGCGCGCGTCCTCGCACGCCAACCCATCCCGACGTGCCTCCTGGCGTCGTTCCCCGACGACCCGACGCTCAACTGACCCGCCGCCTGACGCCTCGGCTCGCTGCCCCCTGGCCCGCCGCGGGCGGCGCGCCTACACTGGCGCCCATGAACCCGGTTGTGTGGAACTCTTCGATCGACGACCCGTCATCGCCCCTCGGCGCGCCCGACGGCCCGGGCGGCCTCGGAGGGCCGGGCACGTCGACGGCGGTGCTGGAGCGAGAGCAGGTCGACCACCAGCTCTCCGAGCCCGGCGATCACGAGCGCTTCGCGCACTACGTGCGCAAGGAGAAGATCATGGAGTCGGCGCTGTCGGGCGAGCCCGTCACCGCGCTGTGCGGCAAGGTGTGGGTACCGGGCCGCGACCCGGAGAAGTTTCCGGTGTGCCCGACGTGCAAGGAGATCTACCAGGGCCTGCGTCCGCCGCAGGACGGCGGGGAGTGACGCCGACGGGCGTCAGCTCGCCTTCGCGACAGGCTGCCTGACGTCGCCCGTGACCGGGGCCGCACCGACGGCGCCGGTGACGACCACTCCCGCGGCGGTGGACGCCGTCGCCGAGCCGCCGTCGACCCCCGTCAGGTGCTCACGAACCTCGACTGCGGGCGCGTGCGATTCGGCCATGCGGATGAGCACCGTGCGGACGGCCTCGACGCTGACGCCGGCCGCCTCGGCGATGGCGCTCTTCGTCACCTTCGCCTGATCGGCGGCGGCGACCGCCCGCCGGTACTCCGCTTCGGCGGCGAGACGCGCTTCGCGCGCCGCAGTGACGGCGCTGAGCTTCTCGCGTTGAGCATCGGTGAGTTGGGCTCTCGTGCGAACCATGACTCTCGTCCTTTCCCTGCGAGCCCCGGCCAGGGGTGAGCGGCCTCGATGGACCGAGGGGCGACGCGCCGCTGGGGCCATCGAGTGCTCGATGTCCATGACTGACTCCACCCTAGGCGCGCGGACGCCCCGCATGGTGGGTTGAGCGCTACTCAACTCCAGGGTGTGATGCTCACCCCACCCTCCGCCGTCGCCCGGCGCGGCGCCGACACCCTTCGACGCGCGGTCGCGACCCAGCCCGTCTCGTCAGCTGGGAGCCTGCTGGGTGAAGCGACGAAGCGGCGACGAGTGGGCTCCGGCGGTGGCAGCCTGCCCCCATCGCGCTCGTGCTGTAGGCGGAGGCTCGGTTCGTGGCGCGGGAGTTCCTCGCCGCGCGCGGCGGCACGACGCGCAGCCTGCGCGTCGGCTTCGCCGCCATTGCTGTCGCGCTGCCGCACATCGGCTTCGCCGCCATCGTCGTCGCGCTGCCGCACATCGGCCTCGCGCACGGCGTCGGCGCACTGGAGTCGGCGATGGCTGCGTATGGCCTGGGCCTCGGCCCGGTCGACGCCGGGTGCAACATGCTGGCCGTCGCCATCGAGCACAGCTACGGGCGCCCGCTCATGTCGACGTTCCACGCGGCGTGGACGCGCGGCGGCGTCCTCAGCACGCTCATCGCGCTGGCGACGCATCGCTGGGGCTTCGCGCTCGCCGCCGCGGTGCTCATGATCCTGCCCGCCGCCGCGACGCTCGCGCCGTACGTCCCGCACGCGCGGCCGGAACCGGCGCCCATCACATCCGGGGCCGACGCCCCCGCCGCGCGCAGCCTGCCCTGGCGCGCATCCTCACCCTCGCCCTCGCGCTCGTCGTGTTCTACATCGTCGACACGGCCGTGACGACGTGGGCGCCCACCTACCTGCACCACACCTTCGCCTCACCGGCCTCGCTCGTCGCCGTCGCCACCCTGCCGTACCTCGTGTGCTCGCTGCTCAGCCGCAGCTGCGGCGACTGGCTGACGGCGCGGCTCGGCTCCGCGGCGCTCGTCGCGCCGCTGTCGTACTCGGTGGTCGCCCGCCTCGCCTGCGACGCACACCCGGAGGCGGACGCGGCGTCCGTCCAAGCCGGCAGCGACCCGGTCATCGCGCGCTTCAGCCACCAGGTCAACTACGTCGGCGGCCTGCTCGGAGCCGAGCTGACGGGCGCGCTCGGCGACACGTCCCTGCGCTACGGATTCGCCGTCCCGATGGTGCTGGTCCTCGGCCTCGTGGGGGCTGTCGCGCGCGTTCCGGCCGGCCTGAACGGTCGGTGGCGGCGGCCACGTCGGGGAGTTCGTTCGGCGCCGGTAGACTGCTTGGCCTATGAGTACCTCGGCTGCAGAGCACCTCTCACCCGCCTTCCCGGAGCGGGCCGCGTGGGGTACCGCGGGCAAGCTGCGCGCCTGGCAGGCCGGTGCGCTGGAGCGGTACCTGAGCACCGATCCGCGCGATTTCCTCGCTGTCGCAACCCCCGGCGCCGGCAAGACGACGTTCGCGCTGCGCCTCGCGACGGAGCTGCTGGGGCGCGGCATCGTCAAGAAGGTGACGATCGTCGCGCCGACCGAGCACCTCAAGACGCAGTGGGCCGACGCGGCCGCGCGCGTCGGCATCCAGATCGACCCGAGGTTCACGAACCGCCAGGTCGATGAGGCGTCCGACTACGACGGGGTCGCCCTCACCTACCAGGGCGTCGCGAGCAACCCAGACGTGCACCGCATCCGCACCGAGCGCACGCCGACGCTCGTCATCCTCGACGAGGTGCACCACGGCGGCGACAACAAGAGCTGGGGCGAGGCGCTGCGCACTGCATTCGACGGCGCCGCGCGACGCGTCTGCCTCACCGGTACCCCGTTCCGCAGCGACACGAGCCCCATCCCGTTCGTGCGCTACGAGGTCGACGACGCCGGCATCCGTCGCTCGGCGAGCGACTACGCGTACGGCTACGCCGAGGCGCTCGCCGACGGCGTCGTCCGGCCCGTGCTGTTCATGGCCTACGGCGGCAACATGCGATGGCGCACCCGGGCCGGCGACGAGATCGCGGCGCGTCTCGGCACACCGATGACGAAGGACGCCATTGCAGGCGCCTGGCGCACCGCGCTCGACCCGAACGGCGCGTGGATCCCGTCCGTGCTTCAGGCCGCCGACAAGCGCCTGTCGGAGGTGCGACGTCACGTGCCCGACGCGGGCGGCCTCGTCATCGCCTCGAACCAGACGGCCGCGCGCGCCTACGCGCGCACGCTCGAGGCGATCACTGGCACCAAACCGACCGTCGTGCTCTCCGACGACGCGGGCGCGAGCTCCCGGATCGAGGACTTCGCCAAGAGCAGCGAGCGGTGGATGGTCGCCGTCCGCATGGTCTCCGAGGGTGTCGACGTGCCGCGTCTGTGCGTCGGCGTCTACGCGACGTCGACGTCGACGCCGTTGTTCTTCGCCCAGGCCGTCGGACGCTTCGTGCGCGCCCGCAAGCGCGGCGAGACGGCGTCGGTGTTCCTGCCGACGGTGCCGATCATCCTCGAGCACGCCTCGCGTCTCGAGGAGCAGCGCGACCACGCCCTCGACCGTCCGCAGCGCGCGGGGGAGAACCCCGAGGACAACATGTGGTCCGAGGAAGAGGGGCTGCTCGCCGAGGCCAATCGTGAGGAGAAGGCCTCCGGGATGCTCGCCGACGACGGCACCTTCGAGGCGCTCGAGTCGCAGGCCGAGTTCGACCATGTCCTGTTCGACGCGCAGCAGTGGGGCATGGGCGGTGACGTCGGCAGCGAGGACGAGCAGGAATACCTGGGCTTGCCCGGTCTGCTCGAGCCCGATCAGATGGCGAGCCTGCTACGTGAACGCCAGGCCAAGCAGGCCAAGGCCGGGCGCACGCGACGCACCGACGACGACGAACCCGTCGCCGCGCACCGTGCCCTCGCCAAGCAGCGCAAGGAGCTCAACGGCCTCGTCGCGCAGTACGCGCGCAAGAGCGGCCAGCCGCATGCCGTCATCCACAACGATCTGCGTCAGCAGTGCGGGGGGCCGACGCTCGACAAGGCCTCCTCCGAGCAGGTCGGCGAACGCATCGAGTTGATCCGTCGCTGGTTCGTCGGTCGGCGCTGAGCCTGCGAGGCCCTCAGCCTGCGGGTGTCATGTGGGATGCAGTGCGGTACGAGGCACTGCCTGCCTGGCTCATCCGCATGGCTCATCGCCCCCGGCGCGTCATGCGGGGGCGGATAGGGTAGACGCATGACTGAGCAGCCGCACGCGCCCGTTTCGTCGGGCTGGTACGACGACCCCCGCGACGCCACCCAGCTGAGGTACTGGGACGGCATCCTGTGGACCGAGCGCACCATGCCGAAGCTGCGCCCGGGCCTCGACCACGTCGGGGAGGCTCGCCCGGTCCAGCACGTCGACGCACCGCCGCGCCGTGACGGCGAGCCGCGCACCTATCCGGCTCACTGGGGCCCCGAGGGCAGCGGGGAGCAGCAGCATCGCTTCGGTGCCCCGCAGCCGCGGGCTCATGATCAGCGCCCGACGGCGTTCGGAACGAGCGCGGGGGAGCCGTCGGGGGTGTGGCGCCGCTTCTTCGCCTACTTCCTCGACCGCATCATCTTCGGGGTGCCCGTCACCCTCGCGATGCTGCCGTTCCTGCACTCGTGGATTGACGAGTTCCGCGACTTCATCGACGAGGCGAGCACCGCCGCGAGCAACGGTGGGCAGATGCCGGCCTTCCCCGACGACCTGACGTCGCCGCCGCTCGCGTTGGCGCTCGCGCTGTTCGTGGCGGGATTCGTCTACGACACCCTGATGACGTCACTGCGTGGTGCGACGCTCGGCAAGTCGGCGCTCGGCATCCGCGTGGCGCCCATCGAGGAGGGCGACCCCCGCTCGCCGCAGAAGTTGCCGATGGCACGCAGCGCCGTGCGCGCTCTCATCAAGTACGTGCCGGATCTGATGTCGCTCGTCGCCGTGCTTGCCGGCATCGCGGGCCTGCTGCAGATCGCGATCCTGCTGTGGGCGCTGAGCAACCGCCTCCGTCAGGGCCTCGACGACCTCGCGGCGCGCAGCGTCGTGCGCCGCACCCGCTGACCCCGCCCCACCTGCGTTTTTCGTCCACCTTCGCGAATCCCGTCCACATCGGCGATTCTCGTCCATCTTCGTGCCCGGCACGCGGGCCGCGTTCTCAGCCGACGACGGGTTGACCGACGAGCTCGACGCCCGCGTCGCGCATGGTCGTGAGCGCCGCGTCGGTGCTGTCGGCTGCGACGCCGGCCGTCATGCCGAGCAGCACGCGCGTGGCGAAGCCTTCGCTGACGGCGTCGAGCGCGGTCGCGCGGACGCAGTGGTCGGTCGCGATGCCGACGACGTCGACGCTGCCGACGCCCGCGTCACGCAACCAGGAGGCGAGCGACTCATCGCCACCGGCGAAAGACCCCTCGAATCCTGAGTAGGCCGCGGCGTACCTGCCCTTGCGGAAGATCGCGTCGAGCCGATCGACGACGGGCGCGAATCCGTCGTGGAACGCCGCGCCGTCGGACTCGGCGCGGCAGTGCACGGGCCACGAGTCGCGGTAGTCGGGGGTCTCGCTCCAGTGCTCGCCGGGGTCGACGTGCCAGTCCTGCGTCGCGACGACGACGTCGTAATCGGCGAGCGCGACGTAGTCGGCGATCGCC
Organism: Dermacoccus sp. GAS27A; assembly: GCF_044909235.1. NCBI lineage: Bacteria > Bacillati > Actinomycetota > Actinomycetes > Micrococcales > Dermacoccaceae > Dermacoccus > Dermacoccus sp. GAS27A. Next base: position 42,431 of record NZ_JBIYDW010000003.1, on the reverse strand, counting down.
GCGGCGACCTGGGCGCCCCCGGCCACGGCGAGCGAACCGCCCTCGCAGAAGTCGTTCTGCACGTCGACGACGACGAGTGCCCGGCGCGTGCCGGCATCAACGTTCGGCGCGCTCATCGCTGCGTCACCCCGCCCAAACCGGGACCCTCGTACCGGGTCGGGATGACGGGCTCACCGCGCGACATCTGACGCGCCTTCGCGGGCAATTCCGCGCGGGAACGCTCGTACACCGCGCGGGCGCTCGCGGCGTCCGTCGGCGCGACGACCTCGCCGTTCCTGACGAGCGGGACGAGCAGCGCACGGTCGTCGCCGTCGTCGACCGGCTGCTCGCCGATGCCGATGATCTCGGCCTCGGCCACTCCCTGTGCGTTTCGGCGACGCAGCGCCCACTTGCGTCCGCCGACGGAGATCTTGTCCTTGCTCTTCTTCGCGACGTCGATCATCTGGCCGTCGTCGCTCGCGTGCTGGACGAGCTTGTAGACCATGCCGGCCGTCGGCGCGCCGGAGCCGGTGACGAGGGAGGTGCCGACGCCGTACGCGTCGACCGGCCCGGCTGCGAGGGCGGCGATGGCGTACTCGTCGAGGTCGCTCGTCACGACGATCTTCGTGCTTGTGGCACCGAGTGAGTCGAGCTGCTCGCGCACCTCGCGGGCCTGCACGAGCAGGTCGCCGGAATCCAGACGCACCCCACCGAGTTCGGTGCCCGCGACCTCGACGGCGATCTTGACGGCGTTCTTCACGTCGTAGGTGTCGACGAGCAGCGTCGTGTCCTTGCCGAGCGAGTCGACCTGCGCGGTGAACGCGGCGCGCTCGTCGTCGTGCAGCAGCGTGAACGCGTGCGCCGACGTGCCCGTCGTCGGCACGTCGTAGCGACGTCCCGCCTCGAGGTTGGAGGAGGCCGCGAACCCCGTGATGTACGCGGCGCGCGCGGCTGCGACCGCTGCCTCCTCGTGCGTGCGACGCGAGCCCATCTCGATGCACGGACGGCCGTCTGCGGCGAGCACCATGCGCGACGCAGCGGCGGCGACGGCTGAGTCGTGGTTGAGGATCGACAGGATCAACGTCTCGAGGATGACGCCCTCGGCGAACGTCGACTCGACGACGACGAGCGGCGAGCCCGGGAAGTAGCACTCACCCTCGGCGTAGCCGTGGATGTCACCGGAGAAGTGGTAGTTGGCGAGCCACTCGAGCGTCGGCTCATCGACGACGGCGCGTCGACGCAGGTCGTCGATCTCGGCCTCGGTGAACCGGAACTCTTTCAACGCCTCGAGAAAACGACCCGTGCCCGCGACGACGCCGAAGCGGCGGCCGTCGGGCAGGCGGCGGGCGAAGACCTCGAAGACGCTCTTGCGGTGGGCCGCACCGGAGCGCAGCGCCGCCTGGAGCATCGTGAGCTCGTAGTGGTCGGTGAGCAGGGCCGTCGAGGCCGAGATGGTGGAAGTCACGTATCGAACTCTAAGGTGGTTGACGTGTCGATCGCGCCTCCAGACATCGATTTCGAGCAACTGGCCAAGCAGCTCGCCGACCCCGACCCCCAGGACGTGGGGGAGCGGGCGTGGGTGACGCTCGTGTGGAACGACCCCGTCAACCTCATGAGCTACGTCAGCTTCGTGTTCCAGGACTACTTCGGCTACTCCCGCGAGGAGGCCGAGCGGCTCATGATGCAGGTGCACACCGAGGGCCGCGCCGTCGTCAGCAAGGGCAGCCGCGAGAAGGCCGAGGCCGACACGATCGCCATGCATGGCTACAGCTTGTGGGCGACCTACGAGCAGGAGGGCTGATGGCCGAGGCATTCCGGCGTGACCCGTCCGACGAGCGGCGCATCGTCGGACGTCTCGACGACGTCGAACGCGCCGTCGTCGTCGATCTCATGCACCAGACGAGCGTCCTGCTCTCCGACGGTAGTGACGACGCACCCGACGCGCCGCGCGGCACCGATGAGGACGAGCTGTTCGCGGCGCTCGGACGCTCTATGAGCGCCCGGGAGGCTCCACGCGACCCGGCGCTTCGTCGGCTGCTGCCCGACGGTGTCAAGGACGATGACGGCGCGGCCGCCGAGTTCCGCCGCCTCACCGAGGCCTCCTTGCGCGATCGCAAGCTGCGTAACCTCGCTACGGCGATGACGGCGTTCGAGCGCGCGGGTGCGAACGTCGACCTCGCGCAGACGATGAGCGCCGGCGAACCCCGCGACGTCGTCCTCGACGAGGCCGAGGCGCGCGCGACGATGATGGCGCTGACGGACGTGCGGCTCGTGCTCGCCGAGCGCCTCGGCGTGCGCACCGATGCGGATGCCGACGCACTCGTCGAACAGGTCGAGCGTGGGCAGGTGCCGAGCGACGAGGAACAGCTCATGGCCGCCTACTACGACTTCCTCACCTGGCTCGCCGAATCGGTGACGCTCGCGGTGATGCGCGAGGCCTGAGGCGCAGCGCAACGGCCGTCTACGATGGAGACATCATGAGCGACTCGACTGCCACCTCAGCCCCCACCCCCTCGACGCCCGGCGAGACGAGCCCCGGCGCCGTCCGTCTGCGCGTCGCGCCGTCGCCGACGGGTGACCCGCACGTCGGCACCGCCTACATGGCGATGTTCGACCTTGCGTTCGCGCGTCAGCAGGGCGGAAAGTTCGTCCTGCGCATCGAGGACACCGACCGGGCGCGCTTCCAGGCCGATTCCGAGCAGCAGATCTTCGACACGCTGCACTGGCTCGACCTGAACTGGGACGAGGGCCCCGACGTCGGTGGCCCGTACGCGCCGTACCGTCAGAGTGAGCGGCTCGACACGTACAAGCCGTACGTCGACAAGCTCATCGATGAGGGCAAGGCCTACTACTGCTACTGCACGAGCGAGCGGCTCGCCGAGATGCGCGAGCTCCAGCAGAAGCAGAAGCTGCCGACCGGCTACGACCGCATGTGCTACGGCAAGTCGCGTGAGGAGCGCGCCGCCGAGCCCGGCTTCAGCGAGAACCCCGTCGTGCGCATGTTCATCCCCGACGACGCGCCGCTCGTGTTCGACGACCTCATCCGAGGCGAGGTCAAGGCGCCCCGCCCGGACGATCAGGTCATCATGAAGGCCGACGGTTTCCCGACGTACCACCTCGCCGTCGTCGTCGACGACCACGAGATGGGCATCACGCACGTCGTGCGCGGTGAGGAGTGGATCAGCTCGACGCCGAAGCACATCCTGCTCTACCAGGGCCTCGGCCTCGAGCCGCCGAAGTTCGCGCACATGCCGCTGCTGCGCGATGAGAAGAAGGCGAAGATCTCCAAGCGCAAGAGCCCGTGGGCGCGCCTCACGTGGTTCAAGGAGCAGGGTTACCTGCCGGAGGCGCTGCTCAACTTCCTCGCGCTGCTCGGCTACCCGCCGATCATCGAGGCGGACGGCACCGAGCGCGAGGTGTTCACCTTCGAGGAGTTCAGCGAGAACTTCGAGTGGAGCAAGGTCAACACCGTCGGCCCGATCTTCAACCTCGACAAGCTGAACTGGCTCAACGGTCACTACATCCGCGAGCTCGAGCCTCGCGACTTCGCCGCGCGTATCCTGCCGTTCCTCGTCGCGGACGGCGTGCTGCCGGAGCAGCCGTCGCTGCCGCAGCTGGGTCGCCTCAACCTCGTCGCCGAGCTGATCCAGACTCGCATCAACCTGCTGTCGGAGGCGACGCCGCTCGTCGCACCGTTCTTCACCGACGACGCCGAGCTGCCCATCGCGGACGACGCCCGTGCGCAGCTCAAGGAGACGGCCCCGCAGGTGCTAGACGCCGCCATCGCGGCCCTGGAGCCCATCTCGGGTTCGCTCGGCAAGCCTGACGGCACGGGCATCGAGTGGGTGCACGAGCGCATCGAGGCCGCGTTGCGCGAGGCCGTCGTCGACGGCCTGGGCATCAAGCCGAAGTTCGCCTTCGGCCCGCTGCGCACCGCCGTGTCCGGTCAGCGCATCTCACCGCCGCTGTTCGAGTCGATGGAGATCCTCGGCAAGCACTCGACGATGGAACGCTTGAAGAACCTGCGCGCGAGCCTGTGATCGACCGGGGCACGCCTGCCTGTCGGCCCTGACGGATGCGTCAGGGCCGCCGCGGCAGGGCGCCGGTCGATTTGTCGTCCCGGAAAACCTCCGGTAGAGTTTTCACTCGGTTCGGGGAACGAATGGAAGGCCTCACGAGGCGCGCTGTTCGATCACTGCAACCCCCATTGGGGTATGGTGTAATTGGCAACACGGATGATTCTGGTTCATTTGTTCTAGGTTCGAGTCCTGGTACCCCAGCGCAGATCGCTTGTGCAGAAGGTGACGCCCGCGTCACGCGCTCGCAGAGTGATTTCGGGAAAACGATGACATGAGTTAGAGTTTTCCTCGCTGCCGAACGGCCGAAAGGTTGACGAAGCAGGCCATGGCCCCGTTGTGTAGTGGCCTAGCACGCCGCCCTCTCAAGGCGGTAGCGCGGGTTCGAATCCCGTCGGGGCTACATCGAGACAAGAAATCCTCACCGCAGAAATGCGGTGGGGATTTCTTGTTTGCCTTCTCTTTTTGTCGCCGTCTCGGCTCAGACCGACCTTTTTCGGGTCCTGACCATTCGTGCGCTCGAATGCGCGATCCAGGAATCGCCACCGGACGGCCGCAGGTCACGTGCACCTGCCCAAGCGCGACGATGCCCTGCCGCCCCGTCAGGGGCGCCAGGGCATCGTCGTCACAGGTGGATCAGCGCGTCGTGGGTGGTGCGACGCTCTTCTGCTGTGCGGCGGCGCGCGCGAGCACCTCCGTCAGCTTGTTGGCGCCGGCGACGACCGTTGCGGCGTGCAGCCGCCCGGGCTGACGGGAGACGCGCTCGACGGGGCCGGAGATCGACACGGCGGCGATGACGCGGCCGCTGGGCGAGCGCACCGGCGCGGAGACGGACGCGACGCCCTGCTCGCGCTCGCTCACCGACTGAGCCCATCCGCGGCGGCGCACGCCGGAGAGCATCGTCGCGGTGAACTTGGAGCCCTGCAGGCCACGGTGCAGACGGTCGGGTTCCTCCCAGGCGAGCAGCACCTGGGCCGCGGAGCCGGCCTGCATCGACAGCGTCGCGCCGACGGGGATGGAATCGCGCAGACCCATCGGGCGATCGGCGGCCGCCACGCAGATGCGCTGGTCGCCCTGGCGGCGGAAGAGCTGGGCGCTCTCGTTCGTGTGGTCGCGCAGCGCGCCGAGGACGGGCCCGGCGGCGGCGAGCAGGCGGTCCTCACCGGCGGCGGAGGCGAGTTCGACGAGTCGGGGGCCGAGGACGAAGCGTCCCTGCATGTCACGGGCCACGAGGCGGTGATGCTCCAGCGCGACCGCGAGGCGGTGGGCGGTCGGGCGAGCGAGGCCGGTGGCTGCGACGAGCTGGGCGAGGGTGGAGGGCCCTGCCTCGAGGGCGGAGAGCACGACTGCAGCCTTGTCGAGGACTCCGACGCCACTTGAATTGTCCATGTACTGATATTGCAGTCTCATGAACCGAGACGCAAGTCCGGTCTGCCGTTAAAAGGGTAACGCTTGTCGCAGAACGGTGTCTCGTGGGTCGGACGACCCGTCGATCGAAGGAGGATGACGTGGGTTCCACGTTGGCCGAGAAGGTGTGGCAGCAGCACGTCGTGCGAAGCGCGGAGGGCGAGCCCGACCTGCTCTACATCGACCTTCACCTGCTCCACGAGGTCACGAGCCCGCAGGCGTTCGACGGGCTGCGGCTCGCGGGGCGCACCGTGCGTCGCACCGACCTCACGCTCGCCACCGAGGACCACAACGTCCCGACGACGCCGGGCCCGATCACCGACCTCGTCAGCCGCACCCAGGTCGAGACGCTGCGCCGCAACTGCGAGGAGTTCGGCATCCGCCTGTTCCCGATGGGCGACGCCGAGCAGGGCATCGTCCACATCATCGGCCCGCAGCTGGGCCTCACCCAGCCCGGCGCGACGATCGTCTGCGGCGACAGCCACACCTCGACGCACGGTGCGTTCGGCGCGCTCGCGTTTGGCATCGGCACGAGCGAGGTCGAGCACGTCCTCGCGACGCAGACGCTGCCGCTCAAGCCGTTCAAGACGATGGCGATCACCCTGGAGGGCGACCTGCCCGACGGCGTCAGCGCTAAGGACATCATCCTCGCCGTCATCGCCGAGATCGGCACCGGCGGCGGCCAGGGCTACGTCCTCGAGTACCGCGGCAAGGCGATCGAAGCGCTGTCGATGGAAGCGCGCATGACGATCTGCAACATGTCGATCGAGGCGGGCGCCCGCGCCGGCATGGTGGCGCCCGACCAGACGACGTTCGACTACCTGGAAGGCCGGCCCCATGCGCCGCAGGGCGCCGAGTGGGATGACGCGGTCGAGGCGTGGAAGCAGCTGCGCACCGACGACGACGCGGTGTTCGACGCCGAGGTCGTCATCGACGCGACGAAGCTCGCGCCGTTCGTCACCTGGGGCACCAACCCGGGCCAGGGCCTGCCGCTGACGGCGGCCGTGCCCGACCCCGAGCAGATGGGCGACGACTCGGAGAAGGACGCCGCCGCGAGCGCCATCGAGTACATGGGGCTGAGCGTCGGTCAGCCGCTCAAGGAGATCGCGATCGACACCGTCTTCCTCGGTTCCTGCACCAATGGGCGGCTCGAGGATCTGCGCGCCGCGGCGGACGTGCTGCGCGGGCGCAAGGTCGCCGACAGCGTGCGCATGCTCGTCGTGCCCGGTTCGGCGAAGGTGCGTCTCGACGCCGAGGCGGAGGGGCTCGACGCCGTCTTCACCGACGCCGGCGCCGAGTGGCGCCTGCCCGGCTGCTCGATGTGCCTCGGCATGAACCCCGATCAGCTCGAGCCGGGGGAGCGCAGCGCGTCGACCTCGAACCGCAACTTCGAAGGGCGCCAGGGCAAGGGCGGACGCACGCACCTCGTCAGCCCACAGGTCGCCGCCGCGACCGCCGTCACCGGCACGCTTGCCTCGCCCGCCGATCTGTGACCCGCTGAGCCGTCAGGAGACATCGATGGACAAGTTCACCACCCACACCGGCGTCGGGGTGCCGCTGCGCCGCAGCAACGTCGACACCGACCAGATCATTCCAGCCGTCTACCTCAAGCGCGTCACCCGCACGGGCTTCGAGGACGGGCTGTTCTCCGCATGGCGCAAGGACCCGTCGTTCGTGCTCAACACCGAGGCCTACCGCGACGGTTCGGTCCTGGTCGCAGGCCCCGACTTCGGGACGGGCTCCTCACGCGAGCATGCCGTCTGGGCGCTCATGGACTACGGCTTCCGCGTCGTCATCAGCTCGCGCTTCGCCGACATCTTCCGCGGCAACTCGGGCAAGGCCGGCCTGCTCACCGCGCAGGTCGAGCAGGGCGACGTCGAACTGCTGTGGAAGTACCTCGACAACGAACCGGGCGCGCAGATCACGGTCGACCTGGGCTCGCGCACGATCCACGCGGGGGAGCTCGTCGTGCCGTTCGCTGTCGACGACTACATCCGCTGGCGCCTCATGGAGGGCCTCGACGACATCTCGCTGACGCTGCGTCACGAGGACGACATCGAAGCGTTCGAAGACGCTCGTCCGAGTTGGAAGCCGTCGACGCTCGTCCGATAGGTGATATCGCGCTGACCGCCGCGCGGGAGGCCTCGCGCTCGTGGCGCGCGTGTGTGAGGTTCGACGCCCGGGGAGGTGTCTGCGAATCGCTTACGGCCGCAACATGGTCGGGCGACCGCCATGTTGATCTATGACGATCGGCCTACGCGTGTTCGATGCGTGGGCGCCGCACGGCGGACGACGAAGACTTCACCCAATGGACGGGGATGCAACCACTCGGTACCGTTGGCCCACGTCGAGACGCAGGACGGGATCGAGCCGTGACGGACGGACGAGAAGGGGTAGGACGAAAGATGAACAAGGCAGACCTGGTCGATCGCCTCGAGGTGCGCCTCGGCAGCAAGAAGGCCGCACTGGAGGCCGTGGAGGCCGTCGTCGACGTGATCATCCGAGAGGTCGCTGCCGGCAACAAGGTAGGGATCACCGGATTCGGCACGTTCGAGCGCGTCGACCGCGCCGCCCGCACGGGCCGCAACCCGCGCACGGGCGAAGCGGTGCGCATCGGTGCGACCTCCGTGCCCAAGTTCACCCCTGGTACGAACTTCAAGGCCGTCACGGCCGACCCGTCGAAGCTGCCCCGCTCCGGCAACGCCGGTGGTCGCGCGCGCGTCGAGCGCTGAGACGCACCGCGTCGGGCGGCGTCAGCGGATCTGCTGGCCCGTCCCGATGCCCTCGATCCACAACCGGCGGATTCCGTCTGGCCCGTGATCGACGTTGAGACGCTGCCCCACGCGCAGCGTGCGCAGGCCGCTGCGCGCGAAGGCGTCGGCGTCGAACGGCAGCACCCGGCCGGCGTCGGTGATGAGCTCACCCGTGAACGTCGCCTCGTCGAAGCGGTGGACGCTGGCCTGCGTGTGATGGGTCATGGCGGCTCCTTCGGCGGCTCGGACCGGTGACGGCGAGGTGCGCGGTTCTCGTACCCTCTCACAGCGATCCCTCCCATGCTGCCAGATGCCCCGGCCTGATGGATCGCAACGCTGCGACGAATGCCCTGGACGTGTCGTGCCACTAGAGTGCGAGACGAACAGGAGGTGCCCATGGCGAAGATCTCGCTCGATGCGGGAGAGCGCAACGCCGTCGTCTCCGTCATCACGAACGCCGTCGGCCCGGCGGTGGCGCCGTGGCTGCGTGAGACGTGGCGAGGCGCCGAGCACGTTCCCGCCACCGGCGGCGCCGTCATCGCCGCGAACCACCTAAGCTACTCCGACCCGTTCGTCATCGGCCGCTTCCTCCTCTACGGCGCGGGTCGCCTGCCGCACTTCCTCGGGAAGGCCGAGGTCTTCGCCGTCCCCGTCCTCGGGCCGCTGCTGCGCCGCGCCGGGCAGATCCCCGTCCACCGCGGCACCGCACGGGCCAAGGACAGCTTCGTCGAAGCCGTCGGCGCCGTCGCGGCCGGCCGCCTCGTCTGCCTGCTGCCGGAGGGCACACTGACGCGGGATCGCGCGTTCTGGCCGATGACGGGCAAGTCCGGCGCCGCGCGCATCGCGCTGACGACGGGCGTCCCGCTCGTCCCCGTCGCGATGTGGGGGCCCGAACGAATCATCCCGCCGACCAGTCGCGCCCGCCACGTCGTGCCGCACCTGCTGACGCGCCGTCATGACGTCACCGTCGTCGCGGGCGAGCCGGTCGACCTCGACGATCTGCGCGGGCGCGACCTCGACACCGAGGTGCTGACGGAGGCCACCAGGCGCCTGATGGCCGCCATCCTCGAGCTGCTGTGCGAGATCCGCGGCGAGCGACCCGGCGCGCCGCCGCTCGACAACCCGCGCAGCGGCTCGCGCCCGACCGACGCGCGAGGCACGCGATGAACGCGTCGACCTGTCCCATTGGCCCCCGCGCCGACCTGCCTCACAGCGCCGAACTGTCCGGCCGCACCGAACTCCACGAAAGGACGAGACGATGACACGCGCCGCAATCATGGGGGCGGGAAGCTGGGGCACGGCGTTCGCCGCCGTCATGGCCGACGCAGGCACCGACGTCACGCTGTGGGCGCGCCGTGCGGAGGCTGCTGACGCGATCAACACCGAGCGCCGCAACGTCGCCTACCTGCCCGAGCTGCAGCTCGACGAGCGCATCAGCGCGACGGCGGACGCGGCGCAGGCGCTCGAGGGCGCCGACCTCGTCGTCCTCGCAGTCCCTTCGCAGTCGCTGCGCGGCAACCTCGAGCAGTGGCGCGACGTGCTGCCGCAGGGCGCGCCGCTCGTGTCGCTCATGAAGGGCATCGAACTCGGCACGCACCTGCGGATGAGCGAGGTCATCGCGGAGGTCGCGGGCGTGCCGCTCGCGCAGGTCGCCGTCGTCTCCGGGCCGAACCTCGCGAAGGAGATCGCGCAGAAGCAGCCGGCCGCCGCCGTCGTCGCAGCGCCGCATCACGGGCTGCGCGCCAAGGTGGCAGAGGCCTGCGCCGCCCCGTACTTCCGCCCCTACACGAACGCGGACGTCGTCGGCACGGAGATCGCGGGCGCGGTGAAGAACGTCATCGCGCTCGCCGTCGGCATGGCCCACGGCCTGGGCCTCGGTGAGAACACGACGGCGACGCTCCTGACGCGCGGTCTCGCGGAGACGGCCCGCCTCGGTGCGGCGCTCGGCGCCGACCCGCAGACGTTCCTCGGTCTCGCCGGTGTGGGCGACATGGCCGCGACGTGCAGTTCGCGCCTGTCGCGCAACCATGCCTTCGGGCTGGCCCTCGGCGAGGGGCAGACGCTCGAAGAGGTGACCGCACAGGCCAGCCAGACGGCCGAGGGCGTCAAGTCGTGCCGCTCCATCGTCGAACTCGCACGCAGCGTCGACGTCGACATGCCGATCTGCGACGGCGTGCACGCCATCCTCTACGAAGGGTGGGGCCCGCAGGAGATGGTGCGCGCCCTCATGTCGCGTTCGCGCAAGAGCGAACGCGTCTGACGACCGGCCGGGCGCGCCCGTTGTTTCGGGCGTCGGCCGGGGCAGTCTGGCGGGGCAGTCGCGTGACCGGGTCAGTCGGCTGACGCGGCGTGCCCCCGGCGCAGGGCGTCGTCGAGGTCCGCCCACAGATCCTCGACGTCCTCGACCCCGACCGACAGGCGCAGCAGGTTCTCCGGAACGCTGGCCGGTTCGAGCGCATGTCGACGGCGGCGCTCCAGCATCGACTCGACGCCACCGAGGCTCGTGGCGGGCAACCACACCTCGACGAGCTGTTCGACGGCGCGTGCGGCGTCTGCGCCACCGCGCAGTTCGAGCGCGATCATCGCGCCCGTTCCCGGGTGGCGCACGCGCGCGACGTCGTCGTGCTCGCGCAATCTCGCAGCGAGCGTCGCCGCGTTCGCGCAGGCGCGCTCCCAGCGCAGGTGCAGCGTCCGCATGCCTCGCAGCGCGAGCCACGTCTCTTGCGGGCCGGGGATAGCGCCGCCCAGCGTGCGTGCTGTGAGCAGCCGCGCGGCGAGGTCGGCGTCGTTCGTCACCGCCGCGCCGAGCAGGACGTCGCTGTGGCCCGCGAGGTACTTCGTCACCGAATGCACGACGACGTCGACGCCGTCATCGAGGGGACGGCGCCCGAGCGGCGTGTTGAACGTGTTGTCCTCGACGACGAGCGCGCCCGCCGCGTGGGCGCGGCGCGTCACGGCGGCGACGTCGCACGTCTCGAGCATCGGGTTGCTCGGTGACTCGACCCAGACGAGATCGCACCCGGCAGCTAGGGCGGCGTCGAGGGCGCCGTCGTCGGCGAGGTCGACGCGCGTGAGGTGCGCGCGGCCGGCCTCGTGCCAGGTGTCGAGGAGGGCGGAGGTGCCGTTGTAGAAGTGTCGCGGCGCGATGACACGGCCGCCGTGCGGCAGGAGGGACAGCGCGGCCGAGATGGCGCCCATGCCGCTGGCGAAGGCGAGCGCGGTCGTCGAGGCGTCACCTTCGAGGGAGGCGAGGGTCGTCTCGAACGCGCTCCACGTCGGGTTGCCGACCCGCGCGTAGTTGAGGTCCGCGCCGGCCACGTAGGTCGAGGTGAGCGTGAGCTCCGGGCTGACGCTCGCGCCCGGCGCGCGGGCAGGGCGTCCACCGCCGACGAGGCGTGTCGCGGCAGCGAGCGGGCGGGCGGGGCGATCGGCGTGCGCAACCATGCGAACACCCTGGCACGGCGGCGCCACCGCGCGCCGTGGCGTCCGGCGACTGACCGCGCGCGGGCGCTATTGTTGGCCGCGATGAGCACTTCGCAGCCCCGCACCCGCGTCGCCGTCGTCTTCGGTGGGCGCTCCTCCGAGCACGCCATCTCGTGCGCCACCGCCGCCGGCGTTCTCGCCGCGATCGACCGTGAGCGCTACGACGTCGTGCCGATCGGCATCAGCAAGGCCGGCCAGTGGGTGCTCATGCCCGACGACCCGTCGGCGCTCGCGATCCAGGGCAAGAAGCTGCCGGAGGTGACGAACGACGCCGGCCGCGAGGTCGTCATCGCGCCGTCGCCCGACCAGCACGACATCCTCGTGCTCGATGCGGGGCAGACCCCGCAGGCACTGACGTCCGTCGACGTCGTCCTGCCGCTGCTGCACGGGCCGTTCGGTGAGGACGGCACCCTGCAGGGCCTGCTCGAACTCGCCGACCTGCGCTACGTCGGCTCGGGCGTCACGGCGTCGGCCGTCATGATGGACAAGCACATGATGAAGATCGTGTTCGAGGCCGCCGGGCTGCCCGTCGGGCCCTACGTCGTCATCACCGACAAGCAGTGGCGCCGCGACAAGGAAGCCGCGATGGCGAGCGTCGCACCGCTGCGCTACCCCGTCTTCGTCAAACCGGCACGCGCGGGTTCGTCGGTCGGCATCTCGAAGGTCGATTCGCGCGACCAGCTCGAGGCCGCCATCGAACTGGCGCGCGAGAGCGACCCGAAGGTTGTCATCGAGGCCGGCATCGTGGGCCGCGAGGTCGAATGCGGTGTGCTCGAAGGCCACGGCAGCGACCTGCCGCGCGCGTCCGAACTCGGTGAGATCGAGGAGATCGGCGAGCACGCCTTCTACGACTTCGAGGCCAAGTATCTCAACGACGACGGGCTGCGCCTCGCGTGCCCCGCCGATGTCAGCGCCGAGGACACCGCGCGCATCAAGGAGCTGTCGATCAAGGCGTTCGACGCCGCCGGCTGCGAGGGCCTCGCGCGCGTCGACTGGTTCTACACCGCCGACGGCACGCTCTTCCTCAACGAGATCAACACCCTGCCCGGCTTCACGCCCGTGTCGATGTTCCCGGCCGTGTGGCGCGAGAGCGGCCTCGACTACACCGACCTCATCACCGATCTCATCGAATTGGCGCGCGAGCGCAAGACCGGTCTGCGCTGACGGCAGCTCCGCGTCCGCGGGTCCCGTGGGGGAGTCCGGGGGTCTTTTGGGTCGTGACGCGGCGACGATGGCCGGGTCGGGGGGAACCGGAGCCGAACCGAATCGGCGCCGCCCGTCAGGAACAGCGGTGTGGACCCTGAGCGATCTTCTTCGCCGCGGGGGCGAACGCGGCGAGCAGCGTGCCGTCGAGGTTCGCCGACGACGGGACGAGCACCTCGATCGCCGGCTCACGACCGTAGGTGACGTACCGCGTGCCGCCCGAGACCGGGATCTGCACCCAGTCGACGTCGTTCGCGGAGAAGCAGGCGTCGCTCGTCGGGCCGGGTGAGGTGACGCCGCAGCGCGCGATGAGGGCGTCGTCAGCGTTCTTGCCCCAGGCGTGGACGGTCGTAGAGTCGGCTGAGTTCGGGTAAGAATCGAGCCCGGCGACGGTCTTGGGCCACGACTTCGCGACAGCCGCGCACTCGGACGACGACGCCTGCGCAGCAGGCTTCGCAGCGACGGGCGAGTCACCACATGCGGTGAGCGCCAGCGTTGCGGCACCGGCGAGAGTGAGAGCGACGCGTGCTGACATGACCCATAGGCTATCCAACCCTCGTCTGCCCACCCCGCGCCTGCCCGGCCCGCAACCATCCAACCCGCACCGGCGCCCGGGGCTGATCGGGGGACCCGAGATGCTTGGGAGCTGCGATCCCGCCTAACAGAGTTTCAGCTCCCGGGAACGTCCTCGAGAGCTGCGATTCTGCGTGGCGGTGTTTCGGCTCTGACGATCGGGATCTCGCGGAGGGGCCACGATTCCGCATGGCGGTGTTTCAGCTCCCGGGAGCGTGCTTGCGAGCTGCGATCCTGCCTGATGGGGGTTTCAGCTCCGAAGATCTCCATGTGCTGCGCGGGCGCTCGCGCCGTCGTCAGGATGCAGCGGCTGATTGAATGGCGTGGTGACCGACCTCGCGACCCCCCCGTGGCTCAGACAGACCTGGACACCGCGGGTCGGCGGCGACGCGGCGACCGTCGCCGACGTCGGGGAGGCCGGCGTCCTTGCGGCGATCACCCCCCACCTCGCGGCGGCCGACGCCGAGATCGGGCCCGGTGACGACGCAGCCGTCCTGCCCCTCGCGACGGGCCGTGCCGTCGTCACGACCGACTCGATGGTGCTCGATCTCGACTGGCGCGACGACTGGTCGAGCGCCCACGACGTCGGGGTCAAGGTGATCGCCCAGAACCTCGCCGACGTCGTCGCGATGGGCGCGCGGCCCACCGGCGTCGTCGTGGCGCTCGCCACGGAGGAGCGCACGCGCGTCGACTGGCTCGTCGAGCTCACCGACGGCATGGCTGACGAACTGCGTCGCGCGGGTTGCGGATCCCTCGGCGGCGACCTGTCGGGCGCGCCCGCAGGCACCGTCGTCATCACCGTCACCGCGCTCGGCGAACTCGCCCCCGGCGCGCCGGCGCTGACGCGCTCCGCCGCCCGGCCCGGCCAGGTGGTCGTCGTCTCCGACCGGCTGGGACGCTCGCAAGCCGGTCTGCTCGTTCTCAGCGGCGAGGTGGCCTGGTCGCCACGAGATGCGGGGGCGACGGCCCGTCGTGATCCCGGCCCGTCCGTCGCTGACGAACCTCCGCACGCAGATGCAGACACGAACCAAGCGCTCCGCACAGGCTCAGACGATCGCAAGGCGCCCCCCACAGACGGCGAGGCCGCGTCCCGCGCAGCCGCGGGTGCTGGGCCCACCGCAGCCGCGAACGGGGCGGCCGAAGCCGTCGCACGTGAGTGTGTGACGTTCCATCGCGCACCCCGGCCGCGCTATGCAGGCGGCGAGGCCGTGAGCGCGGGGATGGGCGTCGCGATGGATGTCTCCGACGGGCTGGGGCGGGACGCGGCGCGTCTGGCCGCGGCGTCCGGCGTCGGCATCGAACTCGATCGCGCCGCGCTGGAACGCATGGCGGCGCCGCTGCGGCCGTTGCTGGGGGATCGGGCGCTCGACTGCGTCCTCGCGAGCGGCGAGGAGCACGCGCTGCTCGGCACCTGCGACGCCGACGCGGTGCCGCCGGGCTGGCACGTCATCGGTCGCGTCGTCGCACCCGCAGCAAGCACGTCCGGCCGGCGGGCCGCGGTGACGCTCGACGGCGTCGACGTCGTCGAACGCGGCTGGTCGCACTACGAACGGGCGCGCCCCTCGTCGTCCGACTGACGGCGTTCGCTCGTCACGCGGGCGCCGTGCGCCGGCCGTCTGGGTCGAGGGCCCCATGCCGCTCCAGCACCTCAGCGCCGGCGCAGCGCGGGTGCCGTAGCCGCGAGACGCCACACGGGTGAAGCGCCGAACATTGCAAACAGGTCTCGATTCCGACTGTGAGCCCCTTCACCATGGCGCGCGGTGCGAGTCTGGCGTTAGCGTCGGGGGTCACTTTCCTCCACGACTGTCCGGGAGCCAGCCTTGCTGCCTATGGATTCCTCAGCTCTGCGCCTCGACGCAGGGCCGGTCGACTACGTGCTCATCGCGTTGTACTTCGTGTTCGTGCTCGGCATCGGCCTGTTGGCCCGCCGACAGGTGAGCTCCAGCATCGACTTCTTCATGTCCGGCCGATCCCTGCCCGCCTGGGTCACCGGCCTCGCCTTCATCTCCGCGAACCTCGGTGCGGTGGAGATCATGGGCATGTCCGCGTCGGGCGCCAAGATGGGCATGCCGACGTTCCACTACTACTGGATCGGCGCGATCCCGGCGATGTTGTTCCTCGCCATCGTCATGATGCCGTTCTACTACGGCTCGGGCGTGCGCTCGGTGCCTGAGTTCATGAAGCGTCGCTTCGGCACGGGCGCCCACCTCGTCAACGCGATCTCGTTCGCGCTCGCGCAGGTGCTCATCGCCGGCGTCAACCTGTTCCTGCTCGCCAAGATCGTCAACATGCTGCTTGGCTGGGACATGACGGTCTCGACGATCGTCGCCGCTGTCATCGTCCTCAGCTACATCACCCTCGGTGGCCTCTCGGCCGCGATCTACAACGAGGTGCTGCAGTTCTTCGTCATCGTGGCGGCGCTGCTGCCGTTGACGCTCGCCGCCCTGCACAAGGTCGGCGGTTGGGACGGGCTGCAGGCCAAGATGAAGGCCGCGGGTACGGACGGCGAGCTGTCGTCATGGCCGGGCAACTCGCTGACCGGCTTCACCGATTCGGTGTGGTCCGTCATCGGCATCGTCTTCGGTCTCGGCTTCGTGCTGTCGTTCGGTTACTGGACGACGAACTTCGTCGAGGTGCAGCGCGTCATGGCCTCGAAGGACATGAACTCCGCGCGTCGCGCGCCGATCATCGGCACGTTCCCGAAGATGTTCATCCCGTTCATCATCATCATCCCGGGCATCATCGCCGGCGCGCTCGTGCCGGAGATCGCGAAGGCGAAGGCCAGCGGCGGCAACCCGGACTACAACAACTCCCTGCTGTACCTCATGAGCGACTTGCTGCCGAACGGTCTTCTCGGTGTGGCCATCGCGGGCATGCTCGCCGCGTTCATGGCCGGCATGGCCGCGAACATCTCGGCGTTCAACACGGTGTTCAGCTACGACATCTGGCAGGAGTACGTCGTCAAGGATCGTGACGACGCGTACTACATCAAGATCGGCCGCATCATGACAGTCGTCGCGACGATCATCGCGATCGGCACGTCCCTGCTGGCGCGAAGCTACTCGAACGCGATGGACTACCTGCAGACGCTGTTCGGCTTCTTCAACGCGCCGCTGTTCGCGACGTTCATTCTCGGCATGTTCTGGAAGCGCATGACGCCGACGGCCGGTTGGGCGGGCCTCGTCTCCGGTACGGTCGGCGCGCTCGTCGTCGCCGTCCTGTCGGAGAACGCGCTCGGCGATCTGTCGCAGGACGTCATCCACATCGGTGGTCAGGGCGCGTCGTTCGTCGCGGCCGGTACGGCGTTCGTCGTCGACATCGTCGTGAGCGTCATCGTCAGTCTCATGACGCAGCCGAAACCGACGGAGAGCCTGCGCGGTCTCGTCTACAGCGAGACGCCGAAGGAGGACTTCGAGGAAGACACGAACACGTCGTTCTTCAAGTCGCCGACGAAGCTCGCGGGCCTGTCGCTGGTGCTCGTCATCCTTCTCAACGTCGTCTTCCACTAAGGGGCATCGATCATGAGTACACCGATCAACGACGCGCACGACGCCCCGCGCGGGCGTGACGAGGCCGTGCACACCGGGCGTGACGGCGCGGACGAGGTGACGACGACCAAGGCCGGCAACTCGGCCCGTCACGGCGCCGGCCTTTTCGACATCCGCAACATCATTGGGCTGCTGATGGCGCTCTACGGCCTCATCCTGCTCGTCATGAGCTTCACGACGAGCACCGCCGACAAGGCGAAGGCCGACGGCGTCAACCTCAACCTGTGGACGGGCATCGGCCTCATCGTCATCGGCGCTGCGCTCATCGCGTGGGCCGTGACGCGCCCCATCGTCGTCGACGAGCGCGAGCTGGAGGCCGACAAGGCCGCCGCCGAGCGTCAGGGCAAGCCCGCCGCACACTGAACGCGCGCGGGGGTCTGAGCGCTTCCGCGTGTCCTGGTTCGACGAATCCCCGGTCTCCTTCGAGGAGGCCGGGGATTCGTCGGTTCGCGGGCGCCGAGCAGGCAACAAAAAACCCGGCCGAAGCCGGGTTTTTCGAACAAGTGCCGAGATCAGCGCTTGACCTTACCTGCCTTGAGGCAGGAGGTGCAGACGTTGAGACGCTTCGGGGTCACGCCAGCCTCGCCGACCAGGGCGCGAACGCGCTGGATGTTCGGGTTCCAACGACGCTTCGTGCGGCGGTTGGAGTGCGAGATGTTGTGACCGAAGCCCGGTCCCTTGCCGCAGACGTCGCAGGTGGCAGCCACGGTTTCTCCTGAAGTCGATGTGTTCGGGCGGATGCCCTCGGTTGCTTCGCGCAAGACCTGACGGTCTCGCTCGCCCCCATCGATCCGCAGCGTCGAGATGATGCGCGTGATGTCATGGGGGCAACCTGGACAGCATAGCCGGAGGCAGCGGGTGGGATCAAAACGGCGCCGCGGTCGGGTGCATGGAGGCCGGCCTGTCGAGGGCGGCGCGCCGCATGCGGAGCCGCCCGAGCGTCGCCGGTTCGCCGTGCGTGGGGCGTCCGCCCGGAGTGGCGCGGACGGCTTCTCACCCCGTCCTGCCGAGGTTGTCAGACCCATGTGCCAAGGTACTCGTGACATGCCGCGATGACGATTCACGTCTCGCGGGAGACGCCCGCGGCTGTCGCCGGAGCGAGAGGCAGGAGGGTACATGATGCAACGCCTGAGTGCGCGTGACCTTGCCCGCGCCCTCGTCTCCGCACGCGTCGAACTGTCGTCGGCGGAGTCGACGCTCAACGCGCTCAACGTCTTTCCCGTGCCCGACGGCGACACCGGCACCAACATGCGCGCCAGCCTCGAAGCGGGCTTCGTCGCACTCTCACAGACCGGTTCGGACGACGCGCCGCGTGGGCGCACCAAGGCGTTCGTCACCGGCATGACGCGGGCGGCGCAGGGCAACTCCGGCGTCATCCTCTCCGAATACGTGCGCGGTTTCGTCCGCGTGCTGCTGGCCGATCCCGCCGTCCTCGAGGTCGGCCTCGACGGTTCGGGCCTCGCGGAGGCGCTCGGGTCCGCCTCGGCCTGCGCCCGCGGCGCGGTGGGCGAACCGGTGGAGGGCACGATCCTGTCGGTCGCGCAGGCCGCGGCCCTCGCCGCCCGTCGATGCGTCGACGAGGCCGCGGGCGCAGGACGCGAGGCCGATGCCGCCGAGGTGGCGCGGGCGGCACACCAGGCTGCGCAGGAGGCGTTGGACGCGACGCCCGCACAGTTGGAGGCGCTCGTGCGTTCGCGCGTCGTCGACGCCGGGGGTGCGGGTCTGCTGCTTGTCCTCGATGCCCTCGACCGCGTCGCCTCGGGTTCGGGGGGCCTGCCCCGGACGAACACCCGCTCGTGGCTCGACGCGCGTCGGACGACGTCGTTGGAGGAAGACGCGGGCTGCCACGTCGCCGCGGGTGGCCCGGCCTTCGAGGTCGTGTGCGTCGCCGAGGGCCTCGACGACGAGGGCGCCTCGGCGCTGCGTGACGTGCTTGCGCGGTGGGGCGACTCGGTTGTCGTCGCGGGCGAGGAACGGCTGCATCGCGTCCACCTGCACACGGACGAGCCCCTGACGGCCGTTTCCGTCATGCGTGAGCGCGCGACGATCAGCGCCGTCACGATGACGCATTTCGACGGCCCGCTGCCGGGGTGTAAACCCCTGCTCGTCGCCGCGCGCGACGAGGCGGTGCGCGCCTACGCGCTCGCCCTCGGTGCGCAGACGCGCGATTCGCGGGAGCCGGGAACGCCGTGGGGCCACGCAGCCGGTGACGTTCTCGCCGACGTCGACGCCGGTGACGGCGCGCGCTCGAGCAACCTCCTCGCGCTGCTCGAACGACTCGACGATGCAGCCTCGCCGTTCGGTGACTGGGAGGGCGAGCAACCGGCCGTCTGGGAGGACGACGACCCCGGTGACGACGTCGAATTCCTGCGGGCCGACTCGTGGCGGGCCGCGCGCGACCTGGCCCGTCTGCATCTCCCCGGCGCCGAGTCGGTGCTCGTGTGCCTCGCGCCCGGCGCCGACGAAAGTGCCGCGCAGAAGTTCCTGTCGCTCGCTCGCACGCGCGTCGGTGACGGCGGCAGCATCGACGTCATGCGTCTCGATGCCGGTTCGCTCGTCCTCATGGAGGTGACCCATGGGTGAGGTGACGCTCGAGTCGCCACTGCTCGCCGTCCTCGGATCCGGCGCGAAGAAGCTCGCGAAGGCGCGTGACCTCGTGACGGTGCGCGACCTGCTCGACTACTTCCCGCGCCGCTACATCGACGCGCACGCCGGCAGCACGTTCGGCGAGTTCGAACTCGGCGAGCACGTCGTGCTCACCGCCCGCGTCGAGACGATGACGCAACGACGCATGCAGACGCGCAAGGGTTCGATGGCGAACGCCGTCATCGTCGACGACGAGGGCCGCCGCGCCGCCGTCACGTTCTTCAGTGCGCAGCCTCACTACAACGTCCTGCGCCCGGGCAAACGCGCGCTTTTCAGCGGCCAGCTCGGCCTGTTCAACAAGCAGCTTCAGCTGTCGCACCCGCAGTACACGCTGATGGACGACGCCGACATGAGCGTGTATCCGGGCAGCCTCGTGCCGGTCTACAAGCAGGTCGAGAAGATCACCAACCTCAACCTCACCCTGTCGATCAGCACCGTCCTTGACGCGCTCGGCGAGATCCCCGACCCCCTCGACGAGCCGCTGCGCGCGCGTCACGGTCTCGTCACGACGACCCGCGCCTACCGCGGTCTGCACCTGCCGGCGAGCATGGCCGACGTCCAGGCGGGGCGTGAGCGGCTGCGGTTCGACGAGGCGTTCACCACCCAGATCGTGCTGGCCCAGCGGCGCCACGAGGCGCGCTCCGAGCCGTCGACACCGCGCGTTGCGAAGCCCGGCGGTCTGCTCGAACGCTTCGATGCGACGTTGCCGTTCGAGCTCACCGAGGGCCAGCGCGAGGTGGGGGAGCAGATCGCGCGCGATCTCGCCGAGCCTGTCGCGATGCACCGCCTGCTGCAGGGTGAGGTCGGTTCGGGCAAGACGCTCGTCGCGTTGCGCGCCATGCTCGCCGTCGTCGACTCGGGCGCGCAGGCCGCACTGCTCGCGCCGACGGAGGTGCTCGCTGCCCAGCACGCCGCCTCGATGCGCGCGATGCTCGGCCCGCTCGCCGAACGCGGACGCCTCGGCGGCGCGGACGACGGCACCCGCGTCACGCTGCTCACCGGCTCGATGTCGGCCTCGGCGCGCACGCAGGCGCTGCTCGACATCGTCTCGGGCGAGGCGGGCATCGTCATCGGCACGCACGCGCTGCTGCAGAAGCACGTCGAGTTCGCCGACCTCGGTCTCGTCGTCGTCGACGAGCAGCACCGCTTCGGCGTCGAGCAGCGCGCGGCGCTCAGCTCGAAGGCGCACCGCCCGCCGCACGTGCTCGTCATGACGGCCACGCCGATCCCGCGCACCGTCGCGATGACGGCGTTCGGCGACCTCGACGTCTCGACGCTGCGTCAGCTGCCGCGTGGGCGTGCGCCGATCGTCTCGCACGTCGTGCCGACGCACGTCGCGTCGTGGATGAACCGGGTGTGGGAGCGCATCGCGGAGGAGTGCGCCGCCGGGCGTCAGGTCTACGTCGTCGCCGGACGCATCGGTGACGGCAGCGAGCCCGTCGCGCCGGGCCTCGTCGACGGGCCCGACGCTCATGGCGCCGGGGAGGGCGATGCCGCGGCGCGCCCCATCGGCGTCGTCGACCTCATCGACGAGATGCGCCGCCTGCCTGCGCTCGCTGGGCTGCGGATCGATCTCATGCACGGCCGGCTGCCCGCCGAGGAGAAGGACGACGTCATGCGCCGCTTCGGCGCCGGCGAGGTCGACGTTCTCGTCGCGACGACCGTCATCGAGGTGGGCGTCGACGTGCCGAACGCGTCGATGATCGTCATCGTCGACGCGGACCGGTTCGGCCTGTCGCAGCTGCACCAGCTGCGCGGACGCGTCGGGCGAGGTGAGCACGGCGGGCTGTGCCTGCTCGTGACACGCAACGAGAACCCCGACACGCTCGAGCGTCTGCGGCGCGTCGCGGAGACCAACGACGGATTCGCCATCGCCGATCTGGATCTAGACTTGAGACGGGAAGGAGACGTGCTCGGCGCCGCGCAGAGCGGACGGCGATCGTCTCTCGACTGGTTGGAGCTGACGAAGGCGTCCGATCTCGCCGTCATCGAGGCCGCGCGCACCGAGGCCGCCGCCATCGTCGAAGCGGATCCGTCTCTGACCGAGCATCCCCTGCTGGCGCAGGCCGCGCATGCCCGCGTGGACGCGTCGCAGGCCGAATTTCTGGAAAGAAGCTGATGACGCGCATCATTGCCGGCTCCGCCGGTGGCCGCAGGCTCGACACGCCCCCCGGAGCGGGCACCCGCCCGACGTCCGACCGCGTCCGTGAGGCGCTGTTCTCCCGGCTGGAGCATCTCGGTGCGATGCTCGGCGCGGACGTGCTCGACCTGTACGCGGGCTCCGGCGCGCTCGGGCTGGAGGCGTTCAGCCGCGGCGCCGCGTCCGCGACGTTCGTCGAGGTCGACCGCCGCGTCGCGACCGTCATCCGCACGAACGTGCGCAACCTCGGGTTCTCGCCGGTGCGTGTCGTGACGCAGGCCGTCGAGAAGTTCCTCGAGGGCCCGCCGAGCGTCAAGGCCGCGCTCGTGCTCATGGACCCGCCGTACAGCGTGAGCGAGGAGCAGCTGCGGCAGGCCATCGACCTGCTCGTCGAGCGGGAGTGGCTCGCCGAGCGCGCTCTCGTCGTCGTCGAACGCTCGTCGCGTTCGCCGCAGCCGACGTGGCACCCGCGCCTGGAGGCCTGGGAGCCGCGCGTCTACGGGGAGACGACGATGTGGTTCGCCGAGCTCGCCCAGGACGACGCGCCCGAGCCCGACGACGTCCAGGCCGTTGTCGCGACGCTCGATCAGGTCGTGCCCGAGATCGTCGTCACCGGTACGCCCGAGGACATCGCAAAGGTCACATCATGACGACGTGCGTCTGCCCCGGCTCGTTCGACCCGCTGACGCTGGGGCACCTCGACGTCATCGAGCGGTGCGCGGCGCTGTTCGACGACGTCGTCGTCACGGTGCTGCACAACCCCGACAAGCAGGGGACATTCAGCGCCGACGAGCGCGTCGACCTCATCGAGCGCTCGGTCGCGCATCTCAACAACGTCCGTGCCGCGGCCTACGCCAACACGCTGCTCGTCGACGTGTGCCGTGAGCTGGGCGCGCCGCTCGTCGTCAAGGGGCTCCGCGGGGAGACCGACTTCAGCTACGAGACGCCGATGGCGACGATGAACCGCGCGCTATCGGGTCTAGAGACGGTGTTCATCCCCGGAAACCCGGGCCTGGATCACCTGTCGAGCTCGCTCATCAAGCAGGTCGCGGGCCTCGGCGGCGACGTCACGGGCATGGTTCCGGAGCCCGTCCTCGGCCCGCTGCTCGAACGTGTCGGCGCGTCGCGTTGACGTGCGCAGGCCCGCACATTCTGGGATTTGGGAGAGTGCGCGCCCGCGGCGTAGACTTGCACGTCGGCCTACGCCATCGCTGTGGCCGAAAGATGTTCGAAGTTCTCGACCGACGAAGAGTGCAAGGTAATGACCCAGGCTGATTCCCGCCGCCCGCTGGTGCTCGACACCAGGGAGCTCGGTCGTCGACCCGGAAACTCGCTGCGCCTCCACCGCGACGTCGAGGCTCCGGCAGATTTCGGTACCGACGTCATCGGCATCGAGGAGGGTCAGCCCGTCGGGCTCGACCTGCGTCTCGAATCGGTGATGGAAGGAGTCCTCATCACCGGTGAGGTCGAGGCGACGGCAACCGGCGCGTGCGTGCGGTGCCTGGAGGACGTGACCTACCCGGTCGACGTCCACTTTCAGGAGCTGTTCGTCTACGCCGATCGTGCTGCGCACCACCGCGAGGTGGCAGGCGGCGATGATGAGGACGAACTGCATGAGCTCGACGGCGACGACGCCGACCTCGAGCCCGTGCTGCGGGACGCTGTGGTGCCCACCCTGCCGTTCCAACCTGTGTGTCACGAGGACTGCCTCGGGTTGTGCTCCGAATGCGGTGCACGACTCGACGACGACCCCGATCACCATCACGAAGCTATCGACCCCCGCTGGTCGGCCCTGGTCAACCTGACCGAGGCTGGATCGGCAGAAGACGAGAAGAGGAACTGACGTGGCTGTCCCGAAGCGGAAGATGTCCCGCGCCAACACCCGCTCGCGCCGAGCCAACTGGAAGGCGACGCCCGTCGCCGTGCAGGCGTGCCCCGCGTGTGGTGCCAACAAGCAGTCGCACATGGCGTGCCCGGCGTGCGGTACGTACAACGGCCGCCACTACGGTGCAGCGGAGCGCACCGAGCACCAGGCCTGATCGGCCGATCGCAGACCGTGGGCAAGAAGTCTTCGAAGCGGTCAGCTGCAGACGTGTCGCAGCGGCCCGTCGGCGACCTCGTCCGGATCCTCTCTGAGGTTTCGGGTGTGGACGTCGACGAGTCGCTGCTTCGTCGTGCCCTGACCCACCGTTCGTTCGCGTACGAGAACGGCGGTATTCCGCACAACGAGCGCCAGGAGTTCCTCGGCGACGCCGTGCTGGGCCTCGTCGTCACCGAGACGCTGTACACGGATCAGCCCGACGCGCCGGAGGGGCACCTCGCGAAGCAGCGGGCGGCGGTCGTCAACTCGCGGGCCCTCGCTGAGGTCGCGCGCGGTCTCGAGCTGGGGGAGTACCTGCTGCTCGGGCGTGGCGAGCTCGCCACGGGTGGGCGCGACAAGGATTCGATCCTCGCCGACACGACGGAGGCCGTCATCGGCACGGTGTTCCTCTCGGGCGGCATCGAGGCGGGGCGTCGCATCGTCCACCACCTCATCGATCCGTTGATGAACCGATCGTCGACGATGGGTGCGGCGCTCGACTGGAAGACGTCGCTGCAGGAGGCCACCGCTGCGGCCGGCCTCGGTGCGCCGACGTACGTCGTCGAGGGTGAAGGGCCGGATCACGACAAGGTCTTCACCGCGACCGTCGTCGTCGACGGGCGCACCCTCGGTGTCGGTACGGGGCGCAACAAGAAGTCGGCCGAGATGATCGCCGCCGAGAACGCGTGGGTGAGCCTGCGCGACGAAGCGGCGAAGAACGCCGGTTCGGCCGGCGGTGACGTCGTACGCGACGAGGCGGACGCGGTCGCCGTCACGGACGGTGCGCATGCCTGAGCTTCCCGAGGTGGAAGTCGTACGACGAGGCCTGGACGACCACGTGGTCGGCCGGGCCTTCGTCACGTCCCGGGTGACGGGCTCGCGCGTCGCACGCCGTCACCTGCCGGGGCCGCAGCATCTGGCCGACGCATTGCTCGGACGACGGGTCGCGTCGGCCCAACGGCGCGGCAAGTACCTGTGGGTGACGTTCGAAGACGCCGCGCCTGGTTCTGATGGCTCGGCGGACGCGACGGTGCCGCTGGGCCGGCGCGAGGGTGCGGTGGCCGACGACGCCCTCGTCATCCACCTCGGCATGAGTGGACAGGTGCTCGTCGAGAGCGCCGACTCGCCGCTGGAAAAGCATGCGCATGCGGTGTTCGACCTGTCGGCGCCTGTGAAGCTCGCGTCGCCCGAGCGGTCGGGTGAGCGTGCCGGATCGGGGGATGTGGTGGATGCGCCGGGGGTGACTGACGCATCGGAGAGGCCGGGCTCGGAACCATCGGCCCAGCAGATGCGCTTCGTCGACCAACGGACGTTCGGCGGGTTGTTCCTCGACGACCTGACGGTGGCGCACGGGCGCGAGGTGCCCGCGTCGATCGCGCACATCGCGCCTGACCCGCTCGAGGAGGCGTTCGACGCGGGCGCCGTCGCGCGGCTCATGCGCAGCAAGGATGTCGCGATCAAGCGGATGCTGCTCGATCAGGGCATCGTCAGCGGTATCGGCAACATCTACGCCGACGAGGCGCTGTGGCGCGCGAAGGTGCACGGTCGACGCCCGGGACGCATGCTGACGAAGACGCAGCTCATCGGCGTGCTCACGGCGGCGCAGGACGTCATGCGTTCTGCGCTCGATCATGGCGGCACCAGCTTCGACGCGCTCTACGTCAACGTCAACGGTGCGAGCGGCTACTTCGATCGCTCTCTCGACGCCTACGGCCAGCAGGGCAAGCCGTGCCGCCGCTGCGGCACGCTGATCGTCAGGGAGCAGTTCATGAACCGCTCGTCGCACTTCTGCCCGACGTGCCAGAAGCCGCCCCGGACGATGGACGGTTCCTGAACAACGGGTCGATCACCGCACGCGCTCCGATGCCGGCGACCTCTGCGATGCGCGAGAAGTCCGACTCGCTCGCCGCGACCCCCATCCAGCGGCGTCGCAGTCCTGCGGGCTTTCGTCGGTCACGATCAACCATCGTTTGACTGCGGGGTCGTTGCGGAAGCCGGCGATGATGTCGTCGTCCCACGCGACGGGATCGCGCAGGACGACGTCGCCGCATAGGGACGCATGTGGAACGAGGCGGGTCGAAATGCGGCGCTCGACCTTCTCACGTCGGGCGCGACCGCTGAGCTCGGCGGATCCGAGAGGTCACGATTGAAGGCTCGGCCCGACTCGTGCTGACCTGCATCAGCTCGGTATCGTCGGAAAGGGGAGCTGGCTGCGCTTCGGTCGCGTCGTCGATCTCGATGAAGTCGAGTACGTCGCAGATGTGTGCGTGGACGCGAACGGGAATGTCGGGGTGGTCGAACGACCCGTGCGCGATGATCGCATCGCACGCACACTCATCGACACGTATTTGCTCGGGGACGCTCGCGTGAGCGCCGCCGCCGACCAGGCGATCGAGGAGCGTGCTCGTGCTCGGTGACTCCTTCGACACGCTCGAAGCCGTGGCTGCAGCGATGCCCCGGGAGCGGTGGGTGCTGATCGGCGGTCCCACGGTGCACTGCCATGCCAGAGAGGCCGGGGTTGCACACGCCCGGCCCACGCACGACGCGGACCTCGTGGTGGAGATCAGGGTTTCTTGGTACGGCGCAGCCGCGCCGGCCGTTCAGAGCATCGGCTTCGATCTCCAGGAGTCCCTGAACGTTCGCGCACCTGTCCATCGGTTCGTTCGCGCTGACGGTGCGGTGATCGACCTCATGGTTGCCGACCGTGAGAGTCGCCCACCGGTCTACCGGGGGAGGCGAGTGGTGGACGTTCCGGTTTCAGCTTCGGCCATGAAGTGAACCACTGATCACACCCTCCCCACCGGCACGCGGGTTCGTCTGCCGGATCTTCCCGCCGCTCTGGCACTCGAGAGCTGGGCTTACTTCCTTCCCGGAGCGAGCCGCGAGCGTCATCTGCAGGACGCAGTGACGTTGTTCGTCTGCCTCGATCGGCAGGAGGTCGCCCTGTCGAGATCCATGAGATCGGTCGTTCGCCGCCTGCTTGCCAAGATCGCGACGAACGAAGTGGCATGACAGATGTGCGACCCGGACGACTGGGCCAAGGCGGTTCGTGCCGCGCGAGGAATCGATCCCGAATGGCCGATCCCCACGTTCATCCGGCCACCTCGACCGACAAGGCGGCAACCGTGACGAATGCAGTCGTCATCTTGGTCGTCGCGACAGGCCGTCGCGACACGGTCGACCGCTGACGCTTCGCGAGGCTCGACGGCGTCCGGGCGCGGGCTGCACTACCGTAGTCGGGTGATCGAACTGCGTACGCCCCGAGAGATCGACGAGATGAAGCCCGCCGGGGCGTTCGTCGCATCCGTCCTGACAGCCCTGCGCGAGGCCGCCGACGTCGGCGTCAACCTGCTCGAACTCGACGCCCTGGCGCACCGCATGATCACCGACGCCGGTGCGGAGTCGTGCTACATCGACTACCACCCGAGCTTCGGCGCGAGCGCGTTCGGCAAGGTGCTGTGCACGAGCGTCAACGACGCCGTCCTGCACGGCCTGCCGCACGACTACGCCCTGAAGGACGGTGACCTGCTCAGCGTCGACTTCGCCGCATCACTCGACGGCTGGGTGAGCGACTCGGCGATCTCCTTCGTCGTCGGCACGCCGCGCGAGGCTGACCTGCGCCTCATCGACACGACCGAGCGAGCCCTCGCCGCAGGGATTGCGGCCGCGCAGCCCGGCAACAAGCTCGGCGATATCTCGGCCGCCATCGCCGACGTCTGCGCAGGCGCCGGATACCGCGTCAACACGCAGTTCGGCGGCCACGGCGTCGGCCGCACGATGCACGGCGAACCGCACGTGCCCAACGACGGTCGTGCAGGCCGCGGCCTCAAGCTCAAGCCTGGCCTCGTCATCGCGATCGAGCCCTGGCTCATGGCGGGCACCGACCAGATCATCCAGGACCGGGACGGGTGGACGCTGCGCAGCGTCGACGGTTCCCGTGGCGCGCACTCCGAGCACACCGTCGCGATCACCGCCGAGGGCCCGCTCGTCCTCACGGCGCGCGACACGGCCGCCGCCGGCGCGCCGCAGCCGACCGCCTGAACCGCGCGCCGTGTACGTCAAGTCGCTGACCCTCAAGGGGTTCAAGTCGTTCGCGTCGGCGACGAACCTCGTCCTCGAACCGGGCATCACCTGCATCGTCGGTCCGAACGGTTCCGGCAAGAGCAACGTCGTCGACGCGCTCGCCTGGGTCATGGGCGAGGGCAGTGCTCGCAGCCTGCGCGGCGGCAAGATGGACGACGTCATCTTCGCCGGCACCTCCGGGCGCCAGCCGCTCGGGCGCGCCGAGGTGACGATGACGATCGACAACTCCGACGGCGCACTGCCGATCGACTACACCGAGGTGACGATCAGCCGCACCATGTTCCGCGGCGGCGGCTCCGAATACGCGATCAACCGCACGCCGTGCCGACTGCTCGACATCCAGGAGCTGCTGAGCGACTCGGGCATCGGCAAGGAGATGCACGTCATCGTCGGCCAGGGCCAGCTCGACGCGGTGCTGCGCGCGACGCCCGAGGAACGTCGCGGGTTCATCGAAGAAGCGGCCGGCGTGCTCAAGCACCGCCGTCGCAAGGAGAAGGCGCTGCGCAAGCTCGACGGCATGGAGGCCAACCTCACGCGCGTCGCCGACCTGACGGCCGAGGTTCGCCGCCAACTCGGGCCGCTGGGACGCCAGGCCGAGACGGCGCGTCGGGCGCAAGCCATCCAGATGACGGTGCGTGACGCACGGCTGCGGCTGCTCGCCGACGACCTCGTCCAGCAGCGCGCGCGGCTCGAGGCCGACGTCGCGGACGAACAGGCGATGGTGCGGCGTCGCGCCGAACTCGACGACGCGGTGCGCGCCGCGAAGGCCGGCGTCGAGGAGATCGAGGCCGAGATCGCAGCCCGCGCTCCGGTGCTCGAACGGCTGCAGTCGCAGTGGTATGCGCTGTTGTCACTGGAGGAGAAACTCGATTCGACGCGCCGACTCGCCGCGGAACGAGCCACCTCGTTGACGGCGGCGCAGGACGAGACGCCCGGTTCGGGCCGGGATCCCGAGCAGCTGCGGCGTCAGGCCGAACGGGTCCGGGGGGAAGAGCTGGAGCTGCAGGCCGAGGTCGAGCGAGCCCAGGAGGCGCTCGACGCCGCCGTCGAGGTGCGCGAGAAGGCTGAACGTGAACATCAGGTCGAACAGCAGCGACTCGTGCGGATCGCGCGGGCAGCCGCAGATCGACGCGAGGGTCTGGCCAAGCTTCACGGTCAAGTCGAGGTTCGGCGTTCACGCGTGGAAGCAGGCGAGGCCGAACTCGCGCGGTTGCGCGCCAGCATCGGGGAGTCCGCGACGCGAGTGGCCCAGGCCCAGGAGGAGCTGGCGCCTCTCGAGGAGGCGCTGCGCGACGCGGAAGCCGCCGAAGCGGCGCTCAATGATGCTGCGGAGAAGCTGAGGGCTGATCACGCTGCCCTGCTCGAACGTCGTCGCGTGCTGCGCGACGAACGCAATACTTCAGCCCAACGCCGCAGCGCCTCAGCCGCACGCGCGCAGGCGCTCGATGAGACGCTCGGTTCCGACACGGCGGGGCTCGAGAACCTCCCCGCCGAAGCGCCGGGCGTGCTCGGCGACGTCGTCAGCCGCCTCGAGGTGGAGCCAGGTCACGAAGCCGGCGTCTCGCTCGCTCTGGGGTGGGCTGCCGAGGCCCTGCTCGTCGACTCCCACACCGACGCCGCAGCTCTGTTGGCCGCCCTGCGAGCGCAGGACGGCGGCCGCGTCGCTCTCCTCGTCGCGAGAGACGCGCCGCACGACGTCACGACCCACGACTGGCCGCCCCTTCCCGAGGGTGCCGTCTGGGTGCGCGACGTCGCGAGCGTACCGGCGACGATGCAGAGCGCGTTCGACGTCCTCGTCGACCGACTCGCGATCGTTCCCGACGCCGGCAGCGCGCTCACGCTCGTCCACGCCGGCGCGCGGGCCGTCACCCTCGACGGGGACGTCTACGAACCCACCGCGGTGCGTGGTGGGGGCCGCCCTGGGCGCTCCCGCCTCGAGGTGCGCGCGGCGCACGAGCAGGCCGTCCGGGACGCGGAGATCGCAGCCGACGCCGAGCAGAACGCGGAAAACGCCCTGGAAGCCCTGACGCAGCCACTCGCGGCCGCGCAGGACGCGGCGGACGATGCTGCGGCGGCGCTCGCCGAGAACGACGCGCGCATCGAGGAACTCATGGCGGCGCTCGCGCGTCACCATCAGGCGATCGCCGCGGCCTCCCACGAGCGTGACCGCATCAACGACTCGATCGAGCAGGCGAGCGTCGCGCTCGATGCGAACCGTGAAGAGCTCATGGAACTCGAGATGCGTCTCGACGAGGCGCAGGCCGAACCGGGTGAGAGCGAACCGTCCGTCGCCGAACGAGACCGTCTGGCGACGCTCGCCGCGACGGCGCGCGAGCAGGAGACCGAGCAACGTCTGACGCTTCGCACGCTTCAGGAAAGAGTCCGCGCGATCGCTGGGCGCGCTGAATCCCTCGAGGCCGCCGCACGCTCGGAGGTCGCCGCGCGCGAACGGGCGCAGGCGCGCCGCGTCCGACGTCGGGAGGCCGCAGCCCTGGCGCAGGCCGTCGAACGGGCCGCCGAACTGGCACGCGAGCAGGTGCGTCGCGCGCGCGATGAGGTGACCCGGGCGCGTGACGCCGAGCAGGCAAGCAAGGCGACTCGGGACGAGGCGTTGCGCACCGCCCGCGTCCGCCTGCAGGAATGCAGCGACCAACTGCGCGAGGTCACCGACTCCGTCCACCGCGACGAGATGGCGCGCGCTCAGCAGCGGCTGCGCATCGAGGCGCTGGAGACGAGGGCGGTCGAGGAACTCGGCATCGACCCTGACGTCCTCGTCGAAGAATTCGGGCCGCATCTGCCGGTGCCGCTGTTCGAGGCCGGCGCCGGTATGACGGCCGGCGAGAAAGCCGACACCCAGGCATCGTCGGGACGCGCTCCGTCAGGGCAGGGGAGCGAGGGCGACGACGCAGACGGCGGCCCCCCGAGCGGTACTGAGCCCGTCGCGAGCCGCCCGTTCGAGCGGGCCCTGGAGGAGAAGCGGCTGCGCACGGCCGAACGCGACCTCAAGCAGCTCGGCAAGGTCAATCCGCTGGCCCTCGAGGAGTACGCGGCCCTGGAGGAACGGCACACGTTCCTCAGCGAGCAGCTCGCCGACCTGCGCGGCTCGAAGAAGGACCTGCTGTCCATCGTCAGCGAGGTCGACGCGCGCGTCGAGCAGGTCTTCACCGAGGCGTTCCACGACGTGGCGCGCGAGTTCGAAGGTGTCTTCTCCCGCCTGTTCCCCGGCGGTGAAGGGCGGCTCGTGCTGACCGACCCCGAGAACATGCTGACGACGGGCCTCGACGTCGAAGCGCGCCCGCCGGGCAAACGCATCAAGCGGTTGTCGCTGCTGTCCGGCGGCGAGCGTTCCCTTGTCGCCGTTGCGCTGCTCGTGTCGATCTTCAAGGCGCGCCCGAGCCCGTTCTACATCATGGACGAGGTCGAGGCGGCCCTCGACGACGCGAACCTCGGTCGCCTCATCACGCTGTTCGAGGAGCTTCGTGACTCGAGCCAGCTCATCGTCATCACGCACCAGAAGCGGACGATGGAGGTCGCCGACGCCCTCTACGGCGTGACGATGCGCGGTGACGGCGTGACGACGGTGGTCTCACAGCGTCTCGCCGACGTGCGGGTCGCACCCGAGCCGGCCGAGGCGTCCTGACGGCGCCGCTAGTCGTTGTGCGACGCGAGGGCCGCCTGAGGCGCGTCGACTGGCGCCGTCAGGACGGTTCGGCGACAATCGTGGCGGAGCAGGCCTCATGCGCTCGCTCCCACCCGACGTGCCATCCGCGCGTCACACCCACCCCTCGGAGGATTCGTGTTCTGGATCGTGCTCGGTATGACGCTGACCGTCGTTCTGGCGGCGTTCGTCGTCGGCATCGTCGCGCTGCCGGCGCGACGGGCGGGCCGTCCGGTGCTCACCACGCGTGGCGAGAAGCTCTTCCGTGTCGGTCACGCGCCAGCCGCCCCGCGCGCCGCGACGGCCAAGGACGGCGAGCGCGCGCCCGAGCGCGGAGGTCGGATCCGCCGCTCCTGATCCCCAGCTGACGCGTGCCGTCGCCGCCTCGTTGGGCGGTTGTCGGTGCCGTTTGCAATGATGGCGGCGTGGATCAGCTCTGGGAAATTCTTGGTGTCGTCGCCGTAGCGCTCGTCGCCGCCGTCATGGGCCTCGTGGCCTTCGTCCGCGGCCGTTCGCGCAAGGCTCCGAAGGTTCCGGCGCGCGAGGAATCCGTCGAGATTCCACGCACGCCACCGAAGAAGACGCAGTACACGCCGAGTTCGGGTGTGCGCATCGACACGTCGAAGTCGGCGGCGCCCGCCCCGGCGAAGCCCGCGCAGACCGACGTCGTCGACGCACCGCGCGATGAAGCGCCCGCCCCCGAGGTCGTCGAGCCCGCTGGCGTCGTCGACGAGACGCCCGCGCCCGAACCGGCTGCGCTCGAGCGCCCCGAGTCGGCCCGTGGGCGCATGGTTCGCCTGCGTGAGCGACTGTCGCGCTCGAACACTGCGCTCGGCAAGGGCCTGCTCGCCATGCTGTCCGGCGGCA
Source organism: Dermacoccus sp. GAS27A (assembly GCF_044909235.1). NCBI lineage: Bacteria > Bacillati > Actinomycetota > Actinomycetes > Micrococcales > Dermacoccaceae > Dermacoccus > Dermacoccus sp. GAS27A. Next base: position 9,935 of record NZ_JBIYDW010000003.1, on the reverse strand, counting down.
GCCTCGACGACGAGGCGTGGGAGGACGTCGAGGACACGTTGCTGCAGGCCGATCTGGGTGTCGAGGCGACGACGCAGATCGTCGACAACCTCAAACGCCGCATCGCCGTGCACGGTGCCACGGACGAGGAAACCGTCTCCGGCTGGTTGCACGAGGAGCTGCTCGCGCAGGTCGGGCCCGACATGGATCGCCGCATCGCGGCGAGCCGCGTGGGCGATCGGCCCGCCGTCGTCCTCGTCGTCGGCGTCAACGGCACGGGCAAGACGACGACCGTCGGCAAGCTCGCGCGCGTTCTCGTCGCCGAGGACAAGGACGTCATCCTCGGCGCGGCCGACACGTTCCGTGCCGCCGCAGCCGACCAGCTCGAGACGTGGGGCGCCCGCGTCGGCGTGCCCACCGTTCGCTCCGAGAAGGAGGGCGCCGACCCGGCCGCCGTCGCGTTCGACGCTGTCAAGGCCGGTCAGGAGAACGAGTGCGACGTCGTGCTGCTCGACACCGCGGGGCGCCTGCACAACAAGGTCGGTCTCATGGACGAGCTCGCCAAGATGAAGCGCGTCATCGAGAAGCGCAGCCCAATCGACGAGGTGCTGCTCGTCCTCGATGCGACGACCGGCCAGAACGGCATGCGTCAGGCCGAGGTGTTCGGCCAGGCGGTCGACGTCACGGGTGTCGTACTGACGAAGCTCGACGGCACCGCCAAGGGCGGCATCGTCGTCAACGTCCAGCGTGAGCTCGGCGTGCCCGTCAAGCTCGTCGGGCTCGGCGAGGGCCCCGACGACCTCGCGCCGTTCGACCCGGAGGCCTACGTCAACGCCGTGCTCGACTGAGCAGGCCGGTCTCGAGCCCCGCAGCGCCCACCCGCCGTCACGGCCGGTGGGCGCTCGTACGTCCACGCTTCGACACGAAACGTCTCACCTGGCGTGCATACCCTCAGGATGTGACCGCGATTTCACGTCAGCGCCGCATCCGAAACATGGGCGAAACATCGCGAGCCGCATGCTGAAACGTGGCGAGGGCAGGATCACTGAGCATGAACGCACACCTTCTGGCGGCAGAGGCCGCCCCGCAACTCGACTATGCGGCCACCGCATTCGTCCTCGTGTGCGCATCGCTCGTGCTCATGATGACGCCCGCGCTGGCGTTGTTCTACGGCGGGATGACGCGCTCCAAGTCAGTGCTCAACATGATGATGATGTCGTTCGGCGCCCTCGGCGTCGTCGGCATCATCTATGTGCTCTACGGCTACTCGATGTCGTTCGGCACCCACGACATCGCCGGGCTGATCGCGAACCCGGGTGACAAGTTCGGTCTGCACAACGTCGCCGACGTGTTCAACTCGTTCGGGTACGAGGGCTACGGAAACATCCCCGAGCTCGCGTTCGTGGGCTTCCAGCTCACCTTCGCGGGCCTGACGGTCGCGCTCATCTCCGGCGCCATCGCCGACCGTGTGAAGTTCTCGACGTGGCTCGTCTTCTCCGCGATCTGGGCGACGATCGTGTACTTCCCGATCGCGCACATGGTGTGGGGCGGCGGGTTCCTCGGCGGCACCGACCAGGGCGTCGCCGCGACGATGTTCGGTTCGACCGACGGCAAGGCCACGTTCGCACCGATCGACTTCGCGGGCGGCACCGTCGTGCACATCAACGCGGGCATGGCGGGCCTCGTCCTCGCTCTCATCGTCGGGCGCCGCGCCGGTTTCGGCCGCGTGCCCATGCGCCCCCACAACGTGCCGCTGACCATGCTCGGCGCCGGTCTGCTCTGGTTCGGCTGGTTCGGGTTCAACGCGGGTTCCGAGCTCGCCGCAGACGGTTCGGCGGCCCTCGTGTGGGTCAACACGGCCGCCGCGACGTGTGCGGCGATGATCGGTTGGCTCGCCGTCGAGAAGATCAAGGACGGCGAGGCGACGTCCATCGGTGCCGCCTCCGGCGTCGTCGCCGGTCTCGTCGCGATCACCCCCGCCTGTGGTGCGCTCAGCCCCGTCGGCTCGCTCATCCTCGGCGCGGTCGCCGGCATCCTCAGCGCCCTGGCCGTCAGCCTGAAGTTCAAGTTCAACCTGGACGACTCGCTCGACGTCGTCGGCGTCCACCTCGTCTCCGGCCTGTGGGGCACGATCGGCGCCGGCCTGCTGTCGACGACGAACGGCCTGCTCTACGGCAAGGGCTACGAGCAGACGGTCGTGCAGATCGTCATCGCGCTCGGTTGCCTCGCGTTCACGGGCGTGCTCACCGCCGTCATCGGTCTCGCCCTCAAGGCGACGATGGGCTGGCGCATCGACCACGACGACGAGCTCGCGGGCATCGACTCCGCCGAGCACGCCGAATCCGCCTACGATTTCGGTGGGTTCGCCTCCGGTACCCGCGTCGGCCACGGCCTGCTGCCGTCCGGCCACGGCCCCCTCGGTGGCAGCACCACCGGCGCAGAACACAACGACCCGCGAGGAGTGCAGGCATGAAACTCGTCACCGCCATCATCAAGCCGTTCAAGCTCGACGACGTCAAGGAAGCCCTCGAGGCCTTTGGCATCGCCGGGATGACGGTGAGCGAGGTCAGCGGCTACGGCCGCCAGCGCGGCCACAGCGAGGTTTACCGCGGCGCCGAGTACAGCGTCGACTTCGTGCCGAAGCTGCGCATCGAGGTCGTCATCGACGACGCCGACGCGCCCGCCGTCGTCGACGCCGTCGTGCGTGCCGCGCAGACGGGACGCATCGGCGACGGCAAGGTGTGGACCGTTCCCGTCGACGACATCGTGCGCGTGCGCACCGGCGAGACCGGCGCTGCCGCGGTCTGAGCGCCCCCGGGACGTGAGCCTCGCCGACGTGAGCCAGGCCGACGTGGCGCACGAGTCCTCGTGGCCCGAGTGCCGACGGTGACGGTCGACCGCCCCGGTTGGGTCGAGACCCTGACGAACGCCGTCGCCGCGCGAGGATCGCCGGCCCGGCGTTCGTCGGCGTCCGTCCCGCTTCGTGAGGCGCACCGCGCCGCGCGCCACGCCGTCGTAGTCGCCGTAGACGCACAAACCCCAGCCATCGACGGCGCAGAACCCCCGCCCAGCCCTCCGAGAGAGGACGATGCAGCCATGAGCGCCGTGTCCGCCCACTACGCCGCACGTCTCGACCTCGCGCGCACGCGCGAGTTCGAGCAACCCGGCGCGGGCCCCGCACGTCGGGAGCGGCTCGCGGCGTCGGCCCATGCCTTCATGGCGCAGGCCTGGCACGATGCGTGCGCGGCGACGGGGCTGCCCGAGCGTCAGAGCGGTGTGGCGCTCGCCGTCGTCGGCTCGCAGGCCCGGGGCGATGCGGGGCCGTTGAGCGATTACGACCTCGTCCTCCTGCACGACGGGCGCAGCGTCGGCTCGAAACGCATCACCGAGCTCGCGGACGCCCTGTGGTACCCGTTGTGGGATGCAGGGGTGCGCTTCGACCACTCCGTGCGCACGCTGGCGCAGTGCCGCCAGGCCGCGTCGTCAGACCTCGCCGCTGCGGTCGGCATGCTCGACATCGCATCCGTGGCCGGTGACGACGTCCTCGTCGCCGGGGTACGCCAGGCGATCGCCGCCGACTGGCGCGGTGCCGCGCGCAAGCGGCTGCCGGAGGTCGTCGAGTCGTTGCGGGCGCGGCACGCGCGTTTCGGTGACATCGCGACGACGCTTGATCCGGACCTCAAGGAATCCGGGGGAGGCCTGCGCGACCTCAGCCTCGTCGGCGCGCTGACGACGGCGTGGCTCGCCGACCCTCACCGCGCCAGCGCAGAACGCGCCCGAGCGCAATTGCTCGACGTGCGCGACGCGTTGCACGTCGTCACCGGGCGGGGTCGGGAGCGGCTCAGCCTGCAGGATCAGGACGCCGTCGCGGCGCTGCTCGGGTGCTCCGACAGCGACGAGTTGCTGACGCGCGTCGTCGACGCGGCGCGCACGATCACGTACGTGACGGACGCGGCCGTGCGCGCGGCCGGCCAGTCGCAGCGAGCCCGGGCGTTGCGCGTCGGGCCGCGCCGACCGTCGCTGACGCCGCTCGGGCACGGGTTGCACCTGCACGACGGCGAGGTCGTCCTCGGCGCGGGGCGCCGCGACGGCGGGCACCTGACGTTGCTGCGCGCCGCCGCTGCGGCGGCCTCGCGGGGTGCGCTCATCGGGCCGACGACCCTCGCGAACCTCGTCGCGAGCTGCGGGCCGCTGCCCGCCCCGTGGCCGCGAGAGATCCGGGAGGGTTTCGTGGGGTTCCTCGCGAGCGGGCCCGGCATCGTCGACGTGTGGGAGGGCCTCGATCTGAGCGGCATCGTCGACGTCTGGCTGCCCGAGTGGTCGACGGTGCGTTCGCGCCCGCAACGAAACGCGATCCACCAGTTCACCGTCGACCGACACAGCATCGAGGCCGTCGTCATCGCGGCGGGCCTGCGCGAGCACGTGGCACGGCCCGACCTGCTCCTCGTCGCCGCGCTGCTGCACGACATCGGCAAGGTCGCAGGCGCGCGTGACCACAGCGCGGAGGGCGCACCCGTCGCGCGCGCCATCTGCCAGCGCATGGGCTTCGATCGCGCCGACTGCGACCTCGTCGAACGTCTCGTGCGCGAACACCTCACGCTCGTCGATCTGGCGACGAAACGCGACCCCGACGACCCTGCGACCGTCAGGATGCTCTGCGAGGCGGCCGGCAGCGCCGAAGGCCTCGACCTGCTCGACGCGCTGACGGAGGCTGACGCGCGAGCAGCCGGACCACAGGCATGGACGACGTGGCGCGCCGGCCTCGTGCGCGACCTCGCCGCGCGAGCACGCAGGCGGTTCGCGTCGGGGGAGACGGTCGCAGGCGTGCCCGCACCTGCCGCGACCTTCGAGGGTGCCTCGTCCCCCGGCAGGTCATCGCCCGGGGCGACGGCCGAGCAGCGGCCGTCCGAGGACGTGGCGACCGGACGCGCCGTTTCTCTTCCTGCGGTCTCTCGACCCTCAAGTCGCGCCCCCGCGGCGTCAGCCCAGGCCCTGGGCGAGACCGATTCGGTCGCGGAAGGCGACGGGGTGCAGGCGCAGGTCGACGCTGGCAGCCCGTCGGGCATCGTGAGCGCGGACGAGCGGGGACGCGTCGCGGCGGGGGAGGTGGTCGTCGAGATCGAGCCGCTGGAGGGCGTGAGCGGCGTCGTGACCGTCCGCATCATCGACGTCGACCGGCTCGGCCTCTTCGCCGACATGGCGGGCGTGCTCGGGCTGCGACGCACGTCCGTGCGGTCGGCGAACCTGCGGACGATCGACGGCCTCGCCGTCGACACGTGGGTCGTCGAGGTGCCGCACGGCGACGTGCCGCGCACGAGCGACCTGGCGCGGTCGCTGCGAACGTTGCGCGAGGGCGAGCGCCTGCCGCTGCGTGCCCTCGAGGCGGACGCGCGCCGTCGCGCCGCCGCGGGGCCGTCACGCGCGACGATGCCGCGGGCGTCCGCGTTCGTCGTCCCGGGTGCATCGCAGCACGCGACCGTCATCGAAGTGCGCGCCGCCGACCGTCTCGGATTGTTGTTCGACGTGGGGTCGGCATTCGCCGTCGAGCGGGTCTCCGTGCGCTCCGCGCACATCGCGACATATGCGGGACGCAGCGCCGACACCTTCTACGTCACGGACGAGCAGGGCTCGCCGCTGGCGCCACCGCACGCGGCGCGCGTCATCGGCGCCGTGCTCGACGCCGTCGGCACCGCCGGCTGACGCATCTCTTCGCTCGAACCGCTACCTCGAGGAACTCCGGCACCCGTCCCCATCGACGATCCGCATCCCCATCCGCGAATCCCGTCCCCCTCTGCGATTTTCGTCCACATCTGCATCTACGCCCATGTGGACGAGCATCGCAGATGGGGACAGTCGCCACGATGCGTCGTTCCTCGAGGGCATTCCCGCCGAGACCGAGCGTCGACATCGACGAACGCCGACGCGACGGGCTCGGCATCGGCTCCACTGCACGGTCGATCTGACGGGGCCGCATGGGAGCGGGTAATCTGGGCCGGTGTTCAATAGCCTCTCAGACCGCCTGACAGCGACCTTCGCCAACCTCAAGGGCAAGGGGCGTCTCACTGAGTCAGACATCAACGCGACCATCCGTGACATCCGGATGGCGTTGCTCGATGCCGACGTCGCGCTGCCCGTCGTCAAGCAGTTCACGCGGGGGGTGCGTGAGCGTGCGCTCGGTGCGGAGGTCAGCCAGGCGCTGAACCCCGGCCAGCAGGTCGTCAAGATCGTCAACGAGGAGCTCGTCGCGATCCTCGGCGGCCAGACGCGGTCGATCCAGTACGCGAAGACGGGCCCGACCGTCATCATGCTCGCCGGTCTGCAGGGTTCCGGTAAGACGACGTTCGCGGGCAAGCTCGCGCGTCGGCTGCGCGACGAGGGTCACTTCCCGGTGCTCGTCGCCGCCGACCTGCAGCGTCCGAACGCCGTGCGTCAGCTCGAGGTCGTCGGTGAGCGTGCGGGCGTGCCGGTGTTTGCGCCCGAGCGTGGCAACGAGGGTGGCCACGACGCGGTCTCGGAGACGGGCGAGGGCACACGCAGCCACGGCGACCCCGTCTGGGTTGCCCAGGCCGGTGTCGCACAGGCGAAGGTACGCCAGTACGACGTCGTCATCGTCGACACCGCGGGTCGTCTCGCTGTCGACGAGAACCTCATGCAGCAGGCCGCCGACATCCGTGAGGCGATCCAGCCGAACGAGGTGCTCTTCGTCATCGACGCGATGATCGGTCAGGCCGCCATCGAGACGGCGATCGCGTTCCAGGACGGCGTCGACTTCACGGGTGTCGTCCTGTCGAAGCTCGACGGTGACGCCCGCGGTGGTGCCGCCCTCTCGGTGGCCTCGGTGACGGGTCGCCCGATCATGTTCGCCTCGACGGGCGAGGGCGTGAAGGACATCGAGGTCTTCCACCCCGATCGCATGGCGAGCCGCATCCTCGACATGGGTGACGTGCTGACGCTCATCGAGCAGGCGGAGCGCGCGTTCGACAAGCGCCAGGCCGCCGAGATGGCGCGCAAGTTCATGGACGAGGAGGATTTCACGTTCGACGACTTCCTCCAGCAGATGTCGGCCATCAAGAAGATGGGCAACATCAAGGGCCTGCTCGGCATGATGCCGGGCATGGGTCAGATGCGTGACCAGCTCAACTCGCTCGACGAGCGCGAGTTCGACCGTGTCGAGGCCATCGTCCGCTCGATGACGCCGTTCGAACGCACGCACCCGAAGCAGATCAACGGTTCGCGACGCGCGCGCATCGCGCGAGGTTCGGGCGTCTCGGTCTCCGAGGTCAACCAGCTGCTGCAGCGTTTCGGCGAGGCGCAGAAGATGATGCGTCAGCTGAAGCGTGGCGGCGGCATGCCGGGCATGCCGGGCATGGGTGCGATGCCTGGTGGCGGCGGTGGCAAGAAGGCGAAGAGCCAGCCGAAGAAGAAGGGCAAGAGCGGCAACCCCGCCAAGCGTGCGCAGGAAGAGGCGGCCGCAGCGGCCAAGGCCGAAGCGGCGCGTGCGGCCGCGATGGAGAACGCCTTCGGCCAGATGAACGACGAGCCCGACTACTCGAACATGAAGCTGCCGAAGGGCTTCGAGAAGTTCCTCGGCCCGGGGGCGGACAAGGACTAACCGCGTCGGTCGTCCTTCGGCCCGGAGGAGTTGTGCAGGTTCGTGCGACCGGTATCGCGAACATGCACGACCTCTCGGGCGATCAGCGCCGACGTCGCGCGATAGTGTCGGTTCATGAATGGCGATGTGCTCCACCTCACCGGCTGCATCCTGGCCGGGCCTGACGATGAGGTAGGGGAGGCCTGGGTCGTCGACGGACGCATCACCTACGCGCGTCCCGAGACGAACCTCGACGACGCCGTCGAGCTCGACGGCTGGTTCCTGCCGGGGCTCGTCGACGCGCACTGCCACGTCGGGCTCGAGTCGCATGGGGGAGTGCCGCCCGAACGCGCCGAAGAGCATGCCCTCGCCGACCGCGCGGCCGGCGCGCTCCTGCTGCGCGACTGCGGCTCACCCGTCGACACGCACTGGATCGACGAACGTGACGACCTGCCCCGCATCGTCCGCGCCGGCCGCCACATCGCCCGCACCAAGCGCTACATCCGCAACTACGCCCACGAGATCGAGCCCGAAGATCTCGTCGCGTACGTGCGCCAGGAGGCGCGCCGCGGTGACGGCTGGGTCAAGCTCGTCGGCGACTGGATCGATCGCGACGCCGGCGACCTCACCCCGTGCTGGCCCGCAGAGGCACTGAAACCCGCCATCGACGCCGCCCACGCCGAGGGCGCGCGCGTCACCGCGCACTGCTTCGGCGAGCAGTCATTGTTCGACTTCGCGGACGCCGGCGTCGACTGCATCGAGCACGCGAGCGGCCTCACCGAGGAATCCATCGCACTGTTCGCCGAGCGCGACATCGCGATCGTCCCGACCCTCGTCAACCTCGACAACTTCCCGACGTTCGCCGCTGCCGGCGAGGCCAAGTTTCCCGCCTACGCTGCGCACATGCGCGACCTGCACGCCCGCCGGTACACCACGATCGGCGCGGCCCGCGACGCTGGCATCCGCATCTACGCCGGCACCGACGCGGGCGGTCAACTGCCGCACGGCCTCATCGCGAGCGAGGTCGCCGAGATGACGAACGCCGGGATGAGCAACAGCGAAGCACTCGCGACGGCGACGTGGGGCGCGCGCGAATGGCTCGGCCACGAACGCCTGACGGAGGGTGCGCCGGCCGACATCGTGATGCTCGACGCTGACCCGCGCGACGACGTGCGCGTCCTCGCCGCGCCGCGCCACGTCGTCCTGCGCGGACGCATCGTCGAATGAGGCCGAACGCATGAGCAGCGCCGAATTCCTCCACGCCAACGGCGAACGTGTCAGCGTCAGCGTTGCCCGGCGAGCCGACATCGAGCCCTACCGACGCGCGATGACGCGCTCCGCGGCACGCATCGGCTCGTGGAACCCCGTCAATCCGGGCGATCTCGTCCACCACCTCGCGGCGCAATCCGAGAAGCACCGCACCTTCCTCATCCGCGCCCATGACGACGTGCGCGCCCCGCACGACACGGCCGGTCTCGTCGGCTGCGTCAACGTGTCGAACGTCGTGCAGGGGCGGTTCATGAGCGCGACGATGGGGTACAACGCATTCGACCCGTACGTCGGGCAGGGGCTGTTCCGCGAAGGTCTCGCGCTCGTCGTCGACATCGCTCTGCGCCCCACCCCGTCGGGCATGGGCCTGCACCGCGTCGAGGCGAACGTGCGCACGGCCAACGCGACGTCGGCGGGCGTCCTGCGGTCGCTCGGTTTCAGACGCGAACGCACCGTCCGCCGCATGTTGTGGCTCGCCGACGGCCCGTCGGGCGCCAACGCCTGGCGCGATCACGACTCCTACGCGATCACCCGCGAAGAATGGCCGGCACGCGCCTACGCCGAGCATGACTCTCCGGCCGGCGTCATCGTCCTCGACCACGCGATCAGTGAACTGGTCGCCGTTGCGCTGGCGCGTGAGCTGACGGCGGTGGCCCTGTTCGGACTGCCTTACGCGGCGGCCCTCGACGTCGCTGCGTACGCCGGTGCGCCGATCGTGTGGTGCGCGGGTTCCTCAGCTGAGCGCGCCCTCGTCGATCTGACGGCTCGCGGCGTGCGCGCCGCGCGGCCCGATGACGTCACTGCCGCGCAACTGCGGAAACTCAACGACAGTCCCCACGATGCGCGAGCCTTCGTCCAGCAGGCGCTGAACTTGCGTCCGCGTCTCAGCTGACCACCGCTTCCAGCGTTCCCCGCCGAACCACACCGGACGTCGAGCCACGCTGAGGTCGCGCCACACCGAGCATGCTGCCGGGGCCGCCCCCCCCCGGGGGGGGGGGGCCGGCCCCCGGGGCGGGGAGCGCCGCGCGTGAGGGGGTGGGTGACCCCGGCCGCACCGAAAAGCGAGCCCGTCTGGAGGGACAAGATGGAGTTGGTG